>JAPPHK010000058.1 GCA_028820795.1 Nitrospinota bacterium | reverse complement strand
TGACGGGAAGACCCGTGCCCTACGCGGGACTCGCGGGCATTCTCTCCGTCGTGATCCTGGCGGGGCTCAAAGGCGCTCTCGTATTGCTGGAAAAAGCCAGGAGGGAGGGCACGAGCCTGCAGGAAGTGATGGGCGAGGTGGGCCGCGGCCTTTGGAACATCGTTCTGGCGCTCGAGAAGGGCGCGATTCAATCGCTTTCCATCTGCGCGGCGGTGGGCGCGGTGGGGATCATCATGGGCGCGTTGTTCCAGACCGGCCTGGGCCTCAAGTTCTCCTCCCTGGTCACGAACCTGGCGAACGACAGCCTGTTCCTGGGCATCCTCCTGGTGGGCATCGCTTCTTTCGTGCTGGGCATGGGCCTGCCGACGAGCGCGGCCTACATCGTCTTGTCCGTCATGGCCGTGCCCGCGCTCCTGGAACTCGGAGAGCCGTTCAAGCTCTCGCTCCTCGCCGCGCACCTCATCGTGTTCTGGTACAGCCTGGACAGTTGCTTCACGCCCCCTGTATGCGTGCCCGCCTATACGGCGGCGGGCATCGCGGACGCCAACCCGGCGAAGGCCGCCTGGGCCTCTTTTCGCACGGCGAAGGGCATGTACATCCTGCCGCTGATGTTCGCCTTCACCCCGATTCTGCTCATCCGCCAGCCCTGGCTATCGCTGGAGACTTTCGCCGCGGGGCTTCTCGGCTTCCAGGCCCTGGCCGCCGCCATGGTCGGGTTCATGTACTTCCGTTTCTCGACCCCGATGCGCGGGTATTTGTTCCTGGCGGCGGGGCTTCTGTTCTGGCCGGGCTACCTGAACCACCTGGCGGGCGCGATCATGCTGGGCGCGGTTTTCATCCTTCAGAGAAGACGCCTCGCCGAGGAGGGAGAACCCGTTCCCGCTCCCGTGGCCGGAGGCGCCGCTTCCGCATAGGGGAGCGATGTCATTCTTAAGACGAAAAAACGACAGGGAGTACGAAACCTGCGCCAGGTTTTTCGTGAAACAACAAAAGAGCGGAGACAGCCAGAAGGCGAGATGAAGCAAGAAGAGAATAGAAATGTTGTAAGAATGATGAATGCGTCTAACATTGAATGACATTCCTACCTAGAGTGATATCGCAGAAGGGGAGGGAACCAGATGTATAGCAAATTAACATTGCCAATGGTTCTTTGCGTTGCGCTGACGTTGGTTTGCGTCGCGGATGCCCGTGCGGATTACTGGCTGGGAAAGACTGCCTGGGATGCCGGGCGTTTTGCGGAGGCGATCGAGCAATGGCGGAGGGCCGCCGCGCAAGGGGACAGCCTCTCGATGCGTCAGTTGGGTCAAATGTTTCGCAAAGGTTATGGGGTGGTGCAGGATTACGTGGAAGCGCATATGTGGTTCAATCTGGCGGCGAGCCGGGGTGATACCCATGCACTGAAAGAGCGCGATGCGCTGAGGAGGAAGATGACATCTGAACAACTCGCGTTGGCGCAACAACGCGCTCGCGAGTGGGGGTCGCCGAAAAAGCGGTTGGCTGCTCCCCGGAAACCGTCTCGCCCACCAAAAAGGCGTGCGCAAGCTAGAGAACCTAGGCTCGGAATAAAACGTGTCATTCCCAAAAAACTGTCGAAAATTTCGGAGGCCGTGACGAGGGGAGACATCGATAGCCTGAGTAGGATGTTGGGTGGGAGAGAGGTGAACGTCAATGTGCGCGACCGTGACGGTCGCGGTTGGACGCGACTCATGCATGCGGCGCAAAGGGGCTATGTGGTGATGGTGCCAATGCTACTCGAAGCAGGCGCAGATCCTGATATACGTGCCCTGAATGGGGCGACGGCCTTGTTCATCGCTACACAGGAGAGGCATCTCGAGATCGTCGGATTATTGTTGGAGGCGGGGGCCGATATCTCGATTCGGGGACCTAAAGGGGTAAAAGCGATAGAACTCGCTAAATTGAGAAAATATACGAGTATCCTCAACATGCTGGAAAAAACGGAGCGTGCGAGGCTGGATACCGAGTCGTTTAGACAGGCGAAATCGTCGAATTCACCGAAGGGGTACAGAAAGTACCTGGGCGCATGGTGCCGGGGTTTGGATGGAAAGTTCTGCAAAGATGTACGTGTGCTTCTGGATGCATCGATGAAATCGCGGATATCCGGGAAAATCTTCGGTGGCGTGAATTCTCGCGGACATCGGCAATCGTTCACCTTTTTCTCGTCCGGTAAGGTGACGGGTTTTCTTGCTTCCGCCTGGACAAACTCCACTTGTTCGGGAACATGGAAAATATCGGGAGGAAAGATAAGCATAAGCTGTAAATCGCAATGGGGTAAGGCTCGCATCATCTATCCGGAGCTAGTGGAAAATAAGTTGGTGGGGAGTCAAAGGGATGATGATGGGACCTGGTCGTTCGATCTCAGAGTTCAATCAGTGAAAGAATCACGGGAAAGAATGGAAACATTACAGGAAGACGTGCAGACGGAAGCCCCTGATTCTGCAAACTAGGGTTTGTCTGGATGCCGCTGCTCTCTCTGGGTGCTGAACATCGGGATTTCTGGGAAGTGTCCCGATGTACGTATCACATTGCAGGTCGGTTTTTTTAACGCTCTATGGATCGACGAGCGGGAATTGGTGACGAAAACTCTGACACTGTTGCGTTAAGGGACAATGTCTTAAGGAGTGCCCCCTGGCCGGAGGAGCCGCTTCCGCATAGGGTGACGGACCGGTCCGGGGGCCGCTCGTTCGGCTGTGCGTTTCGCTTGAGTACGAGGCGGATATCGTTCACCATCTGATTTCACTTCCGCTCGCGCGGGGGTAGTTCCTTCCATCCGCCGAGCGGGCGGGCGCTCCACCATTCCAGACAGACCGCGGGGAGGGTTTTCTCATGGAAGAAAAAGCGATCGACCGGATCGACGAATCCCGGGGGCCGCACTACGAACCCTACGGCTGGCATCACTGGCCCGAGCATCCCTGGATGTCCTATCAGTTCAGGCGCGCCCTCGGCGAGACCCAGGAGGGCGGCGGCTCGGTGAGCGAGTGTTTCCTGGCGGCGAGCCGCATGACGCCCGGCGACAACGAGAGCTGGCACGCCGAGTGGACCCGCGTGGGCGACAGCAACCGCGCGCGGGGCGATGAGGCCGCTTCTGCGGGGCGCATCCAGACGGCGCGAAACTGCTGGCTGCGCGCGGCCGATTACTACCGGAGCGCGGAGTTCTGGCTCGCCTCGGACGACCCGCGCAGGATCGAGACCTTCGAGAAGGTGGAAGCCTGCTCCAAGGCGTTTCTCGCCCACCTCACGCCGCCCGGCGAGGTGGTGCGGGTTCCGTATGAGAACGGCGCGCATCTGGACGCCTATTTCGTGCCAGCGCCCTTCCGCGTGGAAAAACAGCCCGCCGTCATCAGCTTCGGGGGTCTGGACGCCTACAAGGATGAGATGTGGTTCATGGCGGGCAGAGGATTCCTGCAGCGCGGCATATCCACGCTCATGATCGACGGCCCCGGCCAGGGCGGCACGCTGAGGCGGGGAGGCATCACCAGCCGCCATGATTATGAGGTTCCGGTGGGCCGCTGCATCGACTATCTGGAGGGGAGGGGAGACGTGGACGCTTCTCGCATCGCCGTATGCGGCGGGGGCATCGGCGGCCATTTCGCCGCGCGTGCGGCCTGCTACGAGCACAGGCTCGCCGCCGCACTCTCCCACACCGCCGGGTGGAGCCTGCATGATACATGGCGCGACGCGGGCGAGGATCACCGCCTGGCCGATTCCATCAAGTGGGTCTTCGGCGCGGATAGCGTGCGCGAAGCCGTCGAGAAGCTCACGCCCTATACGCTGGAGGGGCACATCGGGCGCATGAAGTGTCCCTATCTCATCGTCCACGGGGGCTACGACGTGCTCGGCGTGGCCCAGGCGCGCAGGGTCTATGATGCCGCCAAAGACGCCGGAGTGGACGCGACGCTCCGGCTCGTCGATCAGGAGGAGACCGGCGCCGACCACTGCCAGCACGACAACCCCACCATCGGCCAGGAGATACTCGCCGACTGGCTGGCGGAAGTGTTCGAAATCGACGAGCGCGAGCTGATGTCGAAAACCCTCGCGCCGATTCTCTGAGGAGGTTCACGTGGGCATCACGCTGCTGGAAAACTTCAGGGCCGTTTTCTATACGCCGTTCTACGCCGCATTCTCGCTGGGGGCCTATGAGGAGGAAGGCGTGGACGTTCGGGTGGAAACCTCGCCCGACCCCGCCCGGAACGCGGAGTTGCTCATGTCCGGCGAGGCGCAGGTGAGCTGGGGCGGCCCCATGCGCGTCCTGGTGGCGTACGACAAGAACCCCGACTGCGACCTCAAGGTGTTCTGCGAGGTCGTCTGCCGCGATCCGTTTTTTCTCATCGGACGCGAGCCGAACCCCGGATTCCGGATGAGCGATCTGTCAGGCCCTGAAGTCGCCACCGTCAGCGAGGTGCCCACACCCTGGATGTGTCTGCAGCACGACCTGCGCCTGGCGGGCCTCGACCCGGGTGACCTAAGCAGGGTCTCCGACCGGACAATGGGCGAGAACGCGGACGCCCTGCGCTCAGGCGAAGTGGACGTGGTCCAGGTGTTTCAGCCATTCGCCGAGCAATTGATCCGGGAGGGTGCGGGCCACGTCTGGTATCAGGCGGCGGAGCGGGGGCTCACGACCTATACGGCGTTTTACGCGCCTGGTGCGTTCCTGCGGGAAAAGCCCGAGTCCGCCCTCGGCATGACGCGCGCCATGGCGAAGGCCGAGCACTGGCTCGCGGAGAACGACGCGGAGGCAATTGCCCGGCTCGTTCGGTCCTGGTTCGAGGATATGGACTTAAACCTTCTGACTCAGGCCATTGCGCGCTACAAGAGCATCGGCCTCTGGAACCGGAACCCCCGCCTCGCGCAGGAGAGCTTCGAGTGGCTCAGAGCCGCGTGCCTGAGCGGGGGGCTGATTTCCACGGGCGTTTCGTATGACGAGGCCGTGGATATGCGCTTCGTGGATGAGGCGATGGCGTAGGGAGTTGTTGAAAAAGTCCTCCGGGGAGGGCTATCAAAAACCCTCTTGAGGAGGGCGGGAATCCCGATATCGAATTGTTCACCGTAGCCGAACAGGCCATTGCCTGTCCGGGGCCTCCGTGCCTGTCCTGACGAAGGACAACCACGGAGGGTTGTCCCTACAGACAACGCACGTATCGAAACGAACTCGTAGAGGCGCTTCGTGAAGCGCCCGTTCCTCCGACAAGAGCCGTTCGCGAACGGCCCCTACAAAAGGCTTGAAATTCCTCCTCCATTGATCGAAAGCTGCAGCCCCTCCCTGGGTCGCGTCGAACCCTCATTCATCAATCGGGTTCGACTCTTTGCGTTCCCCTGAACACATCTGGCAAGATGGCGGGGACTCGATTCTCCTAACACAAGGAGGCTCCCCCATGGCTTTCCGCCACACCACTCCCGAGGGACGCGAATACATTTCCCACAGGCCGCAGGTGAGCGCGCGCGAGGCGATGGTCGCATCCGGCCATCATTACGCGAGCCAGGCGGGCCTGAGGATCCTGGAAAAAGGCGGCAACGCGATAGACGCAGGCGTTGCGGCGGGTATCTGCCTGAGCGTCCTTCACTCCGACATGGTGTCGTTCCTGGGCGTCGCGCCCACGATCATCTATCTGGCGGAAGAAGAGCGCGTGCTCACCATCAGCGGCCTGGGCCGATGGCCCAAGGCGGCATCCATAGAGTGGTTCGAGAAAAACTGCGGCGGCGAGATTCCCGCAGGCGTTCGCCGCGCCGTCACGCCTGCGGCGATAGACGCCTGGCTCATGGCGCTCGAGCGCTACGGCACGATGACCTTCGCCGACGTGGCGGAGGACGCCATCTCCCTGGCCGAGGACGGCTTCGCCATGCACCATTTCATGTACGAGCACATCAAGGCGGCGGAAAAAGACTACTACCGCTGGGAATCGACGCGGCCCGTCTATTTTCCGGGTGGTGAACTCATTCCCGTGGGCGGACGGGTGCGGATTCCCGATCTGGCCGAGACGATGAGGCGCATGGTGCGCGCGGAGCAACGCTCGGCCGGAGGACGCGCCGGAGGCGTTCGCGCGGCGCGCGATGAGGTCTACACCGGGGAGACGGCCCGCCTGATGGTCGATTTCATACAGCGCGAAGGCGGGCTGATGACGATGGACGACCTGGCCGATTTCCACGTGCTGGAGGAAGAACCGGTCATGACGGAGTTCCTGGGGCATGAGGTCTACGCCTGCGGCCCCTGGTGTCAGGGGCCGACGCTGCTCGAGGCGATGAACATCGTATCGAACTTCGACCTAGCTTCTCTGGGCCATAATTCCCCCGGCTACCTCCACGCGATGATGTCCGCGCTCAATCTCGCTTTCGCGGACAGGGAGGCTTACATCGGGGACCCCGAGTTCGTGGACGTTCCGATAGACGGCCTTCTCTCCAGGGGATACGCAGCCAAGCAGGCGGAGCGGGTGGATATGGACAAGGCATTCGCCGACATTCCCGAACCCGGAGACCCCTGGGCGCACCAGGGTGGTGCGCATCCGTGGCGTTACGACGGCGCGCACCGCGTTCCCAATGAGGCCGCGCCCGAATACCAGCACGATACCTCCTACTGTACGGCGGTGGATTCGGAGGGAAACGCCTTTTCCTGCACGCCTTCGGACCCCGCGAACGCGATGCCCTTCGTTCCCGGCGTGGGCGCGACCGTCTCGGGGCGCGGCTCCCAGAGCTGGCTCGACCCGGCGCACCC
The DNA here is from genome assembly GCA_028820795.1 of Nitrospinota bacterium. Classification (GTDB taxonomy): domain Bacteria; phylum UBA8248; class UBA8248; order UBA8248; family UBA8248; genus Bin107. Next base: position 2,101 of record JAPPHK010000058.1, on the reverse strand, counting down.
GAGCGCACTCGCGCCCTGGAAACGTCCGAGGCTCACGCCGAACCCCGCCCTCACCCTCAAGGACGGCGCGTTCTACATGACGCTGGGCACCCCGGGCGGCGACGTCCAGCCCCAGGCCATGCTGCAGGTGTTCCTGAACCACGTCCTGTTCGGCATGTTGCCCCAGATGGCGATCGAAGCCCCGAGGGCCGCCACCTCCAATTTCCCCAATTCGTTCTGGCCCCATTCCTACGAACCCGGGAGCGCGCGGGCGGAGGCGCGGCTTATGGGCGACGCCGGCCCCGCGCTCTCCGAGATGGGCTACAAGCTGGGTCCCTGGCCCGATTTCAGCTGGCCGCCCGGCAGCGTCTGCGCGATCGTGAAAGACCCGGCGACGGGCTTCCTGCTCGCCGGGGCCGATCCGAGGCGCGAGTCGTACGCTGTGGGGTGGTAGAAGGGGCGTGTCTACCGTGTACGGTGGTTTCCTTGTCCCTGCCAACTAGCCGTGTTATTTCTGTGCTTGGAGGACCCGATAACGAAAAGGAGACTCCAATGGAAGTGAAGCAAGCCGTGAAAACGGCGAAAGAATACATTATCGATCTCTTCGGTGATGAGACTATCACGGGTGTCGGCCTTGAAGAAGTTGATCTCGACATGGAGTCAAACGACTGGAAGATAACGATTGGTTTTTATCGTCCGTTATCTCAGCGGGGTACCTTGACCACTATTTTCGGTAAAGAGCACGAAGCACGCTCCTATAAGGTCGTAAGCATCAACAAGCAAAACGGTCGTGTGTCATCGGTCACGGACCGCGTCCTGCCCGTCGTTACCGAATAATTTGATGCCCCCGGCCGGGTATTTCATCGATGCGAACCTTCTCGTCTTGCTCATCGTGGGCCGAGTGGGGGAGGAGTTCATCGCCAAACATAGTCGCTTGCAACAATTTGTAGAAGAAGATTACCTAATTCTGCGTAATCTTTTGGACATCGTCGACCAAGTGTTCGTCACCCCGAACACGCTCACAGAAACATCCAACCTGCTCGCCCAACACGGAGAACCCGAGCGGTCCCGCTTTTTTGAACAACTACGCTCCACCATTGAAGAAAGCAGGGAAATACACGTCGTCAGCGAGGTCGCTTCTCAGAACAGAGAATTCAGGCGGCTCGGGCTGACCGACGCCGCGCTCCTGGAAGTCGCCACCTTGGAAACGCCTTTACTTACCGTGGACCTGGACCTTTACCTTGCGGCTTTGACGAAAGACCGGGACACGGCGGTGAATTTCAGACATATTCAAAACTTCTGATTGTGTGTTTGTTTTTTCTTGTACTTCAATCCCGATTGACTCAAGCGCACGAATAGCCGTCGCTAACGCTTGCCTCGACGCCCTCCCGCGCGGAGAATGTATTCGCGAAAACGGAGGAGGCGATGATGACTTCGCAAGAGGCCGAGCACACCGAGACCGCTGACGTATCCGCGCAGGGCGATTTTCTGCTCTATGACGGCGAGTGTCCGTTCTGCAGCTTCTACGCGCGAAAATCGGGGTTCAAGACGCCGTGCGGACGGCCTCTGACGCTCATCGACGCGAACCGCGCGCCCGAGCTTCTCGCCGGGTTGCGTGGGCAGGATTGCGATGTCGAGGAGGGGATGGTGCTCGTCCTGGAAGGCCGCCGCTACCAGGGGGCTGCGGCGATGACGGCGCTCGCGGCGATGACGGGTGGAACCGGCTGGTTCGGGGGGCTCTCCAGGTGGTTCGCCTCGAACCCGAAGCGCGTCCGTGCGTTCTATCCGTGGTTCCGCCGCTTGAGGCGCGCGGCGCTGTGGTTGAAGGGGAGGGCGACTCGATAGGAGGAGGTTTTGCCCGCATTTCCCCGCAATTGCGGTACACCCTGCAATCCCGGGATGCGGTATCGTGCGCGCGTCGCGGGGGAGGGGTTTCTCCCGCGTCGGCAGAGATTGACACTTGCGGGGAGAGAGGGCTTTCTCATGGAATCAGGCGCCGGGGCGCGAATGAAGACGGCGAAGGTTTTTGCAGGGGCTTCGAACACTCCCTCCCCGGTCGCGTTCGACGCCCGCTCATCGCCCGCCCGGCATTCCCGCCTTCCCCGGACGGGTCCGGTTCCTC
>JAPPHK010000110.1 GCA_028820795.1 Nitrospinota bacterium | reverse complement strand
GCGCTTTCCGAGGCCGGGCGGGTCGAGGAGGACGAGACCTACGAGGACCAGATCAACCGCCTGATGGAGTCCCGCAGGCTCTTGCCCAATGCGAGCTACTTTGCCTTCACCGCGACGCCCAAGAACAAGACGTTGGAGATCTTCGGCGGCGCGGACCCCCAGGCGGACGGCAAGGTCAGGCACAGCGCATTCCACAGCTACACCATGAAGCAAGCCGTCCAGGAAGGGTTCATCCTGGACGTGCTGGCGCACTACACGCCGATATCGAGCTACTACAAGCTCGCCAAGACCATCGAGGACGACCCCAAGTTCGACAGCAGGAAGGCGCAAAGGAAGCTGCGTCGTTTCGTCGAAGGTCACGAGCACGCCATCCGGGCCAAGGCCGAGATCATGGTCGACCACTTTCACGACCAGGTGATCCGGCAGAACAAGATCGGCGGCGAGGCTCGGGCGATGGTCGTCACCAACGGCATCGAGCGGGCCGTCCAATACTTCCACGCCATACGCGACTATCTGAAGGTGCGCAATAGCCCCTACAAGGCGATCGTCGCCTTTTCGGGAGAGCACGAGTTCAGCGGGAAGCCCGAGACCGAGGCCAGTCTGAACGGGTTCCCCTCCGCCAAGATCGAGGAGCGGTTCCGGGAGCACCCTTACCGATTCCTGGTCTGCGCAGACAAGTTCCAGACGGGCTACGACGAGCCGCTGTTGCACACGATGTACGTGGACAAGACCCTCGCTGGCGTCAAGGCGGTGCAAACCCTTTCCCGGTTGAATCGCGCCCGTCCCGACAAGCACGACGTGTTCGTTCTGGATTTCCTGAACGATGCCGACACGATCCAGGATGCTTTCGAGCCCTACTACCGCGGAACGGTCCTCGCCGACGAGACGGACCCAAACAAGCTGCACGACCTGGTGGCCGACCTAGACGGTGCGCGGGTCTACTCCGAGGAGCAAATCGACAGCCTAGTTTTCCAGTACCTCGACGGAGCGGATCGCGACCGGCTCGATCCGATTCTCAACAACTGCGTGGCCGCCTACCTCGAAGATCTCGACGAGGACGGTCAGATTCGCTTCAAGGGCAATGCCAAGGCGTTCGTTCGGACTTATGCGTTTCTGGGCTGTGTGCTGCCCTACACCAACCCCGGATGGGAAAAGCGCTCCATCTTCCTGAACTTCCTGATACCCAAACTCCCTTCGCCGCAGGAAGACGACCTATCCAGAGGCATCCTCGAAGCGATCGACATGGACAGCTACCGGGTTGAGAAGCGGACGACGCAGAAGATTCTGCTGGCGGACGATGAAGGCGAGATCGAGCCCGTGCCCACAACTGGCGGCGGCGGACGCCCGGAACCGGGGCTGGATCCGCTCTCGGAGATTCTCCGAGACTTCAACGACCGGTTCGGCGACATCCAGTGGGAGGATGCCGACCGCGTCCGCGACCTGATCGCCCAGACTATCCGCTCACGAGTAACCGACGACGAAGCTTATCGGAACGCCCGCGAGAACTCGGACAAGGAAAACGCCCGGGTGGAACATGATAGAGCCCTGTTGCGCGTGATGACTTCGCTTATGAAGGACGACACGCAGCTATTCAAGCTGTTCATGGACGACGTGGGATTCAAACGTTGGTTGACGGAAAAGATGTTTCATCTCACCTACAATGAGGCCGCTTGATCTGCGCGACCGTCCCAGATCGTGCCGACTCGTCTATAGCTATAGGAAATGGCCAAACCAAAGAGCATCAACATTGAAGGCCGATGCTACACCACAACCATGAACTAATTGTGCTATGCGTGAACTAGAATTTTTTCGTCGACCCCGTGATTGCTGCCCTTGCTAATGTGATTAAGCGCGACGCTCCGATCAGTATCATCTCTTCCAGTTTGTTTTTTATGCTGTATTCTCGCGCCATCTTCGCCCTCTATACTGCAGCAAGCAAGACCGACAAGGAGCAAATGCACGGTCTCGCCCAACTCAACCTGCAAACTCTACATCGCGGAACCGACGCGCCTATGGCTTCACACAAAGTATCGGCCACAACGCTTTGCCATTGACAGAGACAATCATAGTCGGCCTTCTATCTGCTGCTTCCGGTCTCTTCGGGGTCATTGTCGGCGCCGTTTTGCCGTGGTTTCGAGACCGGTGGATTGACAAGCGACGGGCACGCTATTTGGCAATTCGCGTCGTATGCGTCTTGGATGAGTTCATGGTGCAGTGCACGGACGTTGTCGGCGACGATGGATTATGCTTCGGTCAAAGAACCGCTGAAGGACATCTTCAAGCACAAGTGTCGCACCCGAAGGATCTCCCTTTGCCCGAGGACGTTGACTGGAGAAGCATTGATCGCGGCTTGATGTACAAAATAATGATATTCCCTAGCCGTATCCGGAGCGAAAACCGCTCCATATCTTTTGCGGCTGAGATTTCGTATCCACCCGACTTCGAAGAATACTTTGAAGAGCGACAGTACAGATACGCTTGCTTAGGTTTGGATGCTGCCGCCCTAACCCAAGAGCTTCGAACGACCTATGGGATTCCACCGCGAGAACAGGGTAGCTGGGACCCTGTCGCCTACCTAGCGGATGAGAAAGCTAAGATTGAAACCCTAAGGGCTGATCGATACAAGAGTTCTCCCTCTCTGCCGCCGCCTCTTAAATAACTGATTCGTGAGGGAAGGCGGACTCTTCCAATTGCCGCTGTACTTCTTATTTCACCTTTCTTGCGGGCGCCCACGATAGCCAGTCAGCCGCCCCTTCCTGCTACAGGCAATTTGACTGACCGGTGCGCCTCAAGGAATGATTTAGGCACCGTGCGTCGTATTAGCCGTCGGTTGCCGCCATGTACACCGCCCAGCCCTCGGAGCGCCTGATTGCCTCGGTGAAGGTCAGCGTTATGTTCGTTCCCGCTTCCGTCACCGTGGCATTGGTGGCCGCATTGAATGTAGGTGCGGACACTCCGGCGGAGTCCACCCTAAAGACCATTGTTGAACATACCGGATATTGCGTACGTGTGAGGTGTTCTTGTACGGCATCAGTGCCAATTTTTGCTATAGAGTCAAAGTTACGGTTTTACTCATGAAGTTCTGCGGTGTCACATCAATACGTCAATCAATCTGATTATTCGCACTAGCGGTCACATTACTAAATGCCTTCGCAAACAGTGCTTCCAGATGCGGAGGGGATACGAGGAGCCAAGTACATGCAAGTGCTGTAAAAGATTCAATTGCGTCAATTGCACTGAGTCCATTAATACTGCGACCAGTAACTGCTAGCACACCAATCATTGGCTCCAATTCGTCAATTGAAACATCCGTGTCGAGATTGTGTGCGAATTTGTTTCTTATTTTGTTCAGTAGCAATAGACCTGGCTTGATTATTGCCGGAGGTCCGTTGTCTTCAGGTAGCAACATCACCTTCTGGAAGTACGATAGCCGTGCACTTGATATCGCGGCAAGAGAAAGTTTCTCACACAGATACCTCTCTACGTACGTTTCTGCAATCAAGTGGCATTTTAGTATCCTCCCGGACTTCGTGTGATCCGATCTTAATAGAGCCTTAAACTTCATGTTCTCGGCCTCAACGAATTCTTCGATTTCCTTCCAATGCGGCTCTAGGACTGCCACAATCTCTTTTACCCTTTCAATGCCTACCATTTGCAACTCCAAGTCGGAAGCCCAAGTCGCACCCGAAGTACCGCATCTTGTAATTCACCTCCGCTCCGAACGCCTGGAGAGTCACCTGATGTCGAACCTAATCCTGAAAAAAAGCTGCAACAGAAATCGCCGCAGACGTCAATGCAACCAGAACAGCTCCAACAGTCGCCCAGAGCGTCATCCGCTCCCGTTTCGATCGGCGATTTCGCTCCCTGAATTCCAGCAATTTTCTGGCAGCAGGGAAAGACATCCCTTCCTGCTTCCTTATGTAGAAACAATTTCGCTTGCGGTTCATCGTCAGCATCTCTTCGATGCTTAGGTCAGGATCAATGCGTGTGCTCCAAACCCCTTCGGCGCACTCTGCTGCGTAGAAGTCCTCTACTGCCCCCTTGGCACGGTCTTCCACGCTCCAGCTGAATATGAAATCTCCTGTCCGGTCCACATGGGCCTTTGCCAGAAAATGACACGTTCTACAGGATCTCACGCGAAACATCATTGATACCTCAGCCTAATAGCCGACTGTCTCCAAGTATCTCCGCTCCAACCGGAGTTTCCACCCTCCCAGTCGCCCTCGTACACACCGACAATCCGTCGCTCCAAGTACTGCCCAGCCCGTCGGCTAGATTTTCGCAACAGCAGCAATAGACGTGTTTCTCATAGAATTTCCGTACACCAAATCAGAGGTTCGTAGTCACACGAAAATACTCCCAGGCTGCATTGTGACAATCTTTTCGTCGGTAATGCTGTTGACCGGACCCGATGGCAGCGCCAGCAACTCCGCCTGGGCCAGCGCTATCGTCCCGTAATAGAGGCTCACAACACGTCTGTTCAACTTGTTGTTCGACTTCGACCCTATATAGTCGAACGCGTTCTGCATCGAGTAAGCTATTCCTGTCGCCTTGCTATCAATGATCTCGCGCGTAAGCGGGTACCCTTCATCCTCTACCCGTCTCTCTACCAGTTTCTTGGCCAATGTCACGCTCGTGAACTGTTTCACGCGGGCCATAATCGCATCATGCGGGTTCTCACCCGTTATCCGTCGGACCGCCGGTGCCTCGCTGGACACGATTGGGACGGAACGCGTCGGCTCCACATTCTTATTCAGTTTAACCAGAAACGAAAAAAGTCCCCAAGCGGTTCGACTGGAACAGTCACACCATGCGTGAAGGAGTCCAACCTGTATGGTCGGCCGTGATAGAAAACATGATCAACCCTCTCCGACAGCTCCCTGTAGTGTGCGTTTGAAATTTCGCCCCTGCTGTAAAGCACAGCTATACGAACTTTCACAGTCCCTTTGGCTGCGCCGATTTCAATATAGCTCCCGCGATCGACCTCCTTCACAATGTCTGCCGACCATCCGTGTGAGCTAAAAGGCTTGAGCACCGATTGCTCGATCTCCCTTCGAAGGATTTCTAGACGCGGGTTGTTCGAATTACGAATATTTTCCACTACTGAAACCGTCACATTTTCTGCACGCTCGGCGCACCAGCCTAGCAATGCCATAGTGCCCTACAACCGTGTTAGTCGGTACGCACGATCGGGCAAACTTCCTCCCAAGCCGCTTGTTCGAGTTCTGCCCCTGTCCCTGAAATTTCCCTTTCAAAACCACAATTTGGGCATCGACCCTTGCTGCGGATACGAAACCGCCAGTCCACGAAAGACCTGAACCTCATGTCATGTCGGCACTGCGGGCACATAGGCGAGCTAACAGCTAAAGGGAACGGTATCTCATCAAATCCGTATGGATCGAAGAGAAACCCTCGATGCTTGATCTGCAGAAACTTCTTGGGACGCCAATTTGGCTTCTCTTGAAGCAGCGTGGTAACTAAACGCATATTCGCTCCCGGCTTGGAACGCTCGACGAGTTGTGCTTGACGCTGCTTGTAGGTCACGCTAATCGCCCCACCGAAGCCACTTACGATAGCTAGCGCACATATCCAGGCCGGTACGCCCGTCGTGATCCACACGATGCCGCTGATGCCCACGGCCATCAGTACAACCTCGTTGGCGACATGCTCCAATGCCGTCTCGACTCGTGCACGAAACATTTTAGCTAGATTCACGGGAACCGATTACTCGCACAATTAGTTTGTGACCACGAGTTCTATGACACAGTATTTTCCTGCACGCGCGGCCATGATTCTGATTTCGCGCCCGTTTTGGCAGTTTGTACGTCACCTGTTACCTACTGGTCCAATGCTGGGGGCTAGCCGATCGACTAGCGCTACGAAACTCTCGGTAGTCTCCAGACGCTTGCCACGAGGCTTCCAAATGGCCTCAAAGGCTTGACGAAAAAAACGGCGATCGTTCGACACCACAATGTCGGCCCATGTCAAGTAAGCGAGTTGCTCGTAGTCGGGTTGCGTGTTCTCGTCAATGGGTTCGTTGTGTCTGACGGTAGCGTGATAGCCCGCGTAGACAACCCCTTCCACGAATGCCGAATAGAAAGGAAATCGCTGAGGTTGTCGCGCCCATTGATCTCCAAGAGCAGCGGTCCTCCGTGCGCTCACTAGGTCCATTAGATTCCGTCCCACATCAAGGAAGATCGAGTCGCGGAATTGCTCGTACGAATAGGCATTCAACGGCTCCGTAATATGTCGTTCCTTTCTTTCTTTCCCAACCTTGATTCTGGCGTCAACCAAGATTTCCCGCTGAGTTTTCCTTTTCTCCCGATGGTCTTTGCGCTCAGCTTCGGTAGCCAACCATTGGTGCGAAAAATCACCGCTTCTTGCAATCTCTCCGAGCTGTTCAATCAATCGAGGTAGCGAATTGTGTCGCTTGGTTTGACGCTTCGGCACCAAGTGCCCAGCGAACGTACCCCGTCCGGCGACTAACTCTTCACGCCAAATGGCCTCCTTCGGAAGAAAGATTCCGCCGTTACATATTTCAAGTGCAAATTCAAGATGATTGGCCCAGTCAGTAGCTCGCTCTGCAGCGCCATAAGTGGCGACTGTCTCCTCAAGAAATGTCGGCGTGAGAAACACCTTCATTCGGCCGCAGCGGCACAACTCGCTCAAGCGACTCTCGCTTAACTGGCGAAACCCTGGGTTGTGAAATGCTGAACGATCAAAAATGATTCTCAGAATCGCTATTGTCATTCCCCAAATGTTTCGATCTATGTGCAAATGACCAAAGCGCAACAGACTTGCTTCGCGTTTCCCGTCGATTCCACGCTGGAGCGATCGCCTGAGCCGACAACAAACATACAACGCTTTTCGCAGCCGCCGCCAGAAGTGACCCCAACATACCACTTTGCGAGTCCGCCACCCCGCAAGTCCCCTATTGCCACCCGCATAGAGTATTTTCCATACTGGTCACCGCCATGTCTTTTGGTTCTTCGTCGCGACAAAACCCGTCGCCCCCTTGCCGCGGGCACGGCGGATCGTGTAACCGTATACGCCGAGATTGAAGGAACGGTCGTTCACGAAACCTGCCAGGGCTTCCTCGATCTTCCTTGCCACCGGATCTGCCTTCGGTGCTGCCGCCGCCGCCTGCTGGGCGATCCACTTCGAAAATACCTCTTCGCCCAGCTTGTCGCCGACCGATCGCCGTAATGCTGTGAGCTTTCTCAACTGCCCCTTGGTCAGTGTGCCTTCGTCGATAGCCATTGCGTTTTCCTTCCTTTCAAAACCGCCTCTGGGCGATGCGCCGCACATCATACGTGAACGCCGGATTCTTGGTGGCGCCGATCTTGTCTCTTTTCTCCGCATCCGCGACCCGTGTTTCGGCGTGGCATGGTCCGCTCATACCGTCGTGCGATCGATCGCCTGGATGCCTTCCGCCCGTTACTCTGCGAAGAATGACGCAGTCTGCCACATGCGCTCATCCATCAGATGTCAGCCAATCCGTTCGCACAACAATGCATTGCCTTCGCGGCCCGTTCGGACGGCGCTCGGACCATCCTGACCGTCGGCTAGTCTACGACCAAGCCTTCATATCGCCTGGAGAGCCGAATGCGAATCGTACTCAGAATGCTGCTCCGGGTCCGGTCAATTCCCTCGAGAAACCCAAGCTCATCCAGCAACTCGTAGATGGCTTCGGGAGACCTCGGATTCTCGGCCCCCTTGTACCGCAAGTACGCCACGGCGCCAGGTACCAGCACCATCCATTCGCCCTTTGTCACCGTTCTTACAAATCGAGGCATTGCCCTCTCCGATCAACCGCCCGTTCCCTCCGGATCGAAAACACATCGACCGCTCACCGGTCAATTTCCGGTTTCATTCCGTGTCTGTTCCCCCAATTTTCTCCAGATCGTTTGTGGAGCGTGGTTCAAGAGTTCCCAACATCAACCGCCCACTGAAGTATCACCGATAAGCTCCCGCAAGAGCGTTTCCGCCTTGTCCCGATCCGGCGATTCACCCCCTTCAGCCAGGCGCTTTCGAAGTTCTTCCCGCCGAAGCTTGATGGTCGGCTGTGCCTGCCGCCATACGTCATCCCCAACATTGGCGGGTTTGCCCAAGGCACGATCAAGTTCATGCTCGATGTCCGGTTCATTCCTGGCGACTCCGGATTCCCTGACGCCCCACAGCAAAGCCAATACCCCGCCCAGGGTAGAGAAGTTCGCAGGCTCAATCGATTCACAGATCGACCCGATGATCGATTGAATGCACCAAAGGCAATGCCTCAATACAGTGGGATGCCCATTGGATGCGAACCGCAGTCCCATGTACACCAGAGAGTCGGTACATTCTTCCACCCGGCGGCCATCCATGCTCCTTTTCTCTCGAAACACGCCTGCGTAGAACCCGAGTAACTTGGTGAAACCGGAAACCAGGTCGTCGTGGTTACCCTGATCAAACGGTGCCGGTTGATCGATAATGTCAACGATCGCTACCCCGATTTGCTTGATCATTCGGTCGATTTCGCGAATCAGCGAACTCCCTTCGAATTCGTTATTCCTTGCAACGCTGCGTAAGTGACTGGAATATGCCTCCTGAACCTGTAACAACAGACGATATTCAGCCTGGTAAGCGGCTTCATCCTCGGCCGCATACAGTCCTGCGACACCTCGCACGAACTCCCATCCCAGTGAAGCCGGGTCCGTCGGGCTGTAGACAGAACCAAGTGGCAGTATGCCGCTTGAAGCGCCTGCGGCCTTTTCGTTCTCTATGGCAAGCGGAACCTGCAATTCGATCTTCTCAAGTACCGCTTCCAACACTTCCACGTAATGAGATGCTTCGGAAAAACTTGCCGTACCGACGATCACCATCTGATATCGGGTGACCGTCTCCGCAAATCTGAACCTGAACCCGGAGTAAGACGCTACCGCGATGTCATGCAGCCCATTGACAATGGGAATATGGACATCGGCCTTGGCAATGCGCTTTGGAACATCAAGCGTCGCTTCCCAAAGAAT
>JAPPHK010000182.1 GCA_028820795.1 Nitrospinota bacterium | reverse complement strand
GTAGCGCATCTTGAACCTCCTTTTAAAAAGAGATTGACTAGCGCGTATAAAACCTTCGTATTTCTATATGATGGCATGAATGATTTGAAGGAAATTATTGTCTTCAATGTATCAGATGAGTATGCAAGTGTCTACGAGCAAAATTTGGAAGCGTTTTTCCTGATACGCATTTAGGTACCGCGATCCACTCAAGTTTCCTCAATCCCCAAGGTTCTCGGATCGCCCCAACTATACGCTTTCTTCGAACCAACCCCGATGCCTCCAAGTGCTTTCAGGGCCGCGATTCGCTCTCCGGTCGCGGCTTCGAGCAGCTCGCGCAGGGCCTCCGCTTCGTCGGTCACGAGTTCCGCCCGGTCGCGTACGCGGCTGATCTCGACGTAGAGCGTCTTCTGGTTGGTGAGGATGGGGTGGTTCGCCTCCATGACGGCGATGACGTATCGGCCGTTCGCCCCTGAAAGGCGAACATCATGAAGGCCCTGGCCCGGTCCACCTGGCGAAACTGCGGGTCGGCGCTGGTCATGTCGATTGCGCGCCCATCCTCCAAACGGAAGGTCACGCGGTCTCCTCTGACGCCCGTCACCTCCGCGGTCTGGCTATTGACCAGGCCAATATCCTTATCGTTCCGGGTCCAGCGGATCCAGTCACCACTTCGAAACTTAACCCGCTCGACCCGGTAGACCACGAGCCCGCAGCTTCGCGTCGAGATGCGGCCTACGGGTTCGACGCCTAGCGCGGCTTGTTGACGCCCTGCCCGGGCGTGGCGCTCCCCGGTAGCGGTGAATCCTGGCGCGCTGGTGCGCGCTGGAAGCTCGGCCTCGCCAACGAGGTGAGCCCAGAAGCCATCCTCACTGAACCCGCGAACGACGATAAGCCCGAAAGCGGCGCCCTCTTACGTGGATCGAAGCGCTGGTGAGCAAACCGTATTCCAAATAATCAATCCGCTTTCGCTTTGATTACAAGCGTCGAATAGCAGATTTTGAACGAAATACAAGAAACAAATATCTAAAATAATATGAATAGGATACGAGGAATTACCGCCCATGAGGCAGGTTGGAAGAATCATAATGGCGGAGAGGGAGGGATTCGAACCCCCGGTGCAGTTGCCTGCACAACAGATTTCGAGTCTGCCGCCTTAAACCGGACTCGGCCACCTCTCCGGACAGATGTCTTACGTTCAGCGCGCTGCTTGTCTCGCCTCGCGGGCGACGCGGCGGCGCTCCTCGAAAAAGGCGCGAAGCATCGCGGCGCTCTCCTCGGCCAATACGCCCGAGGCAATCGGCACGCGGTGGTTCACGCGCGGGTCCGAGGGAATGTCGAACAAGGAGCCGCAGGCCCCGCCCTTGGGGTCTTTGGCCCCGAAGACGAGCCTCGCGATCCGCGAGTTGACGATGGCGCCCGCGCACATGGGACACGGCTCGAGCGTTACGTACAGGGTCGCGCCGTCGAGCCGCCAGATGCCGTCGGTCTCGGCCGCTTCCCGGAGCGCCAGGACTTCCGCGTGCGCCGTGGGGTCGCAGGCGGCTTCCCGCCTGTTGAAACCCCGGCCCAGCACCCGGCCCTCGCGCACCACCAGCGCGCCCACGGGCACGTCGCCCGCTTCTTCGGCCATCCTGGCCAATGCCAGCGCCTCTTCCATCCAGTGCTCGTCTTCTCTCATCTGATCGGTCGAATACACTTGTCTTTCTCCATCGGTTGTTCCCGCGGCCCCTAAAAGACCACGAATCGAAACCGCTGGCAAGCGGGGGAGCGTCTCCCGCGCATGGGGCGCGGCTCTTGCCGGATGCGGAAAAACCTGAGAATCTTGGGGCCTTACCCATCACTCACACTATTTTGAAGGATGCCCATATGCTTTGGGAAGAACTCAGCTGGCCCCAGCACAAGGAAATGGCCCAAAACGGGGCCGTGGTCGTCATCCCCTTCGCCTCGATGGAACAGCACGGGCCGCACAGCCCCGTCGTGGTGGATACGCTGCTGTGCACGAGCGTCTGCCGGAAGGCGGTGGAGGGCCTCGAAAACGTGCTCCTGACGCCCACGATGTGGACGGGCACGTCGCACCACCATTTCGAGTACCCGGGAACCATTTCCTTAAGGCTCGAAACCTACGTCGCCCTCATCAAGGACATCATCCGCTCCGTCGCCCATCACGGATACAAGAAGATTTTCGTTGTGAACGGCCACGGCGGCAACGTGCAACCCCTGCAGGCCACCCTGAACGACATCGGCTACGACATTGAGCTCACCATCTGGATGATCACCTATTTCCATCTGGGAAACGAAATCTCGGCGGAGATCAGAAAAACGCCCGTCGGCGGCATGGCCCACAGCGGGGAGTTCGAAACGGCCATGATGCTCCACCTGCGCCCCGACCTGGTGAACATGGACGAGGCGGTGGATCAGGTCAACGCGAACCCCCACCCCCTGGCGACGAAAGACATGCACCACCGCGGAATGCTCTTCCGGCCGGTGGACTTCAACAGACACCGCGCACCCTCCGGCGTAGCCGGCATGCCGAGCGCCGCGACGGCGGAAAACGGGGCGCAATACTTCGAGTCCGTATCCACCCGCCTGCGCGGGCTGATCGAAGAACTGGCTGCGCTCTAGCATGGTCCGGGTCGCAGGCGAGTCCTCCCGCACGGCGAGATACCTGAACCTGAGCCGCGCGGGGGCGGACGATCCCGTCATCATCTGCTACGAGGCCGCAGGAGACGGCACGCCGATCCTCTGCGTACCGGGCCTGGGCGATACGACCTGGGTGTGGCGCAAGATCGCCCCCACGTTGACGAGCATGCACCGCGTGGTCGCCATGGAACCGAGAGGGCACGGACGCTCCTCGAATCCTCCGGGGAAATACACGCTCGCCGAGATGGCGGGCGACATCGGGAGCATGGTTGCGCGCCTGAACTTGAACCGGCCCGTCCTCATCGGACACGGCCTGGGCGCGAGGGCGGCGCTCATGCTCGCCATCGAGCGGCCCCGCCTGCCCGGCGCGCTCATCCTCATCTCGACGGGCGCCGCACCCGCCGCCAAGAGCGTGCGCAGAGGGGTGGCCGAACGCATCCACCTGGCCGAGGCAGGAGAGATGCACGAGGTCTACCGGAACAGAAAGAGCGAGGGCAGGGAACCCAGGGGCATGACGCCGAAAGAGCGTGCGGAGCATCACCGCCTGTTCCTGCGAAACGACGCTTCGGGATACGCCTCGGCGGGATACGCGGAGCTTCTGGCGCCCGACCTCACGGAGCGCCTGAACGAGATATCCTGTCCCGCGCTCGCGCTCACGGGCGAGGAAGACCCCGAATACCACGAAGACGCCCGAACCCTCTCGGCGGGGATTCGCGGTTGCGAGTCATTTCTCATCGAGGGGGCGGGCCGCTACGCGCAACTGGACAGGCCCGAGGCCGTGCTCGCCCTCATCCATGATTTTTTCAGAAAACACCATCTTTCAGTCGCCAAATCGACGGAGGAGACCCATGAGCAGATTGATTGATCTTACAGCCCCCCTGGGACATCCCGACCTTTGCGAGGTACCGACGTTTCCGCCGGTGGAATACTGGCAGTTTCACGAACATCCCACGCACGGGCGCCAGAACAGCGCGGTCAGGATGGCGATCCACCAGGGAACGCATCTGGACGCGCCCAGCCATTTCTTTCCCGACGGCGCCAACATCGACGAGATGCCGCTCGAGACCTTCTGCGGCCGCGCCGTGAAGATCGATTTGAGGGAGACCGTGCAGGAGGCGGGCCCCATCACGCGGGAGATGATCGAAGCCAGCCCCGGCTTCGAAGCCTCGCGCCTTGACGGGGCCATCGCCGTCACGTGGACGGGCTGGGCGAAGGAGAAGCTCTTCACGCCCGATTACTTCGCCACCAACCCTTACCTGGACACGGAGGCGTGCCACTTCCTTTGCGATTGCGGTATGAAGGCCCTTTGCATGGACCACGCCATCGACCCGGGCATGACGGCCGACTTCGTTGCCCACCACGGGGACTCCCCCGGCCACCGCGCCGTGCTGGGGCGGGGCGTTCCGCTCATCGAGCACGTCATCAACCTGGAAACTTTCGAAGAAACGGAATTCGAGATGTTCGCATTCCCGATGAAACTCTACCGAATCGAGGGCGCGCCCGCGCGCGTGGTCGCGCGGCTCGACTAATGGAAAGGAGCACAGCATTGCCGTTTTACCGAATATCCGAGATGGAAACGCAGTATGTCGACATGGGAAAAGGCCAAACACAGAGCGTGGCCGGTGAACTCATGAAGGCGGGGATGATCACCTACCCCGCGGACGGCGGCCCGCCGCCGCACTATCACCCGAACGAGGAGCAGTTCCTTCTTGTGATGGAGGGAGAGGCGAACGTGATCCTGGGCGATGAGACCCGCGTCGTCGGCCCCGGCGACCTGGTGCACATCCGCCGCAACGAGCGCCACGGCCTTCGCATCACCGAGGGGCCGTTCGCCTTCTTCACGGTAAAGAGCCCCGCGGGCGACGGCGACCTGTACCAGGACTACAACAAGGCCGAAGACGCCGATGAAGCGCGGGAAAAACTGGAATCCACTTTATAGATCACTTTTGAGACCAAGGAGAATTTGCATGCCGTTTTACAGAATGGGAGACCTTCCCCAGGGCTCCTCGAAAGTAGGACCCGCCGTGAGCCACGCGACTGCGGGCGAGTTGATGAAGGTGGGCTGGGTGATTTATCCGCAGGGAGACGGCCCGCCGCCGCATTTTCATCCCAACGAGGAGCAGTACATCCTGATGCTGGAAGGCAAGATGAACATGATCTGCGGCGAGGAGATTCGCGAGATCGGCCCCGGCGATCTGGTCCACATTCCCAGAAACACGCGCCACGGCATCCACATCACCGAAGGCCCCGCGAAGTTCTTCGCCGTCAAGAGCCCTGCGGGCGACGGTACGCTGGATCAGGACTACAACAAGGCGTCCGATGCGGACGAGGTAACGCAGCGTCTCAAGGACTAGCAGGCTGTGCGAGAAAAGCCGGTGGGTCGGCCCCACCGGCTTTTTGTTTTGGGAATTATACACATGACTCGAAAGAGAGAGATTCCGTGCTCTGGATTTGAAAGGGAACGATGCTATCACTCACTCCTTGAGGGAGTTTTTGAAAAATCCAATGCGACGCAATCCCCCTTCTCGTACTGCCCAACCCACCGCTCCGCCTCACCCTGAGTAGCGGCGAAGCCGCGTATCGAAGGGCGAAATTCGCGCCCGCCATCCTTCGATACGGCGCTTACACGCCTACTCAGGATGAGGGTACAGGGCGCTTGCTCGGGATAAGGGCGTCAAACGTTCTGCGAAACCCTACACTGCGCGGTGGGTCAATCCCGACGGCGACCCACACACATCCCCACCGAATGGCGACCGTAGGGGCGGACCTGTGTGTCCGCCCGATTTTATGTCTCCGCCAAATAACGGGATGATGAGGCAGATGATCCCAAAGGGCGGACACACAGGTCCGCCCCTACAAAACCATCGTACCTCCATTGCTTCATCGGGACTTTTTCAACAACCCCTCAAGAGGGGAGAGAGAAAAACCCAGGAATTGGAAAGTGGTTTCGGGGAGGGAACGATGGGTTTAACTTCTGGATTCTTTATGAATTGACCGGCAAGAAGAAGCCGAACTCAATATATAATTCCCTTTGTTTTTATTGCTGCGCCTGGGCGTCCTGCATCCGCTTCTTTCTGAACTGCACGGCCTGGATGACGTCCTGCCAGACGAGCCGCCCGAGAGGTCCCGAGCTGTAGAGCGAGATGTTCACCTTGCCGTCGGGTGAGAGCAGAAAGTTGGTGGCGTGAAGAAACGGCCTCGGCTTCTCGCCCGCTCGGGTGCGTAGAAAGCGCCCGTCACCTCGGAGACCCGCGCGGGATCGAGGCTGTGGCCCACCGGAAAATTCACCTTGCCGGCTTCGATGGATTGCAACGACTCCACTTCGGGGTCAGTGGACGCCGAGACGACCTTGATGCCCTCTGTTTCGAGTCTTTCTCCCGCCCGGGAGAATGCCGCCATCTGGGCGACGCAATACGGTCACCAATGGCTGCGGTAGAACAGCACGACGCCCCACGAACCCAGCAGGTCATCGGGCAGGGAGATTTCTCCGCCACCCACCTTGGGGATGCGCAATTCGGGGAAATCATCCCCGGTATCCAGGAAGAACTGGTTCACTTTCGGCATGATGCGCTCCAATCCGGTTCACGTTTATGAATGCGACCGTATGATGTGCCCCCGATGTTACATCTCCTGCGCGGCCATGAAAACCAATGAGGCGAATCGCGATCAAAAAAACACCCCCTCGAAGTCTTAAGCCGAGGGGGTGTTCAAAAAGATGCGCGCTAGCCCTGGGAAGCCATCATCTTCTTTTGGAACTGCACCAGACCCACTACGTCCTGCCACACGAGGCGGCCGATGGGGCCGGTGCTGTAGACGGCGACGGCGACCGTTCCATCGGGCTTCAGGACATAGCCCGTGCTGTGGATAATCTGGCGTTTTTCCTCATAGAAACAACCGGTGAGTTCGGAAATATGCTTGTTGTCCAAGCCATAGCCCACGGGGAAGTTGAGCCCGCACTCTTCAATCGTTCCCTTCGCGTTCTCCTCCGTGTCCACGGAGGCTGCAACAACCCTGACGCCTTCTTCTTTGAGCTTCGCCGCCCTGTCGAAGGCCGTAAGCTGCTGCTTGCAATACGGTCACCAGTGTCCGCGGTAGAGCAGAACCACTCCCCAATCCCCCGCGAGGTCGCCGGGCAGGGAGATTTTGCCTCCCCCCACCTGGTCCACCTCGAGGCTCGGGAAGGGATCGCCCGAGTCGATCATCTTGTCCGTCATCCTTGGCATCAATGCGCCCTCCTGAAAATGAATGAAGCGAATAAAGCCTGAAACGATGAGCCCTGAGACTCGACCATTTATACTCCTGCGGGAGAGGCATTTCAAACCGAATCGGACTTCTGCCGACTCATCCCGCCGATTCGCTTCGCGTTTTTCGCCACCGGTGGTCTTGACACACCGAAGCCCGCTTCTTAGCATAGGCCCACTTTTTCAGAAGACTCTCGATGAGCGCAGGAGACCCTCGATGAGCAAAGCGATTTCTTGTGAATGCAAGACCATAAAGCTGCAAGGCGAGTTCGAAACGGCCGCCGACGCCTGCAACGACGAAATTCACCTGTCCGATGAAGACGCGGAGCGCTATCTCCCGCGCGATGAGGCTCAAGAGAACCTGATCATCTCGAAAGAATGCCGGATTCCTCCTCTCACCAGCGTCATCCGCTACGGCGAGGGTTATTACGTGCTCAAAAAAGGACGGGTCATGCGGGAAGGCTTCAGTAGGACGCTTCCCGAATACAAGCAGTAACGCACCGGCGGGTTTCGCCGCCTTTCAAATGCGAATCAACACTCGACCCCAAGGAGATGAACCATGCGCGCCCGAAAATACAGTTGGGATGAGATGCCCGAGGAGGTCTTGAACGATACCTTGTCGCGAAAGATGGTGGTAGGCGAAAAGGAGATGCTTTGCTGGCTCAAGCTCAAACCAGGCTGCGTGGTGCCCCTCCACAGCCACGAGCATGAGCAGATATCCCACGTTCTCCAGGGAAGGCTCAGGTTCCACATTGATGACGAGGCGGTGGAAATCGGGCCCGGTGAGACACTCCTCATCCCCCCGCACGTCCCCCATTCCGTGGAAGTCGTGGGCGATGAAACAGCGATCGACTACGACATCTTCAGCCCCATCCGCGAAGACTGGGTCGACGGGACCGATGATTACCTGAGAGACGGATAGCGGGGGATTTTTCCTGGTCAGCCTTTGCGACCAGACATCCGCAAACCAGTCGTTACACGCGCTTCAGGCTGTGTTCGGGTTCAGGATCGTTGTCCTGAACAAGCGGTCATACCTCAAGAATCACAAAAAAAATGCATTTTTCTCATCCCAAGATATTGTATTCACAATTCAGCACCACACTATATATAGAATCCTCGTAACTGATTGCTTTTTTTGCGCTAATCCGGTTATCCCCATATGGATAACCTGTGGGTAAAATCGCATTTTGACCCAATATATTGTGCAGCAAGAAAAAAATATACTACATTTTGTATCAAATTTCTTGACAGACGCAAAAAATCGTCCTACATTGATGGGGAAGGGTAGCAGAAACAAGTCACTTCGCAACGAGTTCTGGTAGGCGCATCCGCCCCTCATCTTGGCTGGAAAAGTAATTTTCACAAGGTAGTAGTCGACGTTTTTCGAGATGTTGGGTGGAAAAATGATCCCTCCGGGCATCGCCTGCCCTTTCCTTCCAGATGATGCCCCTATCCTACCCAGGGGCCCCCACGGGGCCCCATAATTATGCAAACTCGAGAAAATGAAGGGCCTCACCACCAGGCGCTTTCATACGCCGGAAACGAAAAAAGCCCCCTCGCCGGGAGGGGGCATTCTTTTCGAGAGGCGTGATTACTCGGATTTCTTCTCGGGCTTCGCCTCGAATTTTTTCGCGCTTTTATTCTCCGAGCCTTGCAGGAAGCGGAGAAAATCACTGCTTGCGGGCAGCACCAGGGTCGTCTTGTCCTTGAGCGAGCCCTCATACACTTCGAGGCTCTTCAGGAAAGCGTAGAATTCCTCATCCTGCCCGAACGCCTGGGCATTGATGTCAATGCTCTTGGCGTCTCCCTCGCCCTTGATGGTCTGTTCTTTCTCGTAAGCCTCCGCGAGGAGCACGTCTCGCTCACGATTGGTCTCCGCCCGTATCTTTTGGGCCTGCTCTTTTCCTTCCGAACGGTACTGGCGGGCGATTCTCTGCCGCTCGGCCTGCATGCGCCCGTAAATGGCCTTCAGGTTCTCGGTGGGCAAATCGGCGCGCTTCAAGCGCACGTCCACGATCTGAATGCCGTAGGCGCGCGCTTTCTTGTCGCTTTCTTTTGTGACCTTGGCCATCAGTTGCGCGCGTTCCTTGGCCACGATGTCGATCAGGTCCTTGCGGCCGAGTTCCAGGCGCAATTCACTGTAGATGATGTCGTCGAGCCGGGCCTGCGCCCCCGTTT
>JAPPHK010000077.1 GCA_028820795.1 Nitrospinota bacterium | reverse complement strand
GCGGAAACCGATCGGGCGATTTTTTCGAAGAGCGGGCGCGGACCGACGAGGCGGATGAGACCGCGAGAGCGGTCTGCCGGCTGTTCCGGGAAATGGAAACCCGGGGCTCGCCCCTGCGAGATATCGTGGGACGCAAGTTGATGCTGGAGTATGACATCGACGCCGCGCCGGGGGGTAAGAATTCGCTGCCGGGAATCTTCCTGCGGCCCGGTGAGCGCGCGCTGTCCGGCGGCGCGGACCTCCAGAAAGATGTCGGAATCGTGGCTGACGCCCTCGTTTCCGCCGTCGGCTGGGCGAGGATTGCCGCCGAGCGGGAAAACGTCGAACGGGTCTATCTGGCGCAGCCCGAAGACACGCGCCTGGATTCGTTCGGGGTGTTCCCGTCCCGCGAGCGCACCATCCGCCTGGCGGTCATGGGCTTCAAGTCGCAGGGGGAGATTTGTTCCTATCTGGAGAACATCGGCTGGCCGGGCCGGATCCCGGCCGTTGCCGCTGTGATCGCACGCTTCCGGGAACGCGCGGATATCGTGAGAACCGGAGCGAACCTCGACGTGCGCGAAGAGGGAGTCGGCCCAACGCTCGGGCTGACGCTCATCGTCAAGCAGAGATACACCAAAGATTCACGGTATTGGCTCGACGGCCTGACCGATTGGGACCCCTTCCTGGAAGCCATGAGCCATGAGGACCTCGTCGTTCCGGAGAAGCTAACGGCCCTTGCGGGCTGGGTTTCGAAACCGACGACGCTATTTGCGAAATCCGGGCGTTACGTGCTGCTTCGGGGCATTCACCACATCAAGCTGGTCATATCCGGAAACCGGCTCAGGCAAGCCAAGGCCTACGTGTTCATGGTGCTTTCCGGAGCGGTCTCGAACTGAGAGCCGGTTCAGCGAGGCAGCGCGAGAAGCCCCACGCCAAAGTCGAGCGGGACGGATTTCCGACCATATAAATCATGCGATTATGAGGCACCCGCAAGCTTGCTGGAGTTTATTCTACCAGCAGCAGCAAAGGCCTGCGGAAACAGCTTCGAGTTGCTCCTCGGTGATGTGCGGGTCCGGGGGCAACGCAATATGCACCGTCTGCATGTCGCTCTCGTGAACCACGATATTCATCGAATCGGGAATCGTGATGCCCAATTCCTCACATATGGTCGATTTCGGGTCTGCGAGTAGTTGTTGCCTGAAGTCCGCGTCCATGGCGGACTTGTCGACAATCTGCTGCATCATTTCATCGCCACTTCTCATTGCCGGTCTCCTTTGAAAGGTGAGACGTACAACCCCATACCTCATGTGTTGATACCGATTTTATTCTCGGTAATTTCGTAATGTCAATTTTTTTGTTTCAGTTTTTTGATTATTTTTTCAGAAAAATAGTACGATTTCCAGAATATCGGGCGTCGCGGGGACTGCTGCCGAATGGGCGTCGACGATGCGCCCGGGAAGCCTCTCTTCGGCGCCATCCGCAAGCAGCCCCTCGCGCCGATGCGGGCAGTTGCGCTCCCGGACTCGATGCCGCCGCGAAGCAACCGGCGGGCATAGCTGCAATTTCTCGGCGATTTGTGAATATAAAGTGATTTCCCACCTGTCATTCTGGTATGGTTCATGGCAATATCGTTGCGACACATATTATCGCCCCCGACGACGGTGAAAACCCGCTTTGCTGATCAAAATAATGCGAATGTATGCCTGTGCGCCTGATTTTCGGCCATGGAAACGGGAATACGAGATTTGCTCGACGTCTCAGAACCCCTCGTCTTTCGGTGACAGGCCCGGAATCCATGCGCCATTCCACACAAAGCAGACGCAATATGGGTTTTTTGACAGACCAACGGACACGAGGTCCCGCATTGGCCCGATAATGAACCAGCCTCGATATCCGCCGGACGTCAGGCGTGACGCCGCGAATGATTCGTCCGCGACAACACGGGGACGCGAACGCAGCCGGTTTTCAGATAAATCCGGACTTCACCAGCACGAGGGAACGCCCGAAGACGAAACATGGCGCCAGGAAACAAAAAAACCGCAAGGAGAAATGCCATGAAGCGATTCATACCCGTTTTGTTCGCTACGACCCTTCTCGCCGGCTGCGCAGGAGGCGGCGGTACCGTCGTGGAGGAGCGCATCGACTTCAAGAGGGTTACGCAGTTCGACGGCCGGGTCCTCGAAGTGGAAGTGACGCCGACGGACGGACGCACGCTCAGGCTCAACACGGCCAGGGATTCCTTTGTTTCCTCATCCGCCACCCCGGACATGCCCAACCACTCCGGCCGCTACTGGACGCTTCTCAACAGAACGAGCGGAAACACCACCATCGTCTACGCGCTGGTCAACTGGGACAACGACGTGCAGACCGACTATCTCGTCGCCGGTTGGTGGCTCCAGTTCGAGGGGCGCCCCCGCTATCCGCGCTTTCCCATTTTCACATCCGAGAGAGGCATATTCGTCGAGGGCACGGAACTCGACACCGCAAATCCTCCCCGGATGCCCGTCACGGGGGCGGCGACCTACGTCGGCGCCTCGGGCGGACTCTACGCGTACGAGTACGGGAGAGGTTGGGGGGAACTCGCCGGAACCGAGGTGTTCGAAGAGGTTCAGGGAGTCATCACCCTCCGTGCGGACTTTTCGAGCAAGACGATTCAGGGCTGCATCGGCTGTGAGGGAGACATCGAGATCGGGCGCTCGCATCTGCGCTTCGCCCTGGGGTGGAGACAGGGCGACCCCCCCGCGGCCGTCCCCACCGACTACGAGGTGCATCTCGGCCCCACGCCCTTCACGCGGGGCGGCGGCTTCCGGGCCGCCGACGTGCGGGTCACGCATCCGGGGCGCAGCGTCGCGCAATCGGGCGGTTCCTGGGAAGGCCGGTTCTCGAACCGCCCCGACGACGAGGGCAATCCGCGCCTCGTGGCAGGTTCCAGCCTGGCCGAGTTCACGGAAGCCGACGGCAGCAGGGGGTCGCTGGAAGGGATTTTCAACGCGCTGAGCGAACCTTTCAGAAACTCGGGACAAAGCCAGTGACCCTGGAGGGAAGCCCCGCGCGGGCCGCATGATTGGCAAACGGAAAAACAAACGAGATGCAAACGCATCGAGCGGGAGAAAATCATGAAACATCTCATCGCGGTTCTGCTCACGGCCGTTCTTGTCGTCGGCTGCTCCTTCAGCGGAGGTGGAGGCGGCGCCGAAACGCCCGAGGGCCGGATTGAACGCAAAAGGATCGCGGAGTTCGACGGCCGGGTTCTGGACCTGGAAGTCGAAGCCCACGACGGAACCATCATCAGGCTCAATACGGCGCGCGATACCGAGGACACCCGATCGTATGACCCGGACATGCCCAATCACTCGGGCCGCTCATGGACGCTTTTGAACACCGCCAGCGACAGCACCACGCTGGCTTACGCCCTGCTCGCCTGGGACAACGAGGATTCGAGCGATTACCTGCTCGCCGGGTGGTGGCTGCATTTTCCGGGGCAACACCCTCCAAGGCTTCGCCTCTCCCTGGCGGAGAACGGCCTGTTCATCGGCGGCCCGGAATTCGGCGCGTCCGATACCTTCCGGATGCCCGTACGGGGAGAGGCGACTTACAGCGGCGGCGCCGGGGGGCTCTACATATACGAACACGGCGGCAATTGGGGGGACCTCGAGGGGACGGAAGCGACCGAAGAGTATTCTGCGACGCTCACGCTCACGGCGGATTTCGAAAACCGGACGGTGCGGGGCTGCCTCGGCTGCGCGGGCGACATCAACGTCGAACGCACCCACCTGCGCACCATTCTGGGACGCCGGCCGAGCGACGACCTCCGCGCCGCGCCCACCGACTACGAGCTTCATTTCGCGCCCGCGCCCTTCACGCGGGACGGCGATTTCGAGCAGGCCGAGGTGAGGGTGACGCATCCGGAGCGCAACGTCGTGGGAGCGGTCGGGTTTTGGGGCGGAAGCTTTTCCAACAAACCGGACGCCGACGGCAATCCCCGGCTGGTGATGGGATTCACTCAAAGCCTGTTCGCGGAAGACGACGGCAGCAGGGGGCTTTTCCTGGGGCTGTTCAACGCCCTGAGCGATACCTACAGAGCGTCCGGGAACAGCCAGGGGCCTTGATGCGGAGCGAACGGCAGCCCGGCATGTCGCGCGGCGAATGACGCCCGTCCGTCAAAGGCTCGACATATCTCTACGCCGTCGTCTATTGGGACGACGACCCTGCCGACTACCCTTCTGACTACCTCGCGGCCGGATGATGGCTCGTCTCTCCATCCGGCGCACCCTGTTATGCCGTTGAATTCGCCACGCGGAGAGGAGGAATGATTCAAGTTCGTCATTCCGTTGTCAGACCAGACCAATGCGGGGTTATTGAAAAAATCCTCGTCGGGGGGACATCGCTTTTACCCCTCTGTTAAGGGGCTGTTGAAAAACCCTGTTTTGGGAGTGGGGGCGTTCTTCTCGCCCCACTTCGCCGCCGTATCGCCCTCACCCTGAGTAGCCGCCGAAGGCGGCGTATCGAAGGGCGAGGGGATTCGAACGCCTCGCGCCGGGGCGAGAGGGCATCCTTCGATACGCGGCTTTGCCGCTACTCAGGATGAGGCAGAGAGGGGGCTTTTTCAACAACCCCTTCTCAGTCGCGTTTTACCTTCGGCGGCTACTCAGGGTGAGGCCGGTGCGGCGGACAGGCAAGGCGAGGAATGACGGTGAACATTCTCGATGGGTGGCCAACAACACCTTCGCGAGACTTTTTCGAAAACCCCGAATATGCGTAGGTGGACGCCCCCGGAATGCAAGCGTTTTCTTTCGAGGGTTCGGCGAAAGCGGCCCGGTTCAGTCCTAGATTCGGCCTTTTCGTAGCGGCGCTTCCTCCTGGCCTCCGTGCCGGGCGGCGAGCGCCTGGAACTGGCTCCCGATTCAGAACGCCCGCCGCCAGCCCGCGAGAAACGTCAGGCTCGGGTCGGCGGATCCGCTGTGGCCGGGGTTCCGGCTCCAGATAACGCCCAGGCGCAGCTGTCCTTCGGCCAGCGAACCGAAGGCGCCTTGGCCCTCGCCTCCCAGTGATACTTGTGAAATTTTCGATGTGAGTCGCCATTTCGAACGATGCCGGCTGCTTTGACACTCTTCAGTCGATTTCTCTTGCTCCTGAATAAATTCATTCAATCCGTTTCCTCACCCTGCGGACTCAAAAGCCCGCTCCGTCGGGCCGACCGAACTGAGGCCGCAGCGCAGGGCCTCGAGATTGAACGTCATCCAGGGGGGCACGTTCCCGATGTTCACGTCGGGGCCGAATTCGGCGAGCAGGAATTTCTGGAGTTCGTAGATGACGTTGTTCGTCGTGCCCTCGATCCACCAGCCGGGGAGTTCGAAAATGACTTTGCGGACGTCCATCCGCTCGCGGATTGCGTCGATGAGACCCCGGTCGGCCTCGCCGCCCGGCATGAGTTCCGCCGCCTCGAAGAGCACCACCGAGGCGCCCGCTTCCATGCAGATGCTCGCCTGAGCGATCAAC
Organism: Nitrospinota bacterium; assembly: GCA_028820795.1. Lineage (GTDB taxonomy): Bacteria > UBA8248 > UBA8248 > UBA8248 > UBA8248 > Bin107. Next base: position 3,643 of record JAPPHK010000077.1, on the reverse strand, counting down.
GCCGCGGCGTCCTGCTTGCCAGTCTTGGAACCCACCTCGCCGTGCACCTCGAGACCCGCGTCCACCGCCGAGCGCACCATCCGCTCCCTTTCGCCGTCGGACAGGGCGACGCAGTTGTCTGAAATCTCTATCGCCTCGACGCCGTATTCCGCCGCCGCCTCGAAGTAGGGCCCCACCCCGCCCCAGCCCTGCGTGGCGAAGATGAATTCGAGAAACTGCCCGCCGATGAAGGGCTTGATATCGTGGCTTTTGAACAGAGCGAGCTTCTCGCGGTAGTAATCCTCGAGATAGAGGCGCGAAGTGCCCACCGCGATCTTGCCCAGGTCGATGAACGGGCCGCTCATCCGAAGGAGTCCCCGGAGGTATTCGATGGTCTCCCCCTTGTCGATCATCATGGTGATCCCGCTGGTTCTGGGCTTTTCCATGCTCCGCTCCGCGGGGAGGGGAACGAAGTCGAAGGCGAATCTGGCCATCCGAGAACTCCTTTCCGGCTCGTCGTCGTTTATGAGGATCAGGGGTTTCAGTAAATCGCATCGACCACGTGGTTGCAAGGATGAAAGGCGAGGGGGTTTCTGGGGGGTTGTTGAAAAAGCCTGCAATGCCAGTATGACGGCGACGGGACCCCGCCTTGCCAGAGAGTGTGTAGGGGCCGCATATATGCGGCCCATGACTGGCGACGAGAAAGACAGGGTCGCATATATGCGGCCCCTACAACAGAAACGACAATGACGACGGAATTACGAACGCAAACGCTCGCTCGATGATCGCCTCACCTGATTAGGCTCCGGGCGAGCGCGCAAGTATAATGCGCTCACACGCCATTCAATGGAAGGCGGGGGAAGCTCGAAAACCCGCCAGATCAGGACACACCCAGGGATTCATGAAGGAGGAAACATGCCGGATTTCTCCAGACCCGTATTCATCGTCAGCGCTCCCCGGTCGGGTTCGACCCTGTTCCGGCTCATCCTGGACGCCCATCCGCGCCTGGCGGTGCCCTCGCCCGCCTGGCTGTACGAGATGGTCTACCCCTATCTCTACAGCTACGGCGACCTCTCGAGGCCTGAGAACCTCATGGCGCTCGCCGAGGACATCTTCGAGAGCCCCTTCATCAAGAACATGAAGCTCGACATCACCGCCCAAGACCTTGTTTCCGCCTCCAGAGAGCCTGCCTTCCGCGGGCTTTACGACGCGCTTCACCGCCACTACGCCGAGCGTACGGGAAAGGAGCGGTGGGGCGAGAAGTCCCCCCGCAATTCGTTCTGGATGGAGGAGATCAAAGAGGACTTTCCGGATGCGCAGTTCGTCCACATCGTGCGGGATGGACGCGACATGGCGATCGACATCGCCGACTCACCCGAGATGCTGCCCGAGAACGTATACTCGGGGGCGCACGTCTGGAAGGATTTCACGGGCGCGGCGCATGGGTCGGGAAAAAGCATGAGCGACTCGGACTACTACGTCATCCGTTATGAAGATATATGCGCCGAGCCTGAGAATGAACTTAAAAAACTGTGTGAATTCCTGAACGAGGATTTCGATGCGCAGATGCTGGCCCACCACGAGACGGAATCCTCGAAAAGCTGGAGCTCCCTTCCCAATCACGTGAAGAGCGGGCGGCCCATCTCCACGCAGTACCGCGAGATGTACAAGACGCGCCTGCCCCCGGGCGACGTATCCGCGCTGGAAGTTGTGATGGGGGATCTGCTCGTCGAGTTCGGCTACCCGGTGGGCGGGAGCGCGGAGCCCATTCCCGAAAAACTCGCGGCCCAGTTGATGGAGAGCGAGATGATCTCCGCACCCCGCGTCATCGCCTACCGCAAATGGCACGGCGACAGGCGGCGGGAGCGTCTCGAAGGGGGCGTCTGGAAGCTCGAAGAACGGGAATCGCTCCTGCGCTCTCTTTGCTGATGGGAGGTGTTGCAAAAGCCCTTTTTTCGGGGACAGAGGGGACGCCCCTCTCGACTGGAAAGGCAACCCCCCTGCCCCCCTTATCAGGGGGGCTTTTACAACAACCCCACACATGTGGCCTTTTGCTTTTGTTCGTCATTCCGGCGAAAGCCGGAATCCATTTGCGGATGCGGGTGAATGAGCGGCGGCGTTTCATTCCCCGCCGATGCGCGAGAACCCTGACGAAAGGCAAAAGGCGTAAAATGGATTCCGGCTTTCGCCGGAATGACGGTGGACACTCTCGATGGGGGATCAATAACCCTTTTGGAGGACTTTTTCAGACAGCCCCCCATAAGGCGCGCTTGTGCCGCCCTCGTGGATTCTCTATCATGGTGGGCATCCATATTTCATGCGAGTCATGCGCCGTTCGGGGAAGTCCGATCCATTCACTTTCTCTTTCGCGGCGAGAAACCACCAGGAAAAAGGAGCGAATTCAGGGTATCGAACTGAAATCTGGAAAAACCTGCTCATGGAGGAAGCCCGATGTCCAAGATCATGAAATGCATCATCGCCTTTGGTGTTCTGGTATCAGTGGGGTTCGTCGATTCGGCCCCGGCGACGGCGGCCTATCCCGAACGCGCCATCAACTACATCGTCGCCTACAGGGTCGGGGGCGGCTCGGACAGGACGTCGCGCGCCTTCGTTCCCTTTCTGGAGAAGCACTTGGGAGCTGGCGCCAAGATCGCCATCATCAACAAGCCCGGCGCCGGCGGCAACATCGGGTTCAACGCGATAGCGAACGCCAAGCCCGACGGCTACACCATCGGCATGACGAACTTCCCCCAGGCCATCGTCGGCCCCATCATGGGGAAGGTGAAATACACCATCAAGGACTTCGACTTTCTGGGCAACGTGAACCGGGGGCCGACGACGTTCGCCGTGCTCAAGACGAGCAAGTACAAGACCCTGGCCGACCTCATGGCCGACGTCAAGAAGAACCCCGGCAAAATCTCGATAGGCATGGCGGCGCTCAGCAGCGTCCACAGCATCGGGACCAGCAAGTTCATGGTCAAGACGGGACTTAAATTCAACAAGGTGCCCTTCGGCGGCGGCGGCCCCGCGCGCAACGCCCTGCTGGGCGGCCACGTTCCGGCCCTGGCGATCTCGATGTCGGCCATCGCGAAATTCAGGGACAAGGTCCGCATCCTCGCCCAGGCGGCGCCCGAGCGGGTGGCCATCGGCTCGTGGGTCCCGACGTTCAAGGAACAGGGCGTGGACATCACCAACTTCGTCTATCGCCCCGTGGCTGCTCCCAAGGGAGTGCCGGCCCCGATTCTGGCGAAGCTGCGCGCCGCTTTCAAAAAGGCGATCGCAGACCCGGGATTCCTGAAAGTGGCGAAGAAGCAGAAAATCGCGGTGGAATACACGAGCGGCGAGGAGATGGCGAATGTCGCTCTCGCGTCTCACATGGCGCACGAGCAGCTCTGGAAGACGAACCCCTGGATGAAGAAAAAGAAGAAATAACCCATCCGGGTTTTTATATGAGGGTGTTGAATAACCCTCGTCTGTGGCCCCCGCAAACCGCCGACGCTTCTTTCCTCACCCTGAGTAGCCGCCGGAGGCGGCGTATCGAAGAGCGAGGGGAGTCCAACGCCTTGCGCCGGGGCGCCCGTTTGACCCTTCCTCCTCGGTCGGGTCAAACCTTCGATACGGCGCTTACGCGCCTACTCAGGATGAGGCAGGTGGGGGGACGGCG
>JAPPHK010000291.1:1666-9124 GCA_028820795.1 Nitrospinota bacterium | reverse complement strand
CAAGAACGGCGAGAGCAGCTACTTCATGAGCCTGAACCGGGGCAAGCGCTCCATCGCGCTGGACCTCAAAAAACCCGATGGAGTCGAAGTATTCAAGAGACTCTGTAGGGAGACCGACGTGCTGGTGGAAAACCTCTTGCCCGGCGTGATGGATCGCTTAGGCGTCGGCTGGGAGGTGCTGAAGGCGGAAAACCCCCGGCTCGTTTACGGCGCGGTGTCCGGCTTCGGCCGGAGCGGGAAAAACGCCGGGCGCCCGGCCTTCGACAGCCTCTTGCAGGCGGCGGGCGGCCTCATCAGCGTGACGGGGCCTGCGGGCGGAGAACCGGTGCGCGTGGGGGTATCGATAGTCGACGTAACCAGCGGACTTTACTTGCTTTCCGGGATTCTCACCGCCCTCCTGCGCCGGGAGCGCACCGGCGAGGGCACCCGCGTGGACGCCTCGATGATGGGCGCGACCGTCAACATCATGGAAAACCCGGTGGCGCGCCACGCCTTCACCGGCCAAGTGCCTGTTCCGGAAGGACTTTCCCATCCGGTGGTCTCTCCCTTTTCGGGCTACCGCACCAGGGACGGCCTCCTGTACGTGGCGATCTCGAACACGAACCGCTTCCGCGTATTCGTCGAAGCCATTGAAAAACCTGCGCTTGCGGTCGATCCCCGCTTCCGCGAGAACACCGACCGCGTGGCGAACGACGCCGCCCTGCGCGCGATCTTAGAAGACGTTCTGACCGGGAAGACGACCGCCGAGTGGGAGGAACTCCTTATTCCTCAAGGGGTTACGGTGAGCTCCATCAACAATGTCGGGCAGGTCAAGGAGCGCTTCCCCGAGGCCTTCGTCGAGGTCGACCACCCCGCCGCAGGGCCGGGTCTCCTGCCCGCCTCGCCGGTCGCGTTCGGCGGTGAAGTGACTGATTTTAAACGTCCTGCGCCGATGCTGGGCGAACACACCGACGAGATCCTCGCCGAATTGGACTACGATTCGGAGGAAATCGCCCGCCTGCGCGCCGAAGGCGTCGTGTAATCTCGATAACCTTTTGTATTACATTAACTTGCAGAAGAATCGCCTGATGCCCTGACGGGAGATTGGCGCCTGGCTTTTCCGCGCATCCCGCCTCCGCATTTGCCCGCATTTCCCCTCGTTAATTTACGGTAATTTACGGAAAAACCCCGTGAATTTATCTGAATTTATGGAATTGTTTGCTTATCCGGAAGAGATTCGGGAGGGGCGTCCGGCCCGGTGCGTCCGGGTCTTGGAAAAACGGAATCGTCTCATGGCATCTCCGTTTTCGGCGACGATGCGCCGGGCGCGTTCTCTATCATCGGCGGTGCGCGATTCTTCTACCTGCGTCGGAACCGACCTCCCGATGGGAAAACGCCCCCTTTCTCGGGGCGCCGGCCGTGGTGTATTCTGGGCGTGCGCGCGGGTCCGCCGCGACGCGCAACTGCGGGCAAATGCGCGCGTGGCCGAACCCGACGGAGGAGGGGTTGTTGAAAAGGCCTAGGAAGCGATTTTGACGTTCACTCCCCCCTTTAGGGTCGGGCATCCCGAGGGGAATGCCCGACAACGAGGCAAGGGCGAAGCCCGCAGGCGAGTTGGTGGGGGGACGTTCTAAATGAAAAGCTCCCCCCACCGGTTCGGTTTCGGGGGAAAAGCTCCCTCACCTCACCGTCGGTCTTCCTCGAGGGAGACCGACCCTCAAGGGGGGAGTGGTTCTCTCCTCTCTCGTCGGTCGGCGATGCCGTTCAAGTTCCGCACCCGCCGCCCAACCGACGCCCCGGGAGTATCCACATGCTCATCGTGAACGAGAGGCTCAAGATTCCCCTGCGCGAAATCCACTTCAGCTTCGCGCGCGCGGGGGGCCCCGGCGGACAGAACGTGAACAAGGTCTCGACCAAGGCGGTGCTGCGCTGGAACATGGCGGCCTCAAAGAGCGCGCCCGAGGCGGTGAAGGCGAGGCTCCGCTCTCTCCACCCGCGCCGCGTGACGGGGGAGGGCCACGTCGTCATCGCGAGCAGCCGCTTCCGCGATCAGGGCCGAAACGTCGCCGACTGCCTCGAGAAACTCCGCGCCGCCCTGGCCGAAGCCGCCGTCCCGCCCAAGCCGCGCCGCCCCACGCGCCCCACCCGCGCATCTGCCGAGAAACGCCTCAAGGACAAGCGCGAACGGGGCGAGAAGAAGCGGTTAAGGGGGAAGGTGGGGTAGGGGGGGGGATTCTTTTTGTAGCCCGGAATGTCACCTCGATTTGCCTAACTGTGCCCAACCAATGCTGGATTTTGAGAAAAAATGAAGTTTGGCTCGTTTTATTCTTGACATTGTCATAATATATTTATAAATTTCTGACATAGGAGGTTTGTTATGAGTGATGGACCTGTCAAAAGTTTAGGGATGCCTCGACATTTAAGAGACCTTAAAGAAAGAGCATCGAATTTAGCTTACTCGATCGATCAGGTATCAGAAGCGCATGTATGCGCTGTGAAAAAGGACTTCAAAAATGCGCCGCTGTCTGAAGTTCGCAGTATACTCGGCGGTGGAGAGCAAAGGTCGCTTTCGTTGGAAGATCGAACCAAACTATTCGATGCCTTGAGTCAGTCTCATCGAGGGTCGGTAGTAGCAGTCACGTTGATTGATTGTGCAAAAGAAGTCCTTGCTAATGGCATGCAAGGCGATTCTGCCTGTGAGGAAGCGCTCCAGAATGCATTGAGAGCACATTCACAGAATAGGTTCCACCAAATCGAAGAGCATCACTATAGAGAAGGATCAAGTAGCGAACTGAACATTCGTGAGCGCCTAACCGACGCCGAAGAAGGATGTTCGTACGATAAACTCGCATCGCAATTGATGACAGACATTCCTTCCCAAAGAGACCTTCGATTACCTAAACGCACAGGAATTGACGAAGGCCCGTTGCTTTGAATAGCAATCATGGCTTGGCGAGAATAAAAGAGAAAAGAATCGAGGTAATCGAAGCGGGTCGGCGTTCTCGACAAGATAGTATCGTATTAGATCTTGAGCGTGACGTTAAATTCTCGACTGATCCACTTGAAGCCTATGCGTTAGCACGCAGTGAACTGATAATCCATGACGCGATGGTGGTTGCTGCTGCCATCGAATATGGAGACAAAGCGATCAAGCGTTCGTCCCAAAATTGGGCCCGTCAGATTTCCCTATCTATTCCCGTGCACGACCCTGACCACTGGAATACATCAAGAATATCTAAATCACTTCGTGAAGCGACTGAGTTTTTGACAGGGGACTATTGGGAAATTAGGTTCGTGAAGAGGTTGAATCATGCATTAATCCCACCCCAGGAATACCTTAATTTCCCTGTGGAAACGGAAGCTGTTCTTCCCTATAGCGATGGCATGGATTCGCGAGCAGTAGCTGGAATTGAACGTGCATCACTTGGTGAAAAACTGGTACCTGTGCGTGTTGGAACTGAGAACAGGAACAGCCGAACAAACAATGGTGGCCGCAAACCGTTCACGAAAGTGCCCTACAAAGTTTCATGTCATATACCTAATAAAGAGTCGAGTGTCCGTAGTCGGGGTTTCAAGTTTGCTCTAATTAGCGCCATTGCCGCTTATTTGGTCGATGCACAAAAAATCATTATCCCCGAAAGTGGACAGGGCATAATCGGCCCAGTGTTGGTAGGTTCAGGAGACGTCTACCCGGATTATCGCAATCACCCTCGTTTTACGATACGGATGGAGCGTTTCATTAACGCGCTCTTAAGTAAGCAGGTTCGCTACATTTTTCCACGAATCTGGAGTACCAAGGGTGAGACGCTTAAGAAGTTTAATTCTCTTTGTAGCGAAGATGACTGGAAATCTACGAGGTCCTGTTGGCGCGATAATCGATGGAGTTCCGTGAATGGGAAATGGCGTCACTGTGGGGTCTGCGCTGCCTGTATGTTGAGGCGAGTAGCCGTTCATGCCGCCGGCCTCAGTGAACATCCCGATGCCTATATCTGCACCAACATGTCAGCAGCAACCTTGGAGGATGCCGTCGATCCGGATTTCACAAATCTAAACTGCTCCTACCGTGATTATGCGATTGCGGGCGTCCTGCACATGGATCATCTGGCCGCTATTGCGAATGAGGATGCGAGGACACAGGTTGAGAGGCACGCGACGTTTCTTGCTCCTGCGCTCGACCGCCCGCGTGAGGAAATTCTTGAGTGCCTGAGAACATTACTCCTTAAACATGCAACAGAATGGCAAAACTACCTGGACTCACTTGGTCCCAATTCTATTGTGAAAAAATGGGCGCGAGGCTAAAAATGACTATCGTAGCGAACAAACTTTCGGACATTGAGATTGGTCAACGTCTTCGCATGGCAAGGGAGTCAGCAAAACAAACCCAAGCATCAGCTGCTACGGCAATTGATGTTGCGCGTACTACCATCGTTGCTATTGAGCAAGGTCAGCGGCGAGTCCGAATGGGCGAATTGCAAAAGTTAGCTGCTATGTATGACACGTCCGTCAATGCGATTTTGAGGCGGGAAGCCGTTCATCTTGATATGGTGCCGCGCTTTCGTAGGTTGTCCGAGAGCACGAACGATGCCATTGAGAATGCTGCAAGACTCCTCAACGATCTCGTTCGCGCGGAAGTTGAACTCGAGAACATGCTCGGGATCGAATGCACGCGAAATTATCCACCTGAGAGGCCGCTCTTACCTGGCGATGTGAGGATACAGGCGGAACAGGACGCTCAGGAATTGCGCGACTGGCTTGGTTTCGGTTCCGGGCCTGTTCTTGATGTCATACAGATGCTTGACCTTCGGTTTGGTATTAGGGTTTACGTCAGGCGGCTTGGCGGGAAGATATCTGGGTTGTTTGCATATGATGAAATTGCAGGAGCCTGCATACTCTTGAATGCAGACCATCCGATTGAGCGCCTCAGGCAATCCGGCATACATGAACTTGCGCATTTCATAGCGACTCGACAACAACCAGAAGTTTTCACTGAAGGCGAGAAACTTGCATCCCGCGAAGAACGCTATGCAAGTTGCTTCGCACGTTGTTTCCTCACGCCCGCACGGGCTGTCCAACAGCGGTTTGTAGAATTTACGGCCGGTCAGTCCCACCTAACGCGACGGCATATTATTCTTCTGGCTCACGCTTTTGGTGTTTCGAGAGAAGCAATGGGGCGCAGGCTCGAAGAACTCTCTCTTGCAAGAAAAGGTACTTGGGCATGGTTTGTCGAAAATGGGGGAATTACTGATAAGCAGGCACATCAGGTATTGGGTGGCTTGCCGAATAAACGCATTCACGCAATGGATGCTCAAGGGTCTGTTCCGCCGCGTTTGGCTTTATTGGCAAGAGAGGTTTGGAAACGAAACTTTTACAGTGAGGGTCAACTTGCGCGTCTCCTGAATCTTGATAGGAATGAAATTAGGGAGGTTCTCGACGGGGCTGAAACGGAGGAAAGCGAAGCGAATGAACTCCTCAAGCTTTCAGATTAGTTCGAGGACGGTCCTTGTTGCTGATGCCAGTGTCGTTATCAATCTAAATGCCACGGGCCGAGCGATTGACATTATCAGGGCGCAGCCCGGATCGGTTGTCGTGATCGATCATACATTCGCTGAATTGGCAAAAGGTGCTCAAAAAGGGTACAAGGACGCCGAAAAGCTTCAGGCTTTGATTGACTACGGTGCCGTCCGACTAGTCCGACTTGGGGAGGCTGGAAACCGCATCTACGAGTCGTTGGTCGAGGGTTCCGCACAACACACCTTGGACGACGGAGAGGCTGCAACTGTCGGGTACGCTCACGAAATTGGCGGCGTAGCCCTCATAGATGAACGAAAAGCTCAGAATATTTGCAAGACGAAATTCCCGAATCTGGTGGTGGCATTTACTATAGACTTGTTGCTTCATAACACAGTCCTTGAAGCGCTCGGACAACAAGGCCAGATCGATGCAATTGTGAGTGCTCTCCGCGATGCGCGCATGCGAGTTCCACAACATCAAGTAAGCATGGTCATAGAGATGATAGGGGAGGAAGTTGCGGCGACTTGTAGCAGTTTGCCGAAAATCGACCCGATGACGAGAAAATAACTAATTCATCAACTAAGAATTAGATGTTTGTTGTCAAATTATCAAATTATTACTCTAGTTTGTAATCTCGAAATTCCTGTTTTTAGCGCCTCTTCTATAACAATTCGCCTCTATCCAACTACTTTTCCCTTCCCCAAAACATTCACTTGACAACATATGTATTTCACGACATATCATACACCCAAACCGAACATTCGAGAGATAGAACCATGCCCGTAAACATAGACAAAAAGATCAAGAAGCTGAGCGCCGCGCGACGCAAAAAGGTCGAGGCGCGGGCGGCGGAGTTGATCGCGGAGGAGATGACGCTGCGCGATCTGAGAAGGGCGCGGGAGTTGACGCAGGCGCGCATGGCGGAGGAGCTGGGGATTACGCAGGACGGCGTATCGAGGCTAGAGAAGCGAAGCGACCTGCTGCTCTCCACACTGAGGAAGACCGTCGAGGCGATGGGCGGGCGCCTCTCGCTCGTCGCCGAATTCCCCGACCGCGCCCCGGTCGTGCTCACGGGCATCGCGGAGGATGAGCCGCGCGGTTGACCATTAGGGCCGCTCGCGAGCGTAGGGCCGTTCATAAAAACGGCCCAACTACGAAAGGCGTAATTCCCCCATCACTCCATCCAATTCTCGAACGTCAGCCCCTCCACCCGTTCGAACTCGCGGGTGTTGCGCGTTATCAGGGTAAGGGAGCGGGCGAGCGCCTGTCCTGCGATGAGTACGTCATAGGGGCCGATGTGGGTTCTTTTGGCCGCCAGCGCGGCGCGGATTTCTCCCGCCCGTTCGGCGTCGGCCTGTGAGAGCGGCAACACCTCGAATTCCAAGGCGTGGACCATGCGCAGATTTTCTTCCACCCGTTTGCTCTTGTATGCGCCGAAGCAGAGCTCGTGATGCGAGACGGCGGAGACGCCGAAATCGGCGGTCCGGTGGGCGCTGAAGCGGTCGATGAGCTTCTGGTTGCCCCTGAATAATTCAATCAGGGCGTTCGTGTCGAGCAGGAATCTCACTCAAAAAAATCCAGTTCCGGCCGGGACTGCTCCTCCGGCTTCTCGGCGGCGGCTTTCAGGAAATCCTCATCGACCGGGCGCTTGATGGCGTCGAGCCATGACCAATCCCCCGAGAGCGGCTCCAGGATGACGGCATCCCCTTCTTTCCTGATTCGCACCTCATCGCACTTGAACCGGAACTCCTTCGGCAGGCGAACGGCCTGAGAGCGACCTGTCATGAATACCTTGGCAGTGCTGCGCATATCGAGCCTCCTGATATATCCATTAGGTATATATCATGGATGATTGAATAAATCAACAGGGCCGTTCATACAAACGGCGTCTGCAATCGAGGTTGGCATCGACGTGATTAAGGCCGTGGTCCCGAATTTAGGGAGTGGTGGGTTAAGCCCCGATAGGGG
>JAPPHK010000291.1:0-1656 GCA_028820795.1 Nitrospinota bacterium | reverse complement strand
TTGCCGGGTTTTTTTGGGGCTGAGCCTTTTTATCTAAGAATCATCCTCTTTTGTTGTTTTTATAACGCGTTGGGGCGCCCGGGGCCGCTCGCGAGCGGCCCCTACAGTAGATATATCTCCCTTATTAAACATTTCCGTTTAAACCCTGAATAACAATATCCCCTATTAAACTTTCCCTCAATAAGGCTGAATAACCTGCCTTCTCAGTCCCTATTATTCATTTTTATGAATAAACGCTTAATAGTTCTTTCTTTTATTAAGTATTATAATATATCTTTTAATAGTGGTTCGGCTTATTCAGGCTTCGTGTAATAACGCTTCACAAGGAGGTTCGCCATGAGACGCGGCGAGACGGGCGCATACGAGACGACGACGTTCGGCGGCGAGGCCGTGCGCGCGTTCGTGCCCGCGCGACTGCCGCCCGGGCCGCCGCTCGACCTGGAGGTGCTGAACGCGCCGCTCGAGCGGGCGTCGCTCTCGCTGGGACGGCTGGACAGCCTCGCGGCGCTCCTGCCCGACCCCCACATCTTCCTCTACACCTACGTGCGCAAGGAGGCGGTGCTCTCCTCCCAGATCGAGGGGACGCAGTCCTCGCTCTCGGACCTCCTGCTCTTCGAGGTGGAGGGGGCGCCGGGCGCGCCCATCGACGACGTGGTGGAGGTCTCGAACTACGTGGCGGCGCTCGAACACGGCCTGGCGAGAATGCGGGGGGACGATTTCCCGCTCTCGAACCGCCTCATCCGTGAGATTCACGGCCGGCTGCTCGCGCGCGGACGGGGCGCGGACAAGGACCCGGGCGAGTTCCGGCGTTCCCAGAACTGGATCGGCGGGAGCAGGCCGGGGACGGCGCGCTTCGTGCCCCCGCCGCCCCAGCGGGTCGGGGAGTGCATGTCGGATCTCGAGCGCTTCTGGCACGCGCGCGATTCGAGGCTCTCATCCCTCCTCAAGGCGGGTCTCGCCCACGTGCAGTTCGAGACCATCCACCCGTTCCTGGACGGGAACGGGCGCGTCGGGCGGCTGCTCATCACGCTTCTGCTCTGGCAGGAGGGCGCGCTGCGCGAGCCGATGCTCTACCTGAGCCTCTTCTTCAAGCAGCGCCGCTCCGAGTACTACGCGCTCCTGAACGAGGTGCGCGAGAGCGGCGACTGGGAGGCGTGGCTCCTCTTCTTCCTGGACGGCGTGGCCGGGACGGCGGAAGAAGCCGTCGCCACCGCGCACCGGGTGCTGGCCCTGTTCGGCGCGGATCAGCTCAGAGCCGCGCAGACGGGCCGCGTGGCGGGTTCCGCGCTCCGCGTCTACCGGGCGCTTCAGGAGCGGCCCATCGCCTCGCTCGCGCACGCCGCCGGGCACTCGGGCCTCTCGTTCCCGGCGGCGTCGAGCGGGATGCGGGCGCTCGAGCGCCTCGGAATCGTCCGCGAGCTCACGGGCAGGAAGCGCAACCGCCTGTTCGGCTACGAGGCGTACCTCGCGATCCTGAACGAGGGGACGGAGGTCTAATGGGGGGATCCGGATTTTCGGGTCCCCCCTCGTTGTCGAGCACCGGCAGGGGCTGTGAAAAAGTTCATGGGTCGAGCGGGCTTTTACCTGTAGGGGCCGATGGGATGGACGCCTCCTTCCGGCAGGTTAGAATGTGGCGAGACGACGTCACACACCGCC
>JAPPHK010000209.1 GCA_028820795.1 Nitrospinota bacterium | reverse complement strand
AGAGCATCGTGGTGCAAAAAGGCCCGGCGAGGATTCGGGACAAGTCCAACACGCGTATTCCCTTCAATGGTCCCTGTGCGTCCATCATCCCCATCCTGAGTAACAGCCAAGAAGATTTTTGCAATTGTATAGAATGTGCAAAGGCGCGGGGTTGTCTGTCAAGGAATCTTTATGAAATTCAACGCGCTTTTCCCGGCATCGGGATATTAGTAAAAAACGTCTTTGCAAGTTCTCCCAGACGTGGCCGACGCGAAGGGCTAACTTCAAGGCCCCACTCTCGCGGGGGATCCGTTCTCATAATGGGAACGTATGGCTCATGCTGTGCGACTGCCAGTCATGACGAAAACTTTCAGGCGGAAAAATGCTCCCAGGCGAGATTTTCAAGCGCGAAAATCCCGTCTGTACGTTTGAGAGAAATTCCCTGAGAGGCCGGCAGGATTTCTCCGATGATCGTAAGCGGCTCCCCTCCCACCCGCCGAAGGATTTCTTGAAGCGCACCAGCGGATTCTGCGGGTGTCGTAACGAGAAGCTCATAATCCTCTCCACCATGCAACGCCCATTCGAAGGGATTTTTCGCGGAGAGCGAGGCTGCTTCGAGCAGGGCATCGGAGACGGGCAACTCGGATTCCCAGAGGATTGCACCCACATCACTCGCCTCACACAGGTGGCGAATATCGCCTGCCAGCCCATCGCTGATGTCCAACATGGCGGTGGCCAGCCCCGATTCCGCGATAACTATCCCTTCCGCAACACGGGGTTGCGGTTCAAGCTGCGCGCGGGTGAGCGAGGCATACAAGTCTTCCCGGACTCCGGTTTGGGATCCAGATAATGAATGAAGTCCCGCTGCGGCATCACCCAAATGCCCCGTCACGAGAATACGATCTCCCGCGCGAGCGCCACTACGGCGAAGCACCTTCTCTGCCATCACCTCGCCGACGAGAAACACGTCAACGAACAAAGGACCACTCGTCCGCGTGACGTTTCCACCAAGAACCAAAATGTCGTATTCCTCCGAGAGCGCGCGAACTCCGCCATACACTTCATCCAGAAACGAAACGGGCGTCTCTTCGGGTATCCCCAAAGAAATGAGCGCGAATCGCGGCCTTCCTCCCATAGCCGCCACGTCGCTCACGTTCACCGCCAACGACTTGTAACCAACTGCGAAACCCGAAACATCTCCCATGGACGGGAAATGCACTCCGCAAACCTGCACATCACAGGTCACAATCCAGCATTTCCCGTCTACCGCCTTGATGACGGCCGCATCATCCCCGTTGCCCACAATGACGTCCGCGTCGTTCCCCACCGAACCGAGGTTATTCCTTAAGCGTTCGATCAGGGCGAACTCTCCAATCTCTTTAGCCGATTCGCTGTTCATCCTTTCGCCTTCTCGATGCGATTGCGCAATTCCCTGGTAGCGGCTTCAGGATCGGACGCCCCCATCACGGCTCCGATCACGGCGATGCCCGAGGCGCCAGCCTCCATGACGGGTTCCACGTTTTCAACATCGATTCCCCCGATGGCGACGGCGGGCAAGCCAGGGGCGTGTTGGATGATTCGCCGGAATCCTTCCGGTCCGATCGGCACCCTCGCATCGGCTTTGCTCCCCGTCGCGTAGATGGGACCTACGCCGATATAATCCGCGCCCTCGTCTGCGGCCCGCGACGCCCACTCGGATTTTCCGGCCGTAACGCCATAAAACAACGCATCACCGGCTATCGCTCTAGCTCTGGTGAGTGGAAAATCCTCCTGTCCCAGATGCACCCCCTCCGCACCGCAGGTCAAGGCGACGTCCACGCGATCGTTCACCGTAAAGGCGCAGCCGGTTCCCTCCAGAGCCTCTCGCAACTCATCCGCCAAGCGAATCATTTCCATACCACTCATATTTTTTTCACGAAGCTGGAGCATACTGGCCCCGCTACTCGCGGCTGCTCGAACCGCGTCCCCAAGCTTCCAACCGGAAGCCTGTGCCAGAATCTTCCGGTCGGTGATCACAATCAGTGATGGGTCGAATTCCATCGCATCCTCCGAGCAGGCAAGAGCAAAACTACCTCATTGATAATGAAACACGACTACCACGATAAGCAACACAACCCATGCTAAAGAATGCGTTCATCAATAAGAGGAGACATACATTGATGTGGAAAATCTCTCTTGCGCATTTCTCCTATGCTTGAGAACCTCTTCCCATATCGTCAAAGGAGGACGTCATGAGTTGGATTCAACCCATCCCTCTGGACGCTGCAGAGGGAGCAACAAAAGAAATCATCGAAAGCATGCGTAAAGCGAGGAAACCAATTCCCAAGATGTTCCTCGAGATGGGCAGAAGGCCCGGCGTTCTGGCAGGGCGTGAAATGCTCCGCAGCGCTGTCCATGGCGGATCGAGCCTCGGCACCAGGCGGGCGGAGTTGCTCGCCTTCTACGTGGCGGCTCACGGGGGGTGATACGGCTGAGCGATGAACCACGGGCAGTTGTTCCGTGACGCATGCGATAACGCCTCCATCGATCAAATAGCCGAGGTCCTGAACAACCCGGAGCGAGCGGGTATCCTTGACTCCGCTGACCGCGCCATGCTCGCCTATGCGGAGAAGATGACCCACACGCCTCACGAAATGAAAAAAACGGACATCGAGAGTCTGAGGCGCGTCGGCTTCAGCGAAGAAAACATTGTCGATATCATCGCGGCTGCGGCCTACAGAAACTTCGCCAATTCCATTAACTACGCCTACGGACACGTGGAGCAAAATCCCGAAGGACCCAAAGAGTTGCAGACCGCTATCGAGAGGTTGAAAAAGAAAATTCGTGGCGAATAAATCACGTGCTCTCTCATCCATCTCGTATGTGGGCCTGTTCATATCGAGTGCCTGCGCACTTGCCGCCGTAACATCCGGGCTCGGTTATCGCTGGGGGCTTTGGCATTTCAGCACGGGCTTCCAGGTTTTCAAGGCCGCCGCCATCATCGCGCTTATCTCCGTGGCCGTCTCCATGGCCGGAGGATTGTTCGCTTTGCGCGACGCTTCGAGATTAAAGACGCTTTGCGCTGCCCTCGGCGTCGCGTTGGGGTTCATCGTCGCTGGTTTTCTCCACGCGCACATGCAGATCGCCAGAAGGGTGCCCAAGATTCACGACATCACGACGGACACCCGAAACCCGCCCGCCTTTCAAGCCCTGCTCCCGCTCAGAAAAGGGGCGCAGAACCCGCCTGCCTACGAGGGGGCGCGCATCGCGCGGCTCCAGAAAAAAGCGTATCCAGACGTCAGGCCACTCACTTTCCGGGCCTCGAAAGAGGAAGTTTTCAGGCGCGCCCTGGACGCCGCACGCGCCATGGGCTGGCACGTGGTATCATTAAAACCAGCCGCAGGACGCATCGAGGCCTATGACGCAACTTTCTGGTACGGCTTCATCGACGACATCGTCATACGGCTCACGTCGAACAGCGGAAAAACGCGCCTCGACATTCGCTCAAAATCCCGCGTGGGCGTAGGCGACATCGGTGCGAACGCCAGGCGAATCCGTGGATTTTTCGAGAAACTGCAAGTAAGATAGACTCAAAGACACAACTTCCGTCGGCGGGGATTCATCGTGGGATAATGCCTTCCAAATCATGATGAGGGTCACATGTCCGATTATGTGGTTCTAGGCAAGTCCATACCGAGACTCGACTCCGAAGAGAAGGTTTCCGGGTTCGCCGATTTCGGCGATGATTTGAGAAGGCCAGGCTGCCTCACCGCGAAATTGCTCCTTAGTCCGCACCCCCACGCCGAGATCAAAAAAATCGACACCACTGACGCTTGGAAGGTTCCCGGCGTGCGCGCTGTCGTCACGGCGGATGATTTCTCCGGCATTCGCCACGGCAGGCTCGTGCGCGATGAACCGCTGCTGGCCGTCGACAAGGTGCTCTACGTCGGCGAGCGCGTGGCCGCCGTAGCCGCCGAAACCCCCGAAGCCGCGCAGGCTGCACTCGAGAAAATTCATGTCGATTACAAGGTGCTCCCCGCCGTGTTCACGACGGACGACGCCATGAAAGACGATGCGCCTCTTCTGCACGACTCACTGGATGATTACGCATCATTCCCGGGCATCGTGCGCTACGGAAACGTAGCCGCCGATATTTTGATCCGCTCGGGTGATCTTATCGAAGAGGCGCTCGCGCGCGCCGACTTCGTTTTCGAGGACGAATACGAAACGCCCCGCGTTCACCAGAATTACCTCGAACCCCGCGCGATGCTCGCGGAACCCGGACCCGAAGACAGCACGATAGTCTATTCGCCCACACAGGCCCCTTTCGTGGTGCGCGCCATCGCCTCGGAAATACTCGAACTCCCCATGAACAAACTGCGCGTCGTGAGCACCCATGTGGGAGGCGCTTTCGGCGGCAAATCCCAGCATCTGATGGAAGCCCTGGCCGTTCTTTTGAGCAGAAAGTCGAACCGGCCCGTTCAACTGACCCTCAATCGCGAGGAGGAAACCATCACCGGAAACCCGAGACACGCCTACCGCATGCGCTATCGCACGGGCGTGACGCGGGAAGGGGAAATCATCGCGCGCCACGTGCAAATTACCTCGAACAACGGCGCCTACTGTATGACGGGGCCGATGGTGTTGGGAAAATCCTGCTACACCAGCGCTGGGCCATACAAAATCCCGAACGTCAGGGTGGACGGCTTGCTCGTATATACGAACCTTCCGCCCAGCGGCTCCTACCGGGGATTGGGTGTGGCGCAGGTCGCTTTCGCCTGCGAGCGTCATACCGACCGCATCGCTTCGGAACTGGGAATGGACCCGCTTGCCTTTCGAACCCTCAACGGGATGGATGAAAACGACGAGGACCCCGCGGGCACGATTCTACAAAGCGTAAGCATCAAGGAAACGCTCGAGCGCGCGGGCAAGAAGGCGGGCTGGGGGAAGCAGAAAAAGGAAAACCTGGACTCCAGAATCAGACGGGGTATGGGCATCGGTTGCGCTCGCTATCCCACGGGCGGGGGAGCGTCGGGCGCCGTGGTGAAGGTGAATGAGGACGGGGGCCTGGCCGTGCTGGCCGGGTGCGCCGATCTGGGTACGGGCGCGGCTACTGTGATGGCGCAGGTGGCGGCGGAGGTTCTTGGGGCAGAAGTCGAAAAGGTGAGCGTCCGAATCGCCGACACCGAAACCACGCCCTTCGACGCCATCTCCGCGGGCAGCCGGACCACGTTCAACATGGCGCATGCGGTGCGTATGGCTGCGGAAGACGCCCGCGAACAAATGCTTCGCCAAGCGGCGCGCATGCTCGAGTCCTCGCCGGAGGACCTGGACATCGGCGAGGGAAACATATTCGTACGCGCGGCACCCGCACGCGCTATTCCGTTTGCCGAGGTGGCGTATTCCGCCGTGTGGAAAGGCGACGGCCCCGTAACTGGTCGCGGTTCCTACCGCGGTGAGAACCCGCCCCATCGCACGGACAACGTGCGCGGCCACCCCGAACCCTCGAGGCCCGGGCCCGAATTCGCCACTCAAATCGCCGAGGTCGAAGTCGACTCCGAAACGGGAGAAACCAGAGTCTTGAGAATCACCAGTGCTCAGGATGTGGGATTCGCTATGAACCCCCTCACCTTGAACGGACAGATCGAGGGCGGTATCGCACAGGGACTAGGCTGGGCCCTCGCCGAGCAGATACACCACGAAGAGGGTATCATCGAGCATGCGGATTTCGAGAGCCAACTCAACCCCACAAGCTTGGATGTCTCGGAAATCGAAAGCGTGATCGTGGAATCACCCGACGTAGAAGGTCCCTTCGGGGCCAAAGGAGCGGGAGAGATGCCGCTCATTCCGGCAGCGCCCGCGATTGCGAACGCAATCGCAGACGCCATCGGGGATCCAGCCAACGCGAACCTCAACAGGCTTCCGATTGCGCCGGAGGACATCGTTCGTGCCGTGCGCGAAAAAAGCGCTACCGTATCAATTTCCTAGTTTCTCAGTTCGAACTTCTCATCATAAATTTCAAAACTTGATGACGCTGCAATATTTCGCGCCTGTGTGATGAGTTTCCGCGACAGTTCGGAAATTTTCTGGTTTTTGAGAAATTCGCCGAAGAAATTTTGGTAAAAGGCGTCGGGCCGCACTTGAACGCGTACCCGGAGCCTCGCAGCATCCTCTCTTCGTCCTCTTCTATATCGAAACGTGATGGATTTTTGCGGTGGAATACGCGTGTCGTATATTTCACGGCTGAAATCGGACGAGAGTTTCCGCTCAATTACGTTGATTTGTCTTGAACCCGCTATGGTTCGCCCGTCCTTATCCTCAAGTTCGGTGATCACGTCCACCGAAGGCGTAATGTATGTGGGAAAATAATGACCGGCCCCCGAGTTCGTGAGCTCAACCTCGGCCGTCACGATTTCCCCATGCGCTTCCGCTCCCAGCTTAACGTCGATTTGCACGGCGCCTTGGGTCATCTCCTTGTCATGGATGCCTCGCCACAGATGCGCCCGACCGGGCATGTGGCAGCTCTGGCAGGAGACGCCCTCCCGCCCCCAAAGGGAGTTTTTCCACTCGTTGTAGGTGTTCTGAATCGATTTTCCGTTCGGTCCGGGAAACGTGTGCTGGTGACAATTCATGCAAAATTCGGAGCGGCTGAAAAAAAGCGTGCGCTCCACACCGGCATGCGGACCTTTGCTTGTCGTATCGTCCATGCCTTCGGGGGTATCTTTCTTCCGGGGACCATGCACGCGCCAATCGCGTACATGACACGAGGCGCAGGCCAGCCCGTGCATCTCCAGTTTTCGATTGTGGAACGGGTTTTCCCGCCAGTTTGCAAATGGGCCCGCGCCAAACTTCGCGCGCTTTTGCTGCTCCGCCAAGGGCGCATGGCATTCATTGCAGTTCTGTGCTTGCTCGGGATCCGTTTCCCACATATCGACGAGTTGTCCGTATATGCCAGGACTCATCGACTTGGCGTGAAGAGTGGTTTGCCACTGTTTGTACTGCTCGGGATGACAACTACCGCAACGCTCCGGCAAAAGGGAACGCTCGGCGCCTTTGTATGATTCCGGCGCCTCGCCCATGGGAGGCAAAGGATAGCGGAAGTAATCGTTCCCGAAATCCCGCCAATGGTTCCATTTGCCGGGAATCTCTTTTGTTTCCGAAGCCTGAACAGGGGGGAAGAGGAAGCTTATCAATATCTTCTGGGAAAACACCGGGAGCGCGAAAAGGGGCACAGAAACTAAAAATATGATGCATTTCAAGCGCATACCATACTTTCTGCACCGGCGGCCTGAAGACCTACTTTGATCGCGGTTGTACAACTATATCCATGATGGCAAATCCCAGACACGAAAATCCAGGTCATTGTAGCGTTACTCCGCGCCCGTTTCTATGCGGCGTGCAAAGCGCCGTTTCCCTCGACGACTCCGGTTCAGCTCTAAGCTCACAGAGTCGATGTCTTTAATCTTTAAGAGATGATATCTCCCGGCACGGGTTTTACTTCCTGAGTTATATTGGATAGGGTCCGACCAGATAACCTCGACGGACACCCAACAGATTCGGAGTAACAATGAATTTCGAGATACGTCCGGCCACCATCCAGGACACGGAGAAAATCGTCGAGTTCAACATCGAGATGGCCCTGGAGAGTGAAAACCTGCGCCTTGAGCCCGAGAAAGTCCGCCGGGGCGTGGAAAAATCCCTCTCCGAGCCTTCGATGGGACGATACTACATTGCATACCGGGGCGATGAGATTCTGGGGCAAATCCGGGTCACACTGGAGTGGAGCGACTGGAACAACGCCCAATACTGGTGGATTCAGAACGTCTATGTCGTTCCATCCGAGAGAAAACAGGGCATCTACAGGGCCTTGCACCACCACGTCAAGAATCTCGCCGAACAAGCGGGGGCCTGCGGCCTGCAGCTATACGTTGATGCGCAAAACGCGGCGGCCCAGGCGGTTTACAAGAACCTGAACATGACGCAAAGCCACTATCTGATTTTCGAGCAAATGGAAGACTAACCGGAAAAGCCGGGTAAACGCCCTTCGGAGAAACTCCGAGGTCAGGTGCCCTCCTGGTTCCGCTTGAGGGGAATCACATCCGCAGGCTTTTGCCCGTCATCCCGGCGGCGGCCCCGCCAGGAAGAAGGCCAGACACAGCGCACGCGCCACAGGGTTCTGGCCGCTCCCCCCACCACCCACGTGAGCGTACTGCCCGCGTCCCGCGTCCTTTTGCCCAGCGAGCGAAACACTTTTTTGCCGCCTTCCTCGCCGATGGAGACGAGGCGCGACGTCGCCTCTTTCGCCGCCCCGATGGGCCGGAGAGCCTGCGCGATCGCCTGGCGTAAAACCCATTTCAGCATCAGGCAAAACACGATGGAGAGGCCGAAAAAGACGCCCAATACCTTGAGTCCCCGGGCGGGCTCGTCCACTATCATGACGCTCGTCTGGGCGATCCCGTAAAACGCCAAGGCCACGATCCCCAGACAGACGGCCACTGCGCCTCCGGAACGCACTATCAACCGCATCAAGCCGAACATCACCCTCTCCTGATAATCGCCGGAACCAGGGAACGCATCTGATCCATCGAGAATACCTCATTTACAGAACCAAAATCCAGCGCGGGCGTTTCATGCCAAAGAGATATTTCCATTGACGCGCGAAACCTCTCGTTTTATGTTCACTACCCCATTGGGATACATCATGGAGGAGCGGCAAATTGTTCGACATTCGCCTCATCCGAAACTCTCCCGAAGCGGTGGCGCGCGCGCTGGCGCGCAGGGGCGGCGACTGGGACCTCTCGGGCATACTGGAAATCGACGCCCGGAGGCGGGATTTGACCCACCAGGTCGAGAACCGGGTGGCGGACGTGAGAAGGCGCAGCAGGAAAATCGGCGAACTCAAGCGCAACAAGGCGTCCGAGGATGAGGTGCAGGCGTTTCTGGCCGAAAACCAGCGCTTGACGGCCGAGGCCAGATCCATGGAGGGTGAACTCAGAGAACTCGAACAAAAACAACGCGATTTCCTCCTGGAACTGCCCAACGCGCCGCACGAGACCACGCCCGAGGGCCGGAGCGCCGAGGAAAACGCCCTCGTGAGGGTCTGGGGCGAAAAACCCGTATTCGACTTCGCGCCCAGAGCGCACGACGAACTGGGCGAAGCCCTGGAAATACTTGATATGAAACG
>JAPPHK010000231.1 GCA_028820795.1 Nitrospinota bacterium | reverse complement strand
TACGAACTACGTCCACGATGAAGTTGGAAAACTAATTTTGATCAGAGTCCTTGGCGGCTGCGCAGGATGATCCCCTACCAGAGGTCTGGCAAAAGGTGTCGGATATCATGGTGTGAGGCGGAAATGGGGCGTTCACCGGACTGACCGAGGACCTTCGGGTATCATCCGAGGCCCGTTCATGGAGTGCTGGATGCGAGGGCGGTGCCAAAATCTCCACGTTCCATGGCTCCCCCCTTCCAAACTGGAGAATCCGCAGCGAGTTTGTGCTTCGAGTGTGCTGATCTCGCACCACCAGAGCGGTTCGGCTACGCGTATTCCCCGTCAGCGATTGCACGAGGATAGAATACGGCCCAGCGCTCTTCGAGTGAGTCACGAAAGAGGCCCAATGATGGATACGTTCACGTTCATCAGCTACGACGAAGGCGAAATGAAGGTTGGACCTGATGGAGCCCACCGGCTCGTATGCGTCACCGAGTCGGGCGCGAAGGTCGCGATATTCGGCAGCGCACAGAATCTAGAGAATGTAAACACGGTTCTTGACGCGCGCTTGCCGTGTGTCGTGCGATGCAAAACACGAACGCCGGCGGACTATGCGACCAAACGCCTCGGGCACACACACTGGGTCTCGGAAGACAGCACGTTGGAGGCCATGCCCAGACGATCGAAGAGGGACTAAAGCGATCATTCGGCGAAGACCCACGGGTTGCGGCGCCGGCGTGGCAACAAAGATCGTGTTGTGCGGTCCGTTGGCCCTGATATGCGGCGTCAGGCAGCGGGACCGCTCGCCCTTCGCGGGGATTGGTTACGATGGACATGGCGAGGCCTGTCCGATGACCGTGCTCGGGTCCTGCGAATCGGAGATCGGCGAAGGTGATCGGATTAGGACGAATTCGACAGGCGGCCGCAGAACAGGAGGATGCGGATTAGTCCCGGTAACTTGTGCACTGGTCTGAGAGTGTGCTCGCCGAGACTTAACAAGGTCGCCTAGACGCGATGGAAGCCCAGAGTTGCAGTTTGGTCGTATCGGACTTGAGACGGGTGACACAGGATGGGGAACAACAAAGATCGAGCCGTGTCAGGTGAGGGACTTGCAATCGCTTCGCTATTGCGGATCTTGCGGCGCGTCGTCGTCCAGCGGCCAAAGGTGCGGTGGAAGCGGAATGCGGTGATGACGGCTTGCTGAAGCGAGTAGGGGCCAGAGTCCGTACCGAGGTGCGGAAAGCGAGGAAAACGCGGTCGAGGCGAGACACTCCGACTTGACGACAGCGAGCATATCTTCGCATGCGCGTTCAATTCGGAAGTCGGTCGCAGCCAGGCCGTGATCGGCACTGCCCAGATATAGATGTTCCTCGGTGTCGGGACCCGGATACCACAGTTGAAGGGTGGAGTGCTGGAAGGCTCCGCTCGCGAAATTCGCCAATGCGCCGAGGGTCTCGGTATCGCCGGTTATGGCGGCCCAGACCGCAAGTGTCGGAAGAAGAATGCTCCCGGCTGTGGCTTCCTCCCGGTAACCGGGGTTCATCCCTCGGGTGTTCGGCGAGATCGCGGTATTCTTCGAACACGCACGGATAGGAATCGTTCGCCTGGTATGCGAACATCGCGGCGCGCGTGACCTGCTGAATCCAGTTGCGGATTTCGTCATCGTATCCGACCCTGTTCAGAAATAGGCACGCGATGTTTATGTCGATCGCCTGACTGTCCTTGACCGGGGTGTAGAGAATCGGATTGTTCACCACCGTGTCGACGATCAGCTTAGCCGTGCTGTCGACCGCGCTTCGAAGGGTGTCGAGCTGTTCTTTGTTGCTCGGTTCATCAAGGAACTGGGCCAGTTGTAGATACCAGAGGCCCCGGGTGCCGATCCGGCCGAGTACATCGAACAGCTTGAGGTTGATGTCGAGGGCGGACTGACTCGGAACCGCGGACGCCAATCCGTGCGGTATGCTGGCTCTCGGGTGAACATAGGTAATGAGGTAGTCGTCCGCGATCACGTTATGCAACGTTATGAGACGTTGCATCGACTGTTTGAGTTGGCGGGCTTCCTTCGACTTACCGGCAAGAGAACTGTTGATCAGCGGCCAAGACACGAGCATGGCGCGCTCACTGCAAAGATAGGCAGCTTCAATGTTCTCTGCCTGCCGTGCCCAGACGTAGAGAGTCCAAAGTGCCAAATAGATTTGCCGGATTGCTCTAAGGCGTGCGCGTCGATTGGGCTTGCACTGAAAGGCGATACTGCTGATGAAGCGGGAAAAATGAGCGAAGCAGGTCGAGGGTTCGTCTACCAACGCCACGGACTTTCGTAGGTCGGATCGCCATGTCTCGGGAAGGGCTTTTTCGCGCAGGACGCCAGAAAGCAGCAGGCCCGCAAGACGATCCCCGTTCCAAAGATCGAATGAGGTGCGGCCCTGTGTGTGTCGGTCCATGTAGGCGTTGACGTCGCTTCTGACGTCCTCATGGAGGTCACCGCCAATGCACAGTACGACCTTGACCGGCAGGCGAGCGTACCGCTTCGGTATGTGTTTCTCGATGTACACGTCAAGGATCTGGTTGAGCGACGTGCGGAGGGACTGGGGTCCGGCATCCCAGTCCGGGCGTTTGAGGTCGCCCGGTTTGATGGAGATGAGAAACAGTGTGCGCTCGCCGTCGGGTTCGGGTCCGACCGCGGCGACATCCACACCGTATTGCTTCGTTCCCACTGCAGGCCTGGAAATGACTGTAAGGCCGATCTCGCTAAGCAGATCCGGCATGATAACGTCGAGTTCGCCCCGTTCCTTCAAGGATGCGAGGTACTCGGTGAAGATTAGCTTCATGTCGGAGGATTCTCTATCCGAAAGCGGAAAAGGGCGTGATGGAGGCCTACCGGGTCGATCGCTTCGAGCCGGGGGATCTCGGCGGAATGTTCGAAAGAAGCCATCGCGATTTCCTGTCGTTCTGGATCGCTGGATGCGTCACGATAGACATAGGCGATGGATGCGGTGCCATAGAGTATGGTCGATTTGTGGGCGAGGATGGACAATAGGGAGCCTTGTTCGGCCTTTTTGTGGAGACTTCGCCAAGAATCCGCCAATCGGTAACCTTGAATCTGGCGTTCGCGCTCGCTTGGCGCGAACGCGGGACAAAGGCCCGTTCGCTCCAAGTCATTGACATAGGAGGCGACGTGTTGAGAAAGCCTTTCTATCGATTGCCGTGCCGGGTCGATCGAGGAAATGACGCCTTCAAACCATTCGATGGCGGAAAGATAGTTGATGAGGAAGTAGCCGAAAACCAAGTGCTCGAGCTGCGCGCGCTCGGGCTCCGGTATCGCTCTGAGGCAGGAGAGGAGCAAGGCTGCGGTGGCCTCCTTTTTCACCAAGCAGTAGCCAAGGATTTTTCGTGCCAGGAACATGATCCGGGGAGAGGAGAGAGAAAATGCTGCGAGGTCGATGTCGAGACCGTCTCGTGTTTGGTTGTAGGGAAGCAGGTGGCTAGCGGCCATGGAGAGTCGTTGGTCGCCCGTCAAGAGGAGCGAAACTGCGTACCAGCCGAGAACGCACCCCTTCTCATTGCTGAGTTTGTGTTTAAAATCGCTCAAGGAGTCGATTGTGGGCGCCTCATCACTGCTAGTGAGAAAGTTGACGAGGAAGCTGAGCACGCGCGTCCGGTCTACGTCGAGATCCCAGTGGTAGAGCATCGAATCGATCGCCTTGATCGTGTGGATGTCCTGCTTGTCCGTGCGCTGAAGAGCCGCGAGGGTCGCGTCGATCATGGCGGCCGAGTAGAGATGCCGTCGGTTGAATAGGCCGTAGGCGAGGGTGCGGCGGATTGGTGGCGCTGTTTTCTTGCACGCTCGCACAATCAAGGGTTCCACCGCGGAGACGAATTGGACGCCACCGCGTTGGAGAATGTGTAGTGCCGCATCGACGGCGATCGGCGCTTCTTCGTCGGAGCCGGGATCCTCGATGAGGTCGTTGAAGCGATCGAGCGCTCGGTTGAGAAGCGTCTTGTCATCCGTGGGCACGATTTGCCCGAGCGCAAAGACGGCGTTCGAGCGAATGTTCGACTCTGGGTGCTCGGAAAACGCAAGTGCCTGTTCGACATACTTGACAACGTCATGGGTTGCGCCCGCGAGCAGCACAGGGTTGACAAGTTGTGCGTGGGCGTCGATGTCGCGGTGGATGAGGGCCAGGGTCTCGTCAGCACGTGCGGGGCTTTGGCGTATCCATTCGGAAAGGGCGCTGTAGATTGAGAAAGGCGGGGTCTCGGTTCCGGCCTTTTTACTCAATGCGTTGCACGCATTTGAGGCAGCCTCGGCCGAACAGTCGATTCGCGGAAGGGCCCGGCAGAAAGTTTCCTGAAGAGCGAAGAAGGAGTGGTCCGGGCCGGAAGCCAGCGAAGGTGATTCGCAGAATGCGAGAAAGTTGATCCTGCCGCGGTTGTGGAGGTCGGCGACCACTTCGGCAGCAGAGTCCAGTTGGTCGTACGGTATAGCGGCCAATGCTTCCGGCAGGGTGCCCGCAGCTTCGGCCTGGAGAATGCGTTCGCGCATGTTCATGAAAGCAGGCCAAGCCATTCGGCGTTAGCGAGGCGGGCGGAACCTGAATGCCGTTGGGCTGGTGTTCGGAAAGGAGGAATATGCATCAGCCTGTCACTTCGGCTTAGGTCTACCCGAGCGGTCGATGGGATGGGGCTCACGGCCAGTATCGGGGACGATCGCGGAGATGAATTCCCGGATTTCCTGAACTTGGTGCTTGCGTCCGTCGGCGATGAGACTGCGGGCGAGGGCCTGGGCGGCGAAAAGCGAGGCCCGGCGACCTTGACCTCGGCTTCCGTGCGGGACCATTCGCGCCGGTCGAGGGCCTCGATAGCGAACTCGACGACAAGCTGATCGGGCGAAACGTTGCGCTCTCGGGCGGCCTCCTCGATGCGATCCCAGTGGTCGGCGGTGACCCGGTTGTTCTGCAGTGACTGTGCCATGGGGTTTCATCCACCTATCCGTGCTGTTTCGACAAGGATTCTGCGCCGATCTTGCCAAATCTCCCCGACATCTGGGCACCGATCGCCCGGTACAAGGACGGCGGCGGCCTCCGAACGTGCTGAGGAGCGAGCTACCGGATTGGTAGGTGTCATAGCGGAGCGGGCGGCTGCGCGCCACCAATCTGGTATCTGTGAGGGAGCAAGGCGAGAGCCAGCGCTCGAGCGAGGGCGCGGGAGGCGCGGGCCTCGTCAAACGCCGCGCGAAGCGTGAGCGCGCCCGTACGATGGCGGATGACGTCAAGAAGGTCGCCATGCTTGCCGATCGCGGCGTCGGTCCACTTCCCCAGGGGTGCTGGGCCCGGTGAGCCACACGTAGAGCGAGCGCCAGTGGGCGGCCGCGTTCGCCGCGCGCTTCATGTGCAGCACCCAATGCATGACCGTCGACGTGATATCCGTTCCACCTGGAGTCGGGCCCCAAGCCCGGTGTGCGTCCGATGGCGCCCGCTTCCCTTTCCGTCGGCGCTTCGGCGATGCGCTGCTGGACAGCCGGGCGCCCCGCGAGCTTGGCGACCTAGTAGAGGATTTCGGAGAACTGGCAGGCCCTGGGGCCATCCGCGATGGGTACGGTCAGGAGGAAAAAGTTGATGAATGAACTCGCCCCATGTGCATGGGGAAAGCGAAACAGGCAGTCTGGTCTCTTGCGTAGACACGCATCGACTTCTCCGGTTCGGACGGTCGGACGGACCGCGCGGACTCCCTCCCGCACCGCGGGCATCGGCCCTGGCGGGCCGGACTCCGGCTCCCGGCGGTACGGGGCGCTGTGCAGTAGGTGGGAAAATGCAGAACGTGCGGTGGAATCCGCCGAATCTTATTCGCACCACAAGGGCTAGCTTCCGTCTTCTGCTATGCTCTTGAGGTAATTGCGATATTCAGATCCAAGAGATACTCGTACAGCCTCCGCTGTAACGAGAAAGAGTTTAGCGAGGTATTTCCGATCATCACTAGGGATAGCAAGAACTTCAGCAATTCTAGGTACATACTGACGAGGTCGGACGAGGAAAAAGGATTGTGTCGCAAGAATCCTCCTCCATCCTACTCTCTGCCATTTCGAGATGCGCATGGCCAAGAAATCTTTATAGATAGACTGATTGCTCCATTCAAAGAATTTAAGGCCGGAAATAAAAAAATCCCTCGGCTCAATATGTTCGTGTTCAAGATTTTTTTTCACTAATCCAATTACTGTTCTCTCAAGCTCCTCCAACTCCCCATTCTGTCCACTCCAATACTCAAGTACTTGGTGTCCTGGAAACGAACCACTAAACGCGACCGATAGGGCATAATTTAGCTCCGAAATAGAAGAAACCGAGCCTTCAAAGACAGACTGTAGTGCGTAGCAAATAACTGCATTTTTCCCAATTCGTCCGACATGATAGTCCAAAGGCCCCTGTAGGTCTATTGCAGGCACCATTCCCCTAACAGAATCCAATGGCTTCTTCTGTGCCTCTACATTGCTCATTGCTGTTAGTACATAATGCGCGCCTTCAATATACTCCATAAAGTTAGTGACAAATTTGTCAACATCTAGTTGATCAATATAATTTTGAAATTTTCGTATACGGAGACTTGCATCCATCAGTGGAATGGGCCCGCCCGTGATATGCCTATCCAAACCAGTATTAATTCCAAGATTCAGTCGCGTACCTACTTCAATTTCTGCTAGCATATACCATGCAATATCGAGGCTGCTTAGTGGCTGCTCGACAACGGCCGGAGGAGGTTGAGGATTGCTGCACATACCAACTTCCATAACAAGCGGGAAGCCATCGCTGTCAAGCATTTCCGTACACTGAATCTGGGCATTGACCCACAGCAATGCGTGCCTTATGACACGATGGCAATACGCGGACCGTACAGACTGATCGGCATTCATAGTCACCAAAGCTTCTACCGACCGTATAAGTCCAAGAATTGCTCGTTCCGTGTCATTCGCCTTGAACGCGCATATTGCCGCGTCAGCACCCAGTCCAACTGCCATCACGGTCATCTCGTCCGTGTCGGCAAGTGTCGCATGATTCTGTGCAGTGTGAAACCATTTTTCGGCACGCACCCACTCAGCACATCTCGCTGCACAAATCGCGCCTATACGAAATGCAAATGCTGCATCGACAGGATTAGCTAGTCGAGGGAGACATTCAGATTCAGAGAAGAGTTGCAGCGCCGAATCATACTTACCATTGCGCCAATGTATCTTGACCAAGGCGTGGACGAGCGGTGCCTGTGGTCCGAGAGCGACTTGGGCCTCGTGCAAGACGGAAAGTGCGGAGTCGCCATCGTGCAGGTACTCATCCAACATCACCGACTGCGCTATCGAACACTGCGACGAAAGCAAAGGCAAATCCCATGTCTGCGTTTTGGCGGCCATACGCCCGTACCGAAGAGCGGCCTCGTCCGCATTCAAGGTACCTGCTTCCAACTCTGCTACCCACGACGCACCGATGAACCCCGAATGATCGTCAAGTGACGAGTCTAATGGAGACAACATCTCCCTTCGTGCGGTCGTTTCGACATAGTCCAAGTCATCTATTATTCCTTCAAGCCGGGAGACGGACTGAATATTCGCAGCCCCGATTCCAAACAGCGCACCGAGATGACAAAGATCGCTCGGGTCGAATTTATCTTGCGTGCGTGGTTTCACAAAATTTCGAAACACTTCACCATTCAAGATGTCTTTTGCACGTACTAGCAAATGAACCCAGTTGTCCAAAATGTTGGCAACACCGACATTACAAAGTATAGTCAGCACAACTGTCGATTCTAGGACACTCTTCGCCTCTCCCTCTGGTACTCTCGCTAGTTCGTCGAATATCCTGTCTGCGATATCGGACGCGCGATCTACATCTCCGTGAGCAACAGTGAGCTTAAACTGTGCAAGTCGAATCAAGGCGGAAACGTACTTGTCTTCAATTTGCAAAGGTGCGTTGGTTTTCAATAAACGCAAGGTGGGCATATACTCTGCATACTGTTCAATGTTATCTGTACTTGCACTCAATATACCGAGCGCGGCTATAGCTAATCCCTTTGAGTAATTTCCCAATAAGGAATGCAGCACAATAACGTCAACATCAAGAGCGTTTATTGTACGTTTTGAAGTCATATGGGATGCGATTGAACGGTGAACAATCCGCTGGTCTCCTTGAGCAAGAATTTCTCGTCCGAAGTTACTTGCGAGAGGAGATATTCTGTATACATCAAGACCAAGAACCTCAACTAACGACCCCACAAGCGCATCAAAGGACTCTCCGCTTAGAGGAATTACAGATAGAGTTTGGCCAAGTTCAATCGCCAGTTGCCGGTTAAACTTACCGATTATGAAGCTAAGACGATACAAGAGTTGGCGACTATGCTTTGGAAGGAAAGAAAGTAGGGTCCGTCTCGTCTCATCCCGCACCGCAGCTACCTCCGATGCGGACAGGATATATCTGAAAAGGTCATCGGAATCGGAAACCTTCCAATTGTCAGCGGCTCTGCCGGATATAAAGGCATGTGTCAATAGGGGATGACCATTTGAACCAGCGAGGTACGCCACTCGTCCCCATATCCCGGTACTTCCCCCGTAGTTGGCTACGAGGGTACACGTTTCTTCTTGAGAAAAATACGTACACTCCACGACAGATTTTGTAGAAAGGCCTAATTCCGACAGTGAAACATTGGTCGGTTTGGTGTAGCACGTAATTATAAACTCGCACTCATGTCTACGAAGAGTCGCCACGACCCGTTTCAAGGTAAGAGCAATTCGTCGATCGTGGAGGATATTAAGATCTTCGAAGATCACTAAGCATGGCGCCATTGACTCAATACGCGCCAAAAACCACTCGAGGCGTGATTTTGCTTCCGAGGTCTCGACATCCCGAAAATCCACTAGAAAATATCGCATATCTCGGACGCTTGCAGCATGGTTCGATAAGGTAGATTTTCCGAGTCCACTTGCACCGATAAGAATAGCGTGCTTGTAATCAGTCAAAAACTGAACGAGTTTGGAGTGTATTAATTCCCGAATAACGAGGCGTTGATGAGTGGGAATTGAAGTTCCCTCCAATAGCCAAGTCGGTTCGATGTGAAGGATTGGTGAAACATCAGATTCGGAGCCGAAAGTTGAGAGGAGATTGGTAAATGGCAAATGAGCTGCCAGCGCCGTTCCGAAAATGCGTGTGGATGGCCGGTGTGAAGATGTCATCT
>JAPPHK010000174.1 GCA_028820795.1 Nitrospinota bacterium | reverse complement strand
AATTCTTATTCAATCGGAGGTGGGGTCGTAGGCTGTCGTGTCCCAACATCCTCCGAGCTTGTATTATCCTTACCTTCCATTGGCGCTTAATTTCACGCTGACCCACTCCCAAACCTCAGAGTTATAGCGTCCCCAAAAAGAAGTTGCTGGTATTACGATTCCCGGGGTTGCAGGTTCTTCATCTCCAAGTCCGATTTTTGAGGCTAGTTGTCGCATCGTCTCCCCCTCTGTAGCGACAAAAAAAGTATTGTCATCGTCAAAATAACTGCGCTATAGCGATGTTCCGGTTTGCTTCTTACCAGCGCGGGGTCTGAGATGTTGAAGGCTACGAATACCTGCATCCTCGGCATCTCCGTTGCTTGGTCTAATCAATCGGCTAAGGGAGTATCGCATCGTATTGACCATTCAGTCAATAATGCAGACGATACCCAAAAAATTTATTAAACCACCTACCCTCCCCTCTCCCACATCCGCCACCGCACGATGATCGCCCCGAATACGACGACCAGCACCGCGCTCGCGAGATATGCGGCGCGCACCGGGCCGAACCAGAGGCTGTCCGCGCGGAAACCGCTCACGGCGGCGCGGCCGAACGAGTAGAGAACGAAATAGAGGCAGAAGATGAAGCCGGGCTTGTGGTTCGTAAGCCTCAGTCGTCTCAGGATGAAGAACCAGACGAGGTTCAGGAGAAGCTCGTAAATCATCACGGGGTGCGTCGCCTGCCCGGGAAACTCCCGGCCCGCGATGGAGGTCATGGGAAACTCCACGCCCCAGGGCATCGAGGTCGGCACGCCGTGGGCGTCGCCGTTCATGAAGTTCCCGAAACGCCCGAACACCTGGCCGAGCATGATGGCGGGCGCCACCGCGTCGGCGAACTCCCAGGTGGAGACGGCGTGGTTTCTCAAATAAAGATACCCGGCCAGCACGCCGCCGATGAGGCCGCCGTGGATGGCGAGTCCCCCTTTCCAGATGGCGAAGACCTCCCATGAGGCGCTCTGATAAAATTCCCAGTTGAACAGAACGTAATAGATTCTGCCGCCCACGATGCCGGCGAACATGACGAGGAGGCCGAAATTCATCACCTCGTCGGGCGTGATGGGCATCTGCCTGCGTTCGACTTCCCGCCTCACCAGCCATACGCCCGCCAGCACGGCGGCGACGTACATGAGTCCATACCAGCGCAAAGCGAACGGTCCGATTTCGAATATGACGGGGCTCAAATTTCCGGTTCCTTACCAAGGGCGGTGATGTGCCAGGGGTTCGCCCCCTCCTGAAAGGGATTGATGAAAAACCCCTGCAATGCCTGCATGACGGCGACGAGATGTGTCTTGCCAGAGGGTGTGTAGGGGCCGCATATATGCGGCCCATGTGCTGCGAACCGGCCGGGTCGCATGTATATGCGACCCCTACAAAATCAACTCCATTCATCCCGTCATTTCGTGTGGCGGTAGATTTCGCTCTTTGGAAAATAATCCTTCCAGCCGAACCAGAACGCGAGTGTCGTGGAAAGCTGGTTCAGTCTCGCGCCTTTCATCGGCCCGTCCACGGCGAGGCCGGTCAGGCGCTGCCAGCGCGAACCGGTTTTCCTGTCCTTCATGAACCGGCAGGCGGCGGCGCCCTTGGCACCCTCGTTCGTTACGAGTTCGAACTCCAGCGTCTCCCCCTTCAGGACGCGGTCGAAAACCACGCCCGTGCCCGCGCCCTCGCAGTAGGTGACCACGACGTCGCGGCCCGCGAAGCTATCGTTCACGACGCCCGCGCGGTTCAGGTCGGCGAAGGGGTAGACCTTGGCGATCTGCTCCCCCTTCTCTTTCGGGGAATCGAGCGCAAGGGCGACCAGCAGGGTCTTGGGATGCAGGCGGTTGTCGCGGTATTTCTCGGGGATCACGCCGGTCTGCGAGCTGTAGTAATAACCCTCATACGGGTCCCGCGAGGAGCTGCGGAACACCCCCCCCATACCTTTAAGCTTTTTTTTGAGCACGAGCGTATCGGGATAGAGCTGCGTCCATTCCGAGTAGCGCATCATGGCGGCGGGGAACGTCTTCAGGCGCTTGCCCTTGAGCGGGCCGATTACGGCCTCGCCCGTCAGGTGGCTCCAGAGCGAATCCGTCTGGCGGTCGTACATGATGAGCACGTTCTTCCAGAGTTTCCCCGAAACGCCGAAGCTGAGCTTTTTCCCGTCCAGGTCGCGGTCATACACGATGGCCGTATAGCAGAGCGGTCACCAGGTGACGGAGACGGCGCTCCCGCCCACCACGTCGTTCACGATCTCGTGCGAACTGAGCAGGGGAACGGAATAGGCCCGCTTGTCTCCTGCGATGTTGATGCCGATGACCATCTCGTCGGGCTGCATGAAGCCGTCCGCATCTTTCGCGCTGGCGTATTCGGGCGCGTCGATGGCGGGGATGCCGTCTTTGGGCAGCAGCGTACGGATCTCGGTTTCGGGACTCGCGCCCGACAGAGCCGGTAAGGCGAGGATTGCCAGGGCGAAAAGGACGCTTCTCATCTGCGGCATGAATATGCTTTCCTCAGGCGGCCTGAGCCGTTAGCGCTTGAAACCATGCAGCACCGTGAAAAAAGTGCGCTCCCCGCGGTCCGTCCCGCGGACGACCTGGCCCAGGACGTTCGAGCCCGCGGGTATTATTTTCAGCAGCTCTTCGACGTCTTCGAGTTTTTCTATCGAGACGCGGATGGGCGTTTTCCCGTTTCCGGGCAGCCGGTAGGTCATTCCGCGTATCACCATCCCCTCGCGCAGGCCGTCGTAATACGCCCTGCTGCCCTCTTCCACATCGCTGATGTAAACGCCTCCGTCCGTTGTCAGATTGTTTTTGTCCTTCAACTCTTCGGTCAGATTCTCGAGCGCCACGCCGTAGCTCTTCCTGGTCTCGGGTTCATCGATCCCGGTGTTCGCCGCCGGCGTACCCGTCGTTTCCGGTTCGGGCAGGCGGACCAGCTTGACTTTGAATTTCTTGTTTTGCGCGTTCCGCACGACTTCCACGGCCACGTCGTCCCCGGGCGGCGTCCAGCCCACGAGCCGCTGCAGATGGGCCGTATCCACGACGCTCGTGCCGCCGAGGCGGACGATGACGTCTCCCATACGGATGCCCGCCCCCTCCGCCGGGCCGTCCTTGAGCAGGGAACCCACGAGCGCGCCGTTGGCCTTGGGGAGTCCCAGCAGGTAGGCCATGTCCTGGCTCACCGGCTGGATGGTTACCCCCAGGTAGCCGCGCGGGAAATTCCCGCTTCTCCTCAGGTATTTGATGACGTCTTTCGCCATGTTGACGGGAATGGCGAAACCGATGCCGCTTCCGGGAGCGGGTATCGCCGTGTTGATGCCGATGACTTCGCCGTCGATGTTCACCAGGGGGCCGCCGCTGTTGCCCCGGTTGATGGCGGCGTCCGTCTGGATGAAATACTCATAGCGCGCGACGCCGACGCCGCTGCGCCCGATGCCGCTTACCACACCCACCGTGAACGTCCTCGTGATGCCGAAGGGGTCGCCCACGGCTATCGACCACTGCCCCACCCTCACCTTGTCGGAATCCCCAAGCGTCGCCACGGGCAGCTTGCGGTGCGGATCGATCTTGACGAGCGCGAGATCGGTATAGCGGTCCGTGCCGACGACTTTCGCCCAATGGGCGGACTCATCCCATAGGCGCACGCGCAGCCTCCGCGTGTTGCTGACCACGTGGTTGTTCGTGAGGATATAGCCTTGCCCGTCGATGATGACGCCCGAACCCGAGGAGAAGAGCGGCATGTTCGGGTGGGGCGACTGGGGCGCCTGCTGCGCCGCTCCCCGGATCCTCTCCGCCCGAATGCTCACGACCGTCGGCTTCACGCTTTCCGCAATCCGGGTGAACGCCGCCTCGATCTTCCGCATGTAGTCGATGCCCGGGTTCGCGTACGCCGGTGCGGAATGGCTCATGAACAAAATCAAAAGCATCGAAATGGTGAAGCAGCGCATCATCAGGCCCTCAAAATGTCGTTTCGCCCGCGGCTTGAATCCGGCAAAGATTATACAGCGTTGACGGGTCTTGGGAAGAGCGGGGTGTCAAACCCGACGGATGAAGGGCTGTTGAAAAACCCCTCCTCGCTCGGTCGATTCCTCCCTCATCGGTCGGAACCGACCACTGCCGTCATTCCGGTTCAAGGCCGGAATGACGAACGAAAACCAAATTCGTCGTAGGTCCCGAGAAGAGAGCGTCGCCTACCGTAGGGACAGGTCGCGACCTGTCCCTACAACAAACATAAATCTTCCTGTATGGGACTTTATCAACAACCCCTACCCCAGCGGAATTCTATAAATTCCCATTATATAGGTCATTTTACCTCGAGTATCACTTCCAGCTCGACAGGCGCTCCCAGGGGGAGTTCCGCCACGCCAACCGCCACTCTCGCGTGCCTGCCCCTGTCCCCGAAAATCTCGACGGCCAGATTCGACGCCCCGTTCACGACGAGAGGCTGCGCGGTGAAGTCCTCCGCCACGGCCACGAAACCGCTCATCCGGACGATTCTCTCCACGCGCTCCAAATCGCCCAGAGCCGCTTTCGCCTGCGCGACGGCGTTCAGAAAACAAAGCGCCGCGCATTCCTGCCCCTGCTCGATGGTGACGTC
Source organism: Nitrospinota bacterium (assembly GCA_028820795.1). Lineage (GTDB taxonomy): Bacteria > UBA8248 > UBA8248 > UBA8248 > UBA8248 > Bin107. Next base: position 4,655 of record JAPPHK010000174.1, on the reverse strand, counting down.
GCGCGGAACCTTCCCCTCGTGAATCATCGCGCCGTCTCTGATGGGAATCTGGCCGGAGATGAACATCAAGGACCCGGAGATGACGTAGGGCACATACGCCCCGACGGGCGCGGGCGCATCGGGCAAATCGATACCCAGTTCATTCATTCGCTCGGCAATGCTCATTTCGGCTCTCCCCTCATCGAGATGGATTTGATTCGTTCGAATTCCTCAGGCGTGTTCGCATTCAGAAAAGAAGCTCCGTCGGGGTCCCACGCCCGCCAGACCGCTTCCTCCACCCGCCGCACGCGCACTTCTTCGTGAAACCCTATCATCTTGAGACGCCCTCCCGAAATGGATTCCTCGATATGAGGCGCGCATTTTTTCCCGTAAAACGCGCAGAGCGGCTCAGGGTAATCGTCCTTGACGGGAATCACCACGTCCCACTCATCCACCAAAGAGGCGAGGCCGCGAATGAGCGCGGGCTGTAGCAGCGGCATGTCGCAACCCGCCACGAAAACGTGGGAGGCATCCGCAGTCGCCACGGCCGTATGGAGGCCGCCGAGCGAGTCGTTGCCGGGATGGATATCCCCCACCACGGCGAGGCCCATTCGCTCGAACGGTTCTTTCTCGTTCGCCACCACGAACACTTCCGCGAACATTTCCCCCAAAATGTCCGCGATGCGTTTGACGACGGGAACTCCTCCGATCTCCATCATGGATTTGTCTTGACCCATGCGGCGGCTCCGCCCGCCCGCCAATATGGCGGCGGAAAAAGGCAGTCTGGACTTTGCTTCGGGATTCATCCGCTACGCTCCAGGAGGAGTCGGCAGCCTGAAAGCTCTTTGCTCAGGAGTGCACCCGTTCAGGTGCAGGCGTTTCGACGTGTTCGGGTTTTTGAGAGGGCATCTCTTCGAGCAGGATGACCTGCACGCGGCTGCCTGCGGCGAGTTCCGTCTCGTATTCGGGGAATACGACGAGGGCGTTCGCCCGCACCATGGAATGCAGGATGTTGGAGCCCTGCGCCTCGATGGCCTGGACGGTCCATTCCTCCCCGTCGCGGTGGACGATTGCGCGGACGTAGTGGCGACGCTCGGGCGATTTCGTGAGGGGGTGCAGAAGGCGCGCCTCGACGCTCGCGCGGAAGATGTTTTCGCGGCCCTGCATCTTGAGCAGCGAGGGCCGCACGAACAGTTCGAAGCTGACCATGGTGGAGACGGGATTCCCCGGCAGACCGAACACGGGCTTTCCGTTCAGCACGCCGAAGGCCATCGGCTTGCCCGGCTTCATGCGCACCCGCCAGAAGCGCATGTCGTTCCCCAGTCCGCCGAGCGTGGATTTCACCAGGTCGAAATCCCCCACCGACACGCCGCCGCTCGTGATGAGCAAATCGGCGGCCAGGCCGTCGTTGATGTGGCGCGTGAGATCTTCGGCGTTGTCGCGGGCGATACCGAGGAGTACCGGTTCACCACCGGCTTCGAGCACCTGGGCCGCCAGGGCGTAGGAATTGGAGTTGAATATCTGCCCGACGCCGGGGGCGTCGCCCAGGTCGACCAGTTCCTCTCCGGTCGCGAGGATGGCAACTTTCGGTTTTTGATACACGTACACCCGCGCCCGGCCGATGTTCGCCAGCATCCCTGCGGAAGCCGCGCCCAGGCGGGTTCCGTGCGAGAGAACCGTTTCACCGGGTTTCACGTCTTCCCCGGCGAGGCGGACGGCTTCTCCCTCACGCACCTCGAGGAAGATTTGGACTTCATCGTCCGAGATTCTCTCCGTCTCCTCGACGAGCACCACGGCGTCCGCCCCGTCCGGGATGGGCGCGCCCGTCATGATCTTGATGGCCTCGCCCGGGCCGAGCGTGCGGCTCGCCACGACGCCCGCCTGAATCTCCTCGACCACCCTCAAGCCCTTCGGCGTTTCCCGGCTCGCGCCACGCACGTCTTGCGCGCGCAGGGCGTAGCCGTCCATCGCCGAGTTGTTCCACGGCGGAACGGGGCGTGAGGAGGCGACGTCCTCGGCCAGCACCCTGCCCGGACAATCGAGCAGGCCCACCCGCTCGCGCCCCATCGGGCGAATCATTTCCAGTATCGCGTTCTGGGCGTCTTCCACGCTGATCATCAACGACTCCATGCGGTTTAAGGTGTCCGCCATCCCGGTCGCCGCTATTATAACCGACGCCGATGAGGGAACAAGCCGGTGGCCGATTCAAGAACAGGGCGCCGCCTCGTATTTGCGAATTCCGGGCGTTTTCATTAGAAATGCCCTATGCCAAAGGACCGGTACAGCTACAAGAGTGAAATGCACGTGCGCTTCGGCGAGACGGATCTGCAGGGCGTGGTGTTCAACGCCAACTACCTCCTCTACGTCGACACCGCGCAGATGGACTACCTGCGCACCATCGGCGTCCCGTATTTCGACATGCTCGAGCGCGGGTTCGACATCGTCATCGTCGACGCCTCGCTCCAGTTTCTCGCGCCCGCGCATTTCGACGAGGTTCTCGAAGTCTACGCGCGCATTTACGAGATCGGGAACTCGAGCATCAAGATGGATTACGAGATCTACGAAGCGGCGTCGGAGCGCTTCGTAGCGAAAGCGCAGACGGCCTACGTCATTATCGACAAGGAGTCGCAGAAGCCCGTCCGCGTGCCTCCCTACATCCGCCGCGCCGTCCGGGAATTCGAATCGAGAGAAGATATCGAGGAAATTTAGGAATCCAGAATTTTTCCATCCCACCGGTGCGGATAATGCAATTACCAACAATTTCCGGCCATCGGCGAAAATCGCATCATTGAGAAGCGCGTTGCTTCATGATAAAATAAAGAAATCTTTACCGTTTCATAGGATTTCATTTGCGGCACTCCACCTTTGGCAAGTGTGGTTGAATCGATTTTCAAATATGAACCGGTGATGGGATCTTTTTCGCTGTAACAGGCACAACATTCCGCAGCACAAAAAGGAGGGAATATGATGAAATCGTTGAAAGGTTCAAGACGCGCTATTCCGTTCCTCACCCTGGTGCTCAGCTTGTTCATCGTCGTCGCGCTGGGGACTACGCAGGCTCTTGCTGCATGGAAGCCGACGCGGCCGATTGAGTTCATCATCATGGCGGGTAAAGGCGGCGGTGCGGACCGCATCGCGCGGCTCATGCAGAAAATCGTCACCCAGAACAAGTGGTCGCCGCAGCCCCTGGTTCCGATCAACAAAAAGGGCGGCTCGGGCGCCGAGGCGATGCTCTATCTGCTCTCGAAGAAAGGAAACCCCCACGTCATCCTCGTGACGCTGAACAGCTTCTTCACGACGCCCGCCCTGCGGAAGCTGCCGGTGAATTACACGCATCTCACACCTGTCTACCGCCTGGCCATGGACACGTTCCTTCTCTGGGTCAACACGAAGTCGGGAATCAAGAACATGGATGATTTCGTGAAGGCCGTGAAGGCCAAGAAAGGAAAGTGGACCATGGGCGGAACGGGCAAGATGCAGGAGGACCAGCTCGTCACGAACATGCTCATGCAGGCCTACGGCTTGAAGGGCATGATCACCTACGTGCCCTTCCGGGGCGGCGGCACCGTGGCGAAGAACCTCGCCGGCGGGCACGTCGACTCGACGGTGAACAACCCCTCGGAGGGTCTGCCGCACTATCCCGGCAAGATGAAGCCGATCGCCGCGCTGACGCCCGATCGTATTCCCGCGTTCAAGGAAGTTCCCACGTTCAAGGAACTCGGCCAGCCGCAACTCGTGTATTTCATGCAGCGCAGCATCAACGCGCCCGGCGGCATCCCCAAGGACGCTTTGATGTGGTACACCGATTTGTTCAACAAGCTGTGCAATTCCAACGAGTGGAAAGATTATACGTCGAAGAAGGCGCTGAACCGCGCCTGCCTGAGCGGCGCTCCGCTGGGTAAGTTCTTCGCCTCCGAGGACGCGAAGCACAAGAAGCTGCTCATGGGCATGGGATTGCTGAAGAACTAGCCTGGAGAAGATTTTAGATGCAGCGGGCGGATAGGATAGTCGCCATCGGGCTGATTCTCGTCAGCCTCGGCGTCGCCTGGAAAGCTACGGAACTACCCGTCGGCATTCTTCCCAAAGAAGGGCCAGGAGGGGGTTTCCTCCCCTTCTGGCTTTCTTTGGGTATCGCCGTCGTGTCTCTGCTCGTATTGATTCAGTCGCTGGTCTCCTCCCGCCGGGACAAATCGTCTGTCGTTGACGCAGGAGTTTTCATGAGCCGGGAAGGCCTGGGCGACCTGATGCGCGTCGGTCTTCCGGGAATGATCATGATTCTCCTGATCGGCGTTATTTCGGTCTATTTCTCGGCGGCTCTGTTCATCTTTTATTGTTTGTTCCTTGTCGGGGGGCACAACCTCAAAACGAGTCTAGGCGTATCGGTAGGCGTCCCCGTTGTCGTGTACTACATTTTCGAGAAATTCCTGATCATCCCATTGCCGAAAGGGTATGCGGAGTTTCTCTTTTACTGGAACTGATTGTTTCACCGTTTCCTTTGCCCAACAGTCAGGAAAATCCCTGTAATCATAGGGCCAAGGTTTGTCCTAAAGGCTGAGCAAATTGGAGATTCTCGGAAACCTGTTCTACGGCCTGGGCGTTGCGATCTCGCCGCAAAATCTCTTGATGGCGCTGTTCGGCGTCGTCCTGGGCGTCGCCATCGGCGCGATGCCGGGTCT
>JAPPHK010000259.1 GCA_028820795.1 Nitrospinota bacterium | reverse complement strand
ACACCGCCTTCGGCGGCTACTCAGGGTGAGGAAAGAGGCGTTGGCGGTTTGCGGGGGGGCCGAACGCGACCGGGGAGGGAGCGTTCGCTGCGCTTTACGGGACTTTTTCAACAACCCTTTCCGGGGCGGTTCGCAAACCGCCCCTGCATTTATTTCGTTTGTTTGGTTCTCGGCTTTCGCTGGTGCGTCACGACCGGAAGCGGCGCGTTGCAGCCCTTGTGGGCGGCGATTCTTCGCAGGGTGGAGTTTCGCCGCTCGAGCGCTTCTATCTCGGCCGCCTCCTTTCCCTTCAGATCCATGAAGAACCACGGCGCGATAAGGAATACGCCCGTAGCGCCGAGTGCGAGGTTCTTGTTCGTCTTGTTCGTTCGCTCGGCGGTCTTTTTGACGACCTCCTTCTCGTTGGCCTTGAGTTCCGCCTTGAGCGACGCGCAGGAGCGCTTTTCATCGGCAGGCGCGAAGCGCGCAACCGGATTCGGCCCCGAGCCCGCGCAACCGGATACGAAGAACATGAACGCTGTTGCTGCGCAGATCCGCTTCTTCATGAGACGCACCTCGTGGATGAGCCTGGATTATATCTCCCGGGAAGCGTGAATTCCAGACGGACGCGGATGGGGCAGAGTCGAGGCTAGTTTTCGGGTTTTTTCTTCGGCGGCGCAGGTGGTCTCGGCGGTGGTTTCGGAGGAGGTGTTTTACCGGGTCTTTCAGGATTGGCGGTTTGTCGGGTTTTTGGAATGGCTTTATTAAGCGGCATACTTGTCCTGAATTACTTTGTATGCGGATTTCTCGCATTCCTCGTTCAGTTTTCGATTCTCTGGGATGTTGGCGTCTCCCGCCCTTGCGGTCACGTAGGAAATTCTCTCGGCAAGTCGCCGGTTCTTCTCTCGAACCTCCGCGTCGTTCGCCTCGGGATCGTTGGCCTCGTTCCACAATTCGCGCCATTCGATTTCCAGCAAACCGCATTCGATGTTGATGGTATGCAGAACGGCGGCCTTCTTGGCGTAATCCGATACGAAATCCCAGGCGACGAGGAGGGCAATCAATCCCCCCGCGATGAGTTGGACGATCTGCGGAAGCAGGTCGAGCAACGCTGCGATTCCGCCGGCTGCAGCGGCCAGGAGAAGGAACCGGATGGACGAGTGGTTGCGGCGATGGCGGTCGGAGAGCGCCCCGTAGTAGCGGACGAGTCTCGTGACGTCCAGAAGATCCTGCCAAACGTCGTTTCTCGTCTGATCGGAAACCATTTGGTAAGCCTCCCTACCCGGATCGCTCTCAGGTCTCGCGATCGTTCCACGAATGCACCGTCTATTTTAGCCGAGCGATGCCGCAATGCAAGGTTCTGCCCGATTTGCGCCTGCAGAATCGCCGGGAAACGCCTCGAGCGCCCCGCGCCTAGTTGACGATCCGCCAGCTTCCGTCGGGCTGCCGGCAGGCGCGGCCGTAGGCGCGCTCGGTCTTGCCGCCCACGGTGATGGTCTGCTGGAACTCGCGGCAATACCTGGTGGTCGATCCCCTCTGGACCCGGTAGGTGCGCCTGGGCGTGATGGTGCCCCGGTTGCCCGTGTCGGGGTTCACCCATTTGCTGGCCACGTTCGTCTTGCCGCGCTCGAGCGTTTTCTGCGTGCTTCGCGACATCAGCAGGCGGTCGCGCTCGTCGAGTTGCGCCCCGATGGCGCTGCCCGCGAGCACGCCGAGAACCGCGCCCGCGAAGGTCGCCGCCTTGCGGCCCCGGCCCTTGCCGAACTTCGAGCCGATCAGACCGCCCGCGATTCCGCCGAGAATCGCTCCGCCGGTCTGTTTGTCCATGGTTCCATCGGTGCGGCAACCGGCCAGCCCCAGGCTGAATACGGCGATGAGGGTAATGGCGGTCAGTTTTTTCATGGTTCATCTCCTGTATATGGCGGCAAGCGCTGCGGCGCGCATTATACCAAAACGGTCCTGGGCGGCCCACATTTTACCACCCCATTCGCGCTGCTTGAAGGGCCGCATTCCGGGTTTTCCGCGTGTATCGAGGCCAAGGGCGCAACTCCCCGCAGTTTCCCGCATTTTCCGTCATCGCTCATGCGCCAACAAGACGTAAACTCTCCCGTATCGAGGCGCGTCGCCTGCGGGCGGCGCGCGGGATTTCGCTAACATGGAGAGGGAAGAGTGATGTCGGAGAAAAAAGAGATCGAAAAAAGAACGGACGCCCTCCTGTGGCGCTGGGCGAAGGGGAAGCATACCGTCTTGCGCCTCATTGTAGTAGGCGCATTTCTCGTGAGCCTGGGCTTTATCCTGGGGGGTCACGTATGGCGTCCGTAAAGAACTCGAAGCATCGCCCCGTCGAGATTTTCCGGGATATATCCGGGCGGAATCGCTTCCGCGTGCGGGCGAGGAACGGACGGGTGTTGGCCACGAGCCAGGCCTATGCGAGCCGCTGGGGCGCGCGAAGGGGCGCGGCGGCGCTGTTGCGTGTTCTGCAAGAGCCGGGAGAGGCCGGCGCCATGCACCAGGAGGAGGCAGCAGGATGTTCACGAACGAACTCGTAGAGGAGATCAAGCGCGAGGAGGGTTTCGTCGGGAAAGTCTATCTCGACGGCAAGGGCAAGAAGACCATCGGCTACGGGACGCTTTTAGAGGACGGCATATCCGAGGCCGAAGCCGAGCTACTCCTTCGGCATCGCCTGGGTCTGATGGCCGAAGAACTCGAACGCTCACGCGTCGGCGAGGTGTATTCGAACCTGAAGGCGGATGCCAGGCGCGCTCTGCTCGACATGGCCTACAACATGGGCGTGCCGAACCTCCTGGGCTTTCAGAAAATGTGGGCCGCGCTCGCCGAGGGGGATTATGACCGCGCGGCTTCCGAGGCGCTCGATTCGGTTTACGCGAGGGAACTCCCCGCGCGGGCGGGCCGGGTGGCCGAGCGCATGAGGAGCGCGTGATGGCCTTTCTGGAAAAACTCATCGGAGGCGGCGTCGTCACGGCGGCGGAGGGCGTCGCCAACGTCATCGACAGGTTCGTCGAGACGCCGGACGAGCGGCGCGCGGCGGAGGCGATAAAGCAAAAGCTGATGATGCGGCCCGCCGAAGCCCAGAACGAGATCAACAAAATCGAAGCCGGCCACCGCAGCGTCTTCGTCGCGGGCGGCAGGCCGTTCATCCTGTGGACCTGCGGGGTATCGCTCGCGTTTTATTTCATCCCCCAGTATGCGCTCGGCGCATGGCTCTGGACGCGGCAGATGCTGATGAGCGGCGAACTCGCGCCCTATCCCGTCTCGGTGGACGGGCTTCTCGAACTCACCCTGGGGATGCTGGGTCTGGGCGCGCTGCGCACCGTCGAGAAACTCAGCGGCAAGGCGCGGTGAGGGAGTCTTGTGCGGGGAGGCTGTTGAAAAAGTCCACAGAAAGAGAGTACCGAATTTCACTCCCCCCTTGAGGGTCGGGCTTCCCGAGGGGAAAGCCCGACGAAGAGGCCGAGCGGTTTGTGCGAAGGCCGATTCGGTGGGGGGAGCTTTTTCTGTGGCATGTCCCCCCACCAACTCGCCTGCGGGCTTCGCCCTTGCCTCGTTGTCGGGCTTTCCCCTCGGGAAGCCCGACCCTCAAGGGGGGAGTGAATCTTCTATCTCGTCTGTCGATTACATACGCCGAATCACGCAAACGGACTTTTTCAACCACTTCTCACGGGCTGCTTCTGCTTTTCGTGGTTTTCGTCTCGATATGCTCCAGGGGGTGGTCGTGCACGATCTTGATCTGCTCGGGCAGGATGAAGGCGGCCGTGAACAGCACGCCGACGCCCAGGCACGTGACGATCAGCCCCGGCAATACCACCCTGAAGCTCGTGAATTCGGCCCGGGCGCTTTCCCTCGCCTCGGCGCGCGACTGCTGGGTGATGAAGGCGCCCATCGCCAGGATGATGCCGCCCACGATGGCGGTCGAGATTCTGAGCAGGTTGGGCTCTTCCGCCAGATAGGCGAACAGGAGGATCTCCTCCTCCCCGTGGCCCGAGGCCGGCGCGTCGGGCAACCCCAGGAACCACAGCGCGCAGATGGCGAGCGATGTCAAGAATATCGGCGCACTCAAGCGCATCGAAGCCTCCTCCTCGGGCGGCATTGTGCAACCCGGAATGTATTTTCTCAATGCGCCCCACCCCGCAATTGCCCGCATTTTCCGGTCTGCCGGCGCTGCGGTCGTGTTCTATATTGGAGGAGTTTCCGCCGCGCGCGGTGGCGTTCGGCATTTCGGCGGGCAAGTCATCGAGGAGGAGTTTCAGTGGGTGGAATAGGCCTGGATTACGGCGAGCGGCGTCCGGCGCACGGTTATGAACGTCATCGAGGAGGTGTTTCAGTGGGTGGGATAGGCCCGGATCAAGTCGAATGGCGTCCGACTCACGGGTATGAATGTCATCGGGGAGGTGTTTCATCGTGAACGAACTGGCGGCCCGCGTCCTGCGCGGCGACATTTTGAAGACGCTGTATTACCAGGATGCCTTGCGCCCGGAATCGAGCGTGGGCAGCCTTCTGCTTTGGAGCGCGCTGCGCGAGGCGGGCCACCATGAGGACGGCGCGCCCCTGGGCCGCGAGACGCTCGAGGCCTTCGTGGACGATCTGGCCGGTCGGGGCCTTTTGGAAAAGCGCACCCCGGGCGGGTTCGGCCGTCTGCTGACGGATTACGAGGCGCATCTCACCCGCAAGGGCCGCGGCCTGCTCGAAGGAGCCGTATCCGCCTCGCCCGACATCCTCGTGGGGGACCTGTAATGGAGAGGAGGCGGGGGCGGAGGTCGAAGATCGAGGAATACGGCGCCGGGAAAGTGGTCGATCCCCTGCTCGTCGAGGGGAAGAGCTACAGGGAAGTGGCCGAGGAATTCCAGAAGGCCACCGGGGAGAAGATAGCGCTTTGTTCCGTGGGCAGGCGCAACAACCGCCTGCTCGAGGGCATCAGAAAGACCAGGCGGGTGGAAGCCATGGTGGATGAGCTGATCGAAGAGGTCATGGCCTATGACGGCGAGGGCAGGGACCCCGGCGAGAAGGTGGCCGCCGCCGCGCGGCGGATGCTCATGACCCAGGCGGTCGAGGCCGTCTCGCAGATGGGAAAGGAATCCTTCGAAGGCCTGACGCCCGAGAAACTCGCCCAGATGGTGAACGGGCTCGAGCGCAGCCGCATATCGGCCGAGAAGCTCAAGCTCGAATACCAGGACGGCTTCGCCGCCGCCAAGATGGCCATCGTCAAGGAAGTGCGCGAGACGTTCCGCGCGGATCCCGATTTGATGGACAGGGTGTGCGAAATCGTGGAGGAGGCGACGCGAAAGCTCGAGGAGCGGGTGGAGTGAGGGGGCTGGGTGCTTGAAAATGGCGCGGGCTGAAAACGCCTGCAAAACCATGTAGGCTATTTACCTGAATTTGCCGCTATCGTTTATGAGCTTTCCACAAATAGATGAACGAAAAGAGGAGTTCTCGCACCCATGAATTTCAACCACACTCTTCGCGTTCTGGTGGTGCGTGAAGACGCAAAGTGGTGCGCGATTGCGCTGGATATGAGCCTCAGGGGCTATGGGGAAACGCAAGATCAGGCGGTGGAAAGTCTGACCGAAGCGGTCGAGGCCCAGTTATCGTTCGCCGTGCAGCACGACACCCTGGATGAGATTTTCGTCCCCGCCGAGCCCTCCTATCACGCGCTCTATGAATCCGTGAAGCGCGATAGCGTGAAGCGGCATCTCAAATCGAAACCCCCGCAAAACCTTCCGGACATCTTCTCTTGCGACCTTCCATTGCCCAAGGTGGATCCGCAAAAATTCGCAGAGGTTTAGCGTTTGCGATTCGCCTTTTGGGAACACTGAAATGAGGTTTCGAGCCGGTTGATATTTCGTCGAAATATGGCAAGATATAGTGAAACTCTACACAATATGAGATAGAATATGTTTGTGAGTGGTACCTGCAACTCCGATATGGATTTTCGAGCCATACTCAAAGCAACGGAAAAGAAATCACTACTTCAAAATAAAAGAAAAGGTTGGTTATGGTAGAACGAAAGATGAAACATCCAACAACCGGTGAAATGCATGATGTAGAGATAGTTGAAATCGAAGAGATTATTGAGAAACCGATGAAAATCATGCTTGCTGATGGAACCGTATTGCGAATTAGGGTGGATGTAGTTGAAGTTGCTAAATTCAAAGGTGAACGGGCGCTTGATGGACATCCAGTTTACAATGTGAGAAGTGGCACTATTATATCAGTGCTAGAGTCTGAATAACTTCCAAGAGAGAGTACGACGAAATGAGCGCCACATTACTTCATACTGTAAATAACACCACAACTGATGTTGAGCATACTTCAATGAGTTCCTCGATAGTTGCTTACGCCCCTATTGAACAATTAGCAGAACCTTATGAAGAAATCCCGGTTTTTGTACAGACACACGAAATAGATGGGAGATATTTTGCCGATTTGTTGATGGAACCGGATTTGCCACATCATGGGGAAGGTTCAACTCCTGATGAAGCGACGGCTTCGCTCTTTGAAGCCCTAAAAACATCATGGAAGGCACTTCACTCTGCGAAAAAGCTCTCTAAGCATATGGAGAAACGCAAGCAGCGTCTTGATAACATGTTCAATCAAGCGTTTATAGCTACTTGGTAGTCCACCAAGAATGCCTACCTTCAAAGCACGTGAAGTCAGAAAAATATTACGACAAAAGTTGCAATGTGAAGTTGATAAAGACGGCCATCATATATGGCCATCATATATATTACCGTGTATATGATGAGGATAGGTTAATTGGCGAGACGTTCATGTCGCACAACAATCAGGACATTAATGACTATTTGCAAGATCGTATGGCGAAGCAATTGGGTGTGTCGACAAAAGTCTTTCGAGAAATTGTGGATTGCAGTGTAAATCGTTCTGATTATATTGAACTATTTGAAGACGATACTTTGAAGTGAGGAGCTTCCGGGTACAGTCTCTCACTCTTGCCTCCTCCTTCAACTACAATATCTCGTCCACGCACCTGAGACTGCGACGCCCCTAGAACTCCCTCCGACATAAGTACGCTTTTTCGATCTCCCCCAACCCTGGACGCCTTACCTCCCCTCGGTTATATTCCACGCATCCCCTGAATACATCACCGACGGTGATCCACCTTTTTCACGGAAAGGCGAAACATGAGCGAGTACAAGAGCGAAGTAAGAGACGGGATGCGGATCGACTGGGACGTGCCCATCGAGATGGACGACGGCGTGGTGCTGCGCTGCGACGTCTACCGGCCCATTGAGGATGGGCAATACCCCGTCATCATGAGCTACGGCCCCTACTGCAAATGGCTTCATCTGCAGGACGGCTATCCCCACCAGTGGAGCCTGATGGTGAACGACTATCCCGAGACCGTCATGGGCACCACCAACAAATACCAGAACTGGGAACTCGTGGACCCCGAGAAATGGGTGCCGGACGGCTACGCCTGCGTGCGCGTGGACTCGCGGGGCGCGGGCCGCTCGCCGGGCTATCTGGAAGTCTGGTCGCCGCGCGAGACAAAAGATTTTTACGACTGCATCGAGTGGGCGGGCGCGCAATCCTGGAGCAACGGGAAGGTGGGGCTGAACGGCATCTCCTACTACGGGATGAACCAGTGGCAGGTGGCCTCGCTCCAGCCGCCGCACCTGGCCGCCATGTGCGTCTGGGAGGGGGCGGCGGATTTCTACCGCGACCTCGCCCACCACGGCGGCATCGCCTGCCGGTTCTCCGAGACCTGGTACAGGGAGGCCGTCGTGCCCCGCCAGCACGGCAAGGGAGTGCGCGGCATCAAGAGCCGCATCAACGGCGACTGGATATCGGGGCCCGCCAACCTGAGCGAAGAGGAACTGGCTTCGAACAGGAGCGATTTCGGCCGGGATATTCTGGATCACCCCCTGGTGGATGATTACTGGAAAGAGCGCATGCCCGATTACTCCAAAATCAACGTGCCGCTCCTCTCGGCCGGCAACTGGGGCGGCGTGGGCCTGCACCCCAGGGGCAACACGGAGGGCTTCGTGCAATCGGCCACCGATCAGAAATGGCTGGAGATGCACGGCCTGGAGCATTTCACGGAGTTCTATACCGATTACGGCGTCGCGCTCCAGAAGAAATTCTTCGGCCATTTCCTGAAGGGCGAGGACACCGGCTGGCAGGAGCAACCGAGAGTCCAGCTCCTGGTGCGGCATCCGGGCGAGAAATTCGTGCCGCGCGCGGAGAGCGAGTGGCCCATCGCGCGCACCGATTGGACGAAGTACTATCTCCATTCGGGCTCGGGCACCTTCAGAGCGGAACCCCAGACGAACGAGCGGACGAAGACCTATGACGCCCTGGGCGACGGCTTGGTCTACATCTCGCACCCCTTCGCCGAGGAAACCGAGATCACCGGCCCCGTGGCGGCCAAGCTGTTCGTCTCATCGGACACCGAGGACGCGGACCTGTTCCTGACCCTGCGCGTCTTCACGCCGGACATGACGGAGATCGTCTACCGGGGCGCGAACGATCCGCACACGCCGGTGGCCATCGGCTGGCTGAGAGCTTCGCACCGGAAGCTGGATGAATCCCTCACGCTGCCCTACCGGCCCTACCACGCGCACGATGAGATTCAGCCGCTCACGCCGGGCGAGATATACGAACTCGATGTCGAGATATGGCCGACCTCCATCGTGATCCCCAAAGAGTACCGCCTGGCCTTGAGCGTCCGGGGGCGCGACTACGTCTGGCCGGGATATGAGCCGAGCGCGCCCAAAATATCGGGCCGCGTCTACTACGGGGTGGGGCCCTTCAAGCACGACCTGAAAGAGGACAGGCCGACGGATCTGTTCGGCGGAAAGGTGACGCTCCACACCGGTCCGGCGCATCCGTCCCACGTACTGCTGCCGGTGATTCCGCCGAAAGGATGATTCCCGATTCAGATGAGAGGTGAGCGATGAGAGGGCGTAAATCGGAAATAGCGGACGGCATGCGGATCGACTGGGAGGTGCCGGTCGAGATGGACGACGGCCTCGTGCTGCGTTGCGACGTCTTCCGGCCCGCCCAAGAGGGCCGCTATCCCGTCATCATCACCTACGGGATTTACGGGAAGTGGCTCCACTTCGAGGACGGCTATCCCGAACAGTGGCGCCGCATGGTGGAGCAACACCCCGACGTCGCCGCGGGCTCTTCGAACAAATACCAGAACTGGGAGGTCGTCGATCCCGAGAAATGGGTGCCCGACGGCTACGCCTGTGTGCGCGTGGACTCGCGGGGCGCCGGCCGCTCGCCGGGGTACATGGACCCCTTCTCGGAGCGCGAGACGCGCGATTTCTACGAGTGCATCGAGTGGG
>JAPPHK010000046.1 GCA_028820795.1 Nitrospinota bacterium | reverse complement strand
CCAGCGTCGGGCCGATGCGCGCGACCATTTCTTCTTGCGGGACTTCTACTACCGAGGCAAAGGGGAAGAGGTATTCGGTATTGGCGAGTGGGTGTTGCCAGTCGGGGGCGTGGATTAAGGTTGGGTTGAGGAAGGTGCAGCCGCCGGTCTCAGCGACGCGTTCGCCTTGGTCTCTGGCCGTGTCTACCGCGTCGCCGAGTTGACCGTCGATTAGGGTTGAGATCTGGCGCGCTACTGCGGGGTTGGAGAAGGCGGCGATTTGGGCTTGGGGGTCGTCGAGGGGACGGGCCTGGATTTGGCTCAGGCGCTCGCCGAGGGCGTCGGCGATTGCGTGGCCGTGGGCGGGCACCCAGATGCCGGAGGCGTTGAGGCAGGAGCGGCCTCCGTTGGAAGCGATTGAGGCGACCATGAGGTCGAGGTAGTCTTCCCACTGGTCGATTTTGTCCGCGCCGATGATGATCTTGCTGCGCCCTGGTCCGTGCAGTTGGATACGAGAGTCGTCGCGCCAAGGAGCGACAGTGGGACCGCCGCCGAATAGCAGCGAGCGGCCGCAGCGGAGCAGGATTTCGGTGCTGCCGCCGTGGTCGGTCGGGTAGTAGCTCAGGGCTTGGGGTGGACAGCCGGCTGCGATCAGGGATTGGGCAATGCGGTAGGGCGTCCACGGTTCTTCGCGGCCCGGCTTGAGCACCAGCGGGGTCTTGAGCGGGATGGCTGGCAGCCACAGCGCGTGGACGCCGGGCGAGTTGCTCGGTAGGATGCAGCCGAGGGCTTGGGCGTGGGACGAGAAATGAAGCGGACTTGGGCCGTCGTCGAGGACGGTTAGGTCTAGACCTCGAGTCAGGCCGCTGAGCACGGCGGGCATTTCAATGCCGACGCGGTGGATTTTGTCCATGTTGGCGCGGGCCAGCGACTGCGGTAGGCCGGTGGTGGCCGAGACTTGCGTGACGTAATCGTCCGGGGTTTGGCCGTCGTCGCCTAAAGGCAGTTCGGCGTGTAAGAAGAGGTCGGCGGCTCGTTGGCAGATGGCGACCAATTCGGCGACGGTGAGGGCTTGCAGGGCTTGGCGGTTGCGCTCTTGGGCGGCTAAGTCGCGGGCGATTAGGCCGCGGTTGGCTTGGCTGACTTGGGCCACTGGTTGGCCGGTGGCGATGTGGGCGACGGTGAGGCGGTCGAGGCTGGTGTAGGGTTGGCCGGCGCGGAGGATAGGTAAGTGCATGGGTTTGGGCTTTGGGTTGGAGTAAACTATTGCAATCTATAAATTTATAATCTGCGCTAGTTTGGGGCGTTGGGAAAGGCGTATGAGGACGAGGTGGAACCCTACCCAAGTAAGGTTATACCTTCCATCATAAAATGCTCATCGAAAGCAAACGCCTCAGAAAGTTTCTGTGCCTGACAAACCGCAAAACTGGTGCAATCTGTAAACGATAGATTTGCAGAATCGTACTGGCGAAAGAGCCGTTTAGCTTCTTGAAAAAGGGTCTTATCAACTGCTACGACAGTTAAAACATCTGTTCCTTCAGCTCGCTCAATATGATCGAGGAACTTAATCGCTGCTGGATGACTAACTCTATATCTGAGCCAAGTCGTGGTCTCAGCAATTACATAATCTGTCGTTAGAAGTCGCGCTTTTTCCTTCTTTAAGCCATTATAAATTGCCAAAGCATCCTTGTGATGTTGATCAGTTTGGTTTGAAAAAGCAATCCAAGCACCGCTATCGACAAAAATCATGGTTCTGAACGCAATCCATAGATGGCTTCATCATGGTTGACAGATCCATCGGTTCGATCCGATTCGCAGAATCCACCCAATTCATCGAGAATAGCATATCCTTCTTCTACGTTATTCTGTTCAATGACTTCAGGCTCAATTTGGCCGCTCCGCACAAGGAGAGTGAAGTAAGTCAGAACGTCTAGAGCCTGCCAGAGAATTTTAGTAAACACATCGCGCAAATTCTGACTCTCAACACCGAAGTCCTTAGCAATTTTTCGATAGGACCGACCTTTGCGATGTGCAGCACTGCTGGAACGTAAGCTCTGAAGTTTCCGTAAAAAAGAAATACAGTCGGCAGCATCTTCAACATCACGGGAACTAAGGACTGCTTCAAGACGTGCAATACTACCTTTAAGTTTTGTCCTCTGATCATCTGGAATCAGGGTGTTTAGGCGCTTTTCGTTTAAGGAATCAATAAGTATCTTTGTGAGACTTAAGACCAACTCATCAAAATCGCGTTGCTCATCAGTGGCTGGGGTTCTCAAGCCTTGAAAGTGATAATCGTCGTCAGCGTCTAGTGGCAATAATAACTGCCAACCAAGACATTCTTTACATATCTCTTGTAAATTCTGGTAACGTTGCCTAAACAAGTGTTCGGGACGATTTGAATCTGTGGACTCGGCCAAGATTTGACGCTTAAAGTAGGTCTTACTCACACTGTCTTCAGGTGGAATATTGTACGCCCGCCAGTATAGTTGGTCTGTATGAGGAAGGTCTCTTCCAAGATCACCCAACCACGCACAGACTTTGTCGTCGTGATGATTGTCAATCTCCATACACCACAGGCCGCCACAACGTAGGAGTGAATCCTCTACGGAGTATTTACTAGGCTGTTGGTAGTATTTGCCTAAAACCTGTTTGCGAAAATACACAGGAGTTAGATAATGGAGTGCGTCTGGATTTGCACCAAAATTATTTGCCAGAGCAGCCGGGTCAGATGTATGAGTAATCTCATTCCCATCATCGTCAATACCAATGATGAATTCTACATGCTTTTCTTTTTTGTCCTCAGCAAATCCTTGGAGGCCACTCTTGGATTTTGGCAGCGGTTTAACAAGTCGCTTCCCCACTAGCCGACTGAATACTTGATTGCTATTAGGGCCGTTAGATTCTCCGTAGTAGTGTTCCCAATACATAAGCTTCTCACGCTGATCTCTCCATTCCTCTTTAAGCCCGAGCTTTTCCAACGAATGTGCCGAGCGTTCTCGACAATCGAATTGGATCGATAGGTACATCTCTTTGACTGCCAAGAACTGACGAATCTCCTTGAGCCTTATCTGAACGCGGTTCGGCTCAACAAGCACCACTGTATCTTCGTTACCCTCGTCATCAATCTTGATGTATTTATTTGTCACTTTGTCGTGATATAGATTGTGGAAAAGGCGAAACTCCTCGGATATTTCCCTATAGCTATCTTTCATTTCATAGAAATTACGGTCAATAACCAAAGGTTCAACTCCACTGGTAGATCCATAACGTAGATACTCAACTAGTTTTTCTTCGCCTTCGTAGTATTCAACGGTACCGGGCACACCAGTACCGAGCATAAAGTCCCAAGACGAACTAGAAAGTATTTCCTCAATCTGACCGAATGGGATCAAAGCACAATAGATGCCGTGATCGTGGCCCCCTTCTTTATCCGAAAGGTACAACGTGATCATATCAGCCATTTGAAGATCGCGTTGCAACCACTCCAGCATCTTAGCTTGCGACAGCCGTTCTCGATCTGATTCAATACTCATAATCATCTCTCCTCAAAAGGAGTCTCTAACCCTGGTAATATGTTCAATGTATTGTATCACTTGCACCCGGTCAAGAATTGCTGCTGCGGCAGGTAGGCTTGGCGATTGACCTGCTCAGCTACCAGTGTCGTGTTGTAGTAGTGGTATAATTTGAAATCCCATCCCAAGGATACGCCTCAATCGGCGCGGCGCGTTCAGTCTCGTCGCGTTCGAGAAATCGGGGCATGGAAAATTCCTTGGTCAGGGTGGTGAGCATGACTTGGCCGGTCTCGCCGTAACCGACCTTGCGTGCGGGGTCTTGGGGATCGACCAGCTCGATGACGGCGCGTGGCTGCGGTGGGTAGTAGGTGATGGCGTATTCGGCGGCCGGGTCAAAGGGCTTGGGGCAGGCTAGGCCCATCAGGATGTTGCCGTAGGTGGGCACAAAGGCGAGGCCGGGCACTAACGCCTTGCGGGCGAAGCGGTGGAACTGGGCGTTCATTTCCGTGCCACCGAAGAAAGTTATTGCGCGTAGGAGAGCCAAAACGGGCAGCCGGTCTCGGGGCTGAAATGCCACTCGACGATGGCGCGGACGTGGGCGTCGAGGTCGTTCAGGGATGCTGTCTTATGAAAATGTCGTTTTTCGGTGATTTTCGCTTGACGGTTTCCGCAGCATCAGGTAGTTTCTCAGCATCATTCCTACAACATGAAGTAGTCCCTGATAAACGTATTTCCATAGGTATTGATAGTGTCGAGCGTGAAGCCCATCAAAGGACAGGGGGAACGCAAAGTCGATCCCCGCAACCGGCTCAACGAGCTGACGGCTAAGGAGTGGATCGTCGAAACCATCTCCGTTTGGAACCAACGCGGCCTCGGGGCAGGTCATCCAGACGCACGGATTGAGCGCCAGCATCCCGCCCCGTTCTCCTTCACCGATGTCAGCCGTCTGATCCGCTACTTCACGAAAAGCGGACAAACCGTCCTCGATCCCTTCGTCGGCGTAGGCTCGACATTAAAGGCATGCGCTGTCGAACAGCGCAAAGGCATAGGTATCGAGATCAACCCTCACTTCGTTGAACTCTCCCGCGAACGCCTCGCCACCGAGGTCGGCGACATGTTCTCTACCGTTGAGGACCAACAGATTATCGAAGGAGATGCACGCGACATCTTGCCCACTATCCCCGACGAGAGCGTCGATTTTGTTGTAACTTCACCGCCTTACTGGTCGATTCTGAAAAAAGAGGATCACAAGGCTAAGCAAGAGCGACTGGCCAACGGCTTGGCTACTGACTATGGCGACGACCCACGCGATCTGGCCAAGATCGAGATCTATGACGACTTCCTCAAAGAAATTACACGGCTGTTTGGAGAATGTGGACGTGCTCTAAAGTCTGGGAAATACATGGCGATTGTAGTCAGTGATTTTCGCGATAAATCGCGCTATATCATGTTTCACGCCGATCTGTCACGCTCTCTTGAAACTGTCGGCCTCGAAATCCGGGGGCTAAAGGTACTTTATCAGCGGCACAAGAAAATTTATCCTTACGGCTACCCTTATTCCTACGTCCCCAACATCCACAACCAATTCATTCTCATCCTGCAAAAACCCCAAAAAAAATGACAAAAGAATTGATACATATCGGTGACTGTATCGAAGGAATGAGTCGCCTCGAAGAAAGTAGCTTCAACCTCATCATCGCAGATCCTCCCTACAATCTCAGCAAGGATTTCGGCATCTGGAAGGAGGATGAAAAGCGCGCCGAGTGGAAGAGTTGGTCGCGGGAATGGCTAAAGGCTGCTCATCGAGCCCTATCCAATCAGGGCAACATCTTCGTGTACGGAATCCATCACCACCAGTGCTGGATTCAGTGTATCATGTACGAACTGGGCTATGTCTATCGCCGCCAGATTATTTGGCATTATGAGAACGGTTTCGCCGGATACGGCAAGCGGTCGCTGAATGCCTGTTACGAACCGCTTCTCTGGTTCTCCAAGACCAAAGACTACATCTATCACGAGATCCGCGAACCTTACAAAAGCCAAGAGCGGCTGAAGCACAAGATCACCAAGAACGGCAAAGTTTGGACACCTCATCCCGAAGGCCGCATGGCGGGGGATGTCTGGACGTTCCCTGTTCTGGCGGGCCGCCGTTTCCGCGATGAGAAGGTCGATCATCCGACCCAGAAGCCTTTGTCTATATCACGTCGCCTTATAAAGCACTTCTCCAATCCCGGCGATACCGTGCTTGTGCCTTTTGTAGGTAGTGGAAGCGAATGCGTGGCCGCAGCTTTGGAGAGTAGGGGGTATGTCGGCTTTGAACTGAATTCGGATTATGTCGAGATCGCTCGCATGAGGCTTGCCGATGCCAAAGCCCAACTAGCGCAAACGCTTATTTAGGCGGTTTATAAGCTCCAGGATACGGCTCCGTCGTTGGAAGATCAGGGATTAATTGCGCTAGGGACGGATACAAATCCGTCCCTCCTGTTGTCGTAACGAAGAGTTCGCCTTGTAGGTCTGCCAGCGTTCCGAAGTGCCACATCAGCATGCATAGTGCCCCGAGTGTGATTGTGCGGCATTCGATATTGAGAACCTCCTTGATATCGTCGATTACTTGGTAATACTCAGCCCGCACGTTTGGCAAATTGCCGATCATCGAAACAGGCACTATATCGGCCATATCCATCCCGAAGCGGTTATGCAAAACAGCGATATCTTCCAGCAAGGCGCGCGGGGATTCTAGCACCTCCTTGCCTGTTTCCAGCTCGATCACACCGATCTGATCTGAATCAAAGCGCAGCAGCCCATCCATGCGGATATTGGTGTCGCCCTTACGTCGCATATTCGCCACCACGCCACACAGCACCAACATATTCCGCGAGATCCGTGTCGTTTGTGTATCGTTCAAATTTTCGACCACAGCAGGCAGATCACGGGCAAACCGATCTGTAGCGCTTCCGAGAGCCCCCTCGCGCACAGTTCTCACATGGGGCGCAGCAGCCTCTTCTACCGGGGTTGTAATCCCGTCAGGATCATCAGTCTCCACCACGGCAATGCCGTCGGGCGAGAGACTGATCGCGCCGTAAGGGCAGTTCATCGCGCAGAGTCCACAGCCGATACAGCTTTCCGCCTCAATCGTTGGCATCTCGCCCGCCGCGTCCCAATTAATCGCATCGGTTGGGCACACATCGCGCGAGGGATCACTTGGAAACGTCCCTAGCTCGTCGTCAAGGCTCGGCTGTACTTCTAGCTCCATACAGGGCGCGTCATGGCAACCAAGACAGGTCGCCCGTCCCGCATTCCCATCGGCGAAGGTAACTTCCGCGCCCTCATTGGGCGTAAAAGTGATCATTTTGGGATCGGCTTGAAACCGCCTTAGCCGTCCCTGACGACGCAGTGCTTGTTTATGGGGGACAACATCAGACATCAAGGAAGCCCTTCAGGTGGGAGAGCTGTTTCTCATCTATCGAGATCAACTCCGTGACGGCCTTGATCGCCACATACGCCAGCGTGTGTAGATCGAGCACCCCAATACGAAAGCCGAAGGTGGCATACACATCGTCGATAAGCATGGACATCTCAGCCCGCTCGTTCGGTATCTGATAGCCGACGATCAAGGTGGATAGTTCGCGCTGTGTCTCCATCCCGCCACGTGCCAGCAGGATTACCTTGTTCTCGATTGCTTGGCGAATCGCCTTGGTCGAGAGGGACAACTCTTCAGTCGGTGACTTGATCTCGATCGGCACCGCTAGACCGTGCAGCCAGACATAGGCATCCCATCTCTGATAGTTGACTCCCGTGCGCGAACAGTGGCTTGGGAACCCTATCAGTTGCAGGAGATGGGTCACGAGGGGATAGAATTGTGTCTTGGTATTCTCACGGCGACTGTGCGCGAAGGCTTGAGCCGCTGCATCGGCTGAAAGATGTGCATTCCGTAAACTCCGCAATTCAGCCTTGAGAGCAGTGAGATCTACTCCTTCGGCTTCCGTTTTGCTAGCCACGAAGGTTGGCTCGACAAAGAGATGATCACGAGGTCCTCGCCCAACATTTGTGCCATCTATCACCTCTTGCATAGATCGCTCCGCAGCAGGAGCGGCCTCGGGCTGCGGAAATATCTCGCTTAAATCTGCGATGGAGAGTGATTGGAACGGTGAGAATAAGATCGGCTTGTCCTCGGGTAGCCTTAACTTACGCAGGGCCTCGCGGCGTGTCTCCTCATCCCGTTGTAGCTGTTCAGTCACTGACGACACGTCAAAGCCCGTGCGCTCCATCATTGAGAAATGTGCATGGCGAGACAGGGCATGTTTCTGGCTGGAGGAGAGCCGATCAACCTGATTGACCCGCAAATCAACTGCTCCTTTGAGGCCATGAGCCCGTTCCTTTCCGAGTGCCGTTAGTCGGTGGATCTCGAAGGTCTTGTTGTTGCGGAGGTAAGGTTCTCGGTCCTTTTCCATCCATCCCAGATCGCGCAAAACGGCCAGTGGCCACCGTGTGTAGTTCCGCAGGGTGTCGATCTGGATGCCCCGTGTCTCCTTCAGCTCATCGAGCGCACCTTTGATCGCGGCAGGCTCTTCTCGCAACCCCATAATCTTTGCCGCGATATCGTCCATATCAGCCTTGCTTCGATCTGACGACGCGCTCAAAGGGCCGACGATCATCTCGTCACGCGAGAGTCCGTCATTGCAGGCCAACATGGTGCTCAAGATCGTTGCGAAGGGACGGATATCGTGATCGCCGCTCAGTTTGATCGCATGGTTCGGATAGACGATGCCGAGCACGGTCTCGCCCAAGAGCGATCGCCAATGCCGATCCGCCGCGACCACTTGTTCACCTAGCAGGGTAAAGGTGTAGTTCAGCGCAGAGCTTTCAGTTGATCGGAGCCAACCCAGAGAACGGAATAGCTCCGCATACATCTTTAGCAGATTGTAGAGTGGGTCCCGGCTGCGATCCTTGCGTGTTGAACGCGCAATCGCCTCCTTCCCCATGTACCCCGAAGACGTAGCAAGATTCGCTTCCACGGTCGCCTGCACCATGTCATCTAGCTTGACCACTTGGCCGCGATACCGCTTGAAAGCGGCCTTATAGACCGCGACGAAATTCGCCATCGTAGAGCCGGGATTAGGAAACCTAAGCACTATTGGTCTCCGCTATCCACTGAAATATGCGATAGAAGCTCCGAAGGCGGCACGTCAAGCGCCCATGCGATCTGCATAAAGTTCGCCATAAATATCTCTCAGGTTTTCTCTCAGGTCTTCTTGGGTTTCGCCTTGGGTCCAATAGTCGGGATAGCGCTCTAGATAGCCAAGCCACATATCGCCATCCTGCCAGTAGATATACTTTTGATAATCCATTGCGTACCTCTCTCAATATGACCTTGGGATAGAATACACACCTCAGTACACCCCTACCACCACAGACTCCTGCAGCTCCGTCAGCAAGCGCAAATCTCTAACCCCATCCCAAGGATACGCCTCAATAGGCGCGGCGCGTTCAGCCTCGTCGCGTTCGAGGAAGCGGGGCATGAAAAATTCCTTGGTCAGGGTGGTGAGCATGACTTGGCCGGTCTCGCCGTAGCCGACCTTGCGCGAGGGGTCTTTGGGATCGACCAGCTCGATGACGGCGCGTGGCTGCGGCGGGTAGTAGGTGATGGCGTATTTGTCGGCCGGATCGAAGGGCTTGGGGCAGGCCAAGCCCATCAGGGTGTTGCCATAGGTGGGCACAAAGGCGAGGCCGGGCACCAACTCCTCGCGGGCGAAGCGGTGGAACTGGGCATTCATTTCCGTGCCGCCGCAGAAGATGCCCTTAATGCCGAGCTTGGGCAGGGAGA
>JAPPHK010000040.1 GCA_028820795.1 Nitrospinota bacterium | reverse complement strand
ATGTCGTCGATAAACCTGTCGTCCGTGCTCTCCCGTATGCGTATGACCGGCTTCATGTTGAATGTATCCAATTCCACATTACCGGATGTAAAATTCCTCGCATAAAAGTTTAGATAGCCACTCACACGTTCGGCGCTCTCGCCGTCGCGGACGCGGCCCGTTGACACGGCTGCGCCGCCATGCGTTCCGGCCGGCGACAGGTCGCCGAGCGAAGGCCTGACGTCACCGCCAACCTGCACGCCGTCTCTACGGGCGATGACAGGCGCGTTTGCCGCCTGGGCCGGCATCAGGGCGGGCTGCCTGGGGAAAGACGACCCGCCGCCTCCGCCCCCGCCGCCGCAGCCGGGCAATAGCAGCGCGAGCGAGAGAAGAACGCTGGACGCCTTTTGCGCGAAACGATTTTTATTTCTCATGTGGTTTTCCCTTCCTATACCTGTAAGTGTGGATTATGAACCACTATTCACATGCATACGCGATCCATAAAGTGGCGAACTCGAAGTCGCTAACGCCTGCCGGCGCTTGGTGCTCACCAGCGCCCGGCCACCCTCAACAACCTGCCGGCGACGCAGGTGGAATGGGCTCCGCGTATCGGGTCCGCTCCGCATCCATCCCCCGGAATCTCATATTGGCGCGAACCCCTCTCTTTGGAGTCGGGCCCCGCAGTACGACCCGGAACTCAGGTAGAGGGAACGCAGCGTCTTGATGGGAACCATCCTGGATGGCCGCCGGTGCGGGACCGGCATCTCGTCCGGCCGATTCCAGGCCTCGTGTATGTCGCAACATTCTTCGCTTGTGGGGTCAAGTTATGGATACTATATAACAGAAGATACTCTCGTGCTCCAGGAGCCCTGGAAGCCGGGCATGAGAGAGCGCGCCGCAGGGGCTCGCGCCGCTCTCCGGGCATCGGTTCCGGGACGCCCGATCAGCTGCGCGGTCGGGCCCGAACCCCGCTTCAATGCGCCATCAGGTTTTGGCGTAGTCGACGATCATGAAGGGGAGCGGTGATTCTCCACGACCCCCGGTTCTTCCCGTACGAAAAAAAACTCCCGCCGTCCGCCTGCGCGCGAATCCTGCGGGTCGCACAGGCGTCGGGTCCGGGCACGGCGAGGAACTCGCCGGTGCGGAAAACCGGCGGAGGGCATCGCGGGCACAATCCCTCCCTCATCAGTCGGGATCGACCCCACATTTGCCGTCACCGGGTTTTCAGGGTGATGGGGTAGACTCGAAAGACGGCCCGAAGGCGTCTGGTTTTCCGGGCGGCGGGGGGCGCCGCGCGCCGCCGGAACCGGGTGGGCGCCCCGGCGAAGCGGGGAACATGCGAAATGAAAATAATAATATGTGTGAAATTCGATAAATTCCGATAAATTCACGGGGTTTTTCGATAAATTGCCGGGGATTTTCAGAGGGGGAAACAACGCCGCGCAATCCGCGCGCAGGGGGATTCTGTCACGGGCCGCAGCGCCCGCGGTAACGGCAGATGCGGGCAGATGCGCCGTTTCCCGCAAAGACGCCCGGGTTGTCTTGACACCCATGGGCCGTGTTGGTAGGTTCGCGCCCGTAAATCCGTCGCCGCACTTCTCGCCCGGGGAGAACGATGGGCATGGCCTCCGGTCCTCCTCCAGAGCCGAGCCGCGGACCACGAGCGGAGCAACCGGCCAGTACGCGGGACCGGAAAATCCGCAAGGGCGTGCGGAACGTGCACCTCGCGACGCTGGGCTGGAACTTCGTGACCGCGCCGCTCGTGGGCGGCGGCATCGGGTATGTCATTGATTATTATGTCGATACGTATCCGTGGGCGATGGTCGTCGGGTTGTTTCTGGGCTTCGTTTCCGCTTTTATCGATCTCATCAGAGGGGTCCGCTGAATGCGAAACCAAGACCCGCCGTCATTCGTCCTCAGGAGCATCTCGAGTTCCGGCTGGCTGATTCTCGTGGTCATGAGCGCGGCGGGGGTGATTCTGAGGGACGTTTCGACGGGCGCCGGCGTGGCGGTCGGCGGAGCATGCGCGCTTGGAAGTTTCCGGATGATGGATGTATACTTCGCGCGCATTTTCAGGAAAAGCGCCGTCCGCCCGAAATGGTGGCATCACGTTTTATACATATTGAGGTTTTTCGCCCTCATGGGCGTCGTAGCGCTCGCGATAGGCTGGATGCGGCTTCCCGTCGTGGGCGTGGTGGTAGGGTTGACCATTCCGCCGCTGGCCATTTTCTTTCACGGGGCCCGAAACGCCCTGCGAATACAAGGATCTACAAGAGCATAAGAGATGGAAAAATTTCACCCGTTCCTGTATTTCGACATCTTCCCGGGGCTGTCCGCCTATCCCAACATCGTGTACAGCTGGCTGGTGATGGCGTTCCTCATCGCGAGTTCGCTGCTCATCACCAAAGCGCTGCAAAAGATACCCGTCGGCGGACAAAACCTCTTCGAGGCGATTTTCGACGGGTTTTCCGCCTTCATGGAAGGACCCCTCGGCAGTGAGGGGCGGCCCTTCTTCCCCCTGGTGTTCACGCTGGGCACCTATATTTTCCTGTGCAACGTCATCGGCATCCTGCCCGGCTTCATGGCGCCCACGAGCAACCTCAACACCAACGTGGGTTGCGCCCTCACCGTGTTTTTCGCCACCCATTACGTGGGACTCAAGCGAAACGGAATGGCGTATCTCAAGCACTTCACGGGCCCCATCATCTGGCTGGCTCCGCTCATGATACCCATCGAGATCATCTCTCATCTGAGCCGCCCCCTCTCGCTCACTTTGCGCCTTTTCGGGAACATCACCGGCGAGGAACTGGTGCTCGGCGTTTTGATGCTGCTGTGCCTGCAGATTTTCCTGCCCGTCCCCTGGGCGATGCAGATGTTCGTGATTTTCGGAAGTTTCATTCAGGCCTTTGTTTTCACCCTCTTGACCATGATATATATCGCCGGGTCGCTCGAAGGGCACGACCACGACGAAGAGCATGGCCATGAGGCCGCTCACGCTCATTAACAATAACGGTTCATGTAGGAATCACTTCAACAAGGAGAAGTAAGGGATGAAACGTTTGGGGATAATCGGATTCGCGTTAGCCAGCTTCGTAGCCATGGCCACCAATGCCTTCGCCGCAGCAGCGGGCGACGCCGGAAGCGGTGAAGTTCTGAAATGGAGAGTTATCTCCTCCTCGTTCGCTCTGGCCATCGCAGCCGCAGCCGGCGCTTTCGCCCAGAGCAGGAGCATCTCCAGCGCGCTGGACGGCACGGCGCGCAACCCGGGCGCGGGCGGAGATCTTCGCGTGTCGATGATCATCGGTCTCGCCTTGATCGAGTCCCTTGTCATTTATACGTTCGTTATCTGCCTCATTATCATCCTCTGAGGCTGGGTAAGCCGGTACTCGCAAACCTTCAAAGGGGGAGCCGAGAGGTTCCCCCTTTTCGCATTACCAGAAGCCGATTTTCCGGATGCGCGTTCACAGGCAGTTTTTCGGGGGTAACCGCTTGCCAATCCCCACTTGCCCTGCTCATCAAAACTCTTAGAATCTAACCTCGTTCGAAACATTCTGCGCTTTGCAGGATGTCTGTTATCCTTTTCATCGCGGGTGCGCACGAAGTCGATGTGGGAAAATACGAAATCAAGAATTCCCGAGGCTACCGTCAACCGGCTGTCCACGTACGCCCGGATCCTGGACCAGATAAAAAGCGAGGGCACCGAGCTCATCGCGTCCGCCGACCTCGCCGATCAATGCGGATTCAAACCTGCGCAAATCAGAAAAGATCTCGCTTATTTCGGTGAATTCGGTGTGCGCGGCAAGGGCTATTACATCAAGGAGTTGAGGGAGAATCTAAAAAAAATCCTGGGCGTTACCCAAACATGGAAAGTAGTACTCGTCGGAGCGGGCAATCTCGGTCTGGCTTTACTGGCATATAAAGGATTCCTTGCCCATGGCTTTGTAATCGACGCCGTCTTCGACAAATTTCCCGAAAAAATTCCTTCTCACCGCACCGGTTCTCTTCCGGTGTTGCCCATGTCGGATTTGCATGAGGTCGTGCAAGAAAAGCAGATCAAGATCGGCATCATCGCCGTTCCGAGTGAAAGCGCGCAAAACGTAGGAACGGCGCTTGTTAATGCCGGAATTACGGGCATATTGAATTTCGCTCCCACCCAAATTCAAACGCCGCACCACATAAAGGTGAAAAACGTGGACTTAGGCAGTGAGCTGGAACATCTCTCATTTTATCTCTCCCAATACCCTTGAGGGGCTCGCGCCTGCATGGATAAACCCCGCTACATCCTGGCTCTTGATACTTCGACCCCGAGCGGAAGGTGCTCTCTTGTTCGTTCAACGGGAACCGCCGAGGAAGAGACGCTTCTCTCGGGGGAAGTTCGTATTTCCAGGACATTGTTGCCCCAGATTGAGCGACTTCTGAGCACAAGAAATATTCACTCCGACAAGATTCAGGCCATCGGCGTGAGCATTGGCCCGGGGACGTTCACCGGGCTGCGGGTGGGACTCGCTTGCGCAAAAGGGCTTTCACTGGGCTGGGGGTGCCCGCTGTATGGATTTTCATCTTTGGAAGTCATGGCCATGGCGGCCCTGTTGAACGAAACGCGAGCGGGCCACAGGGTTCCCGGTTATATTCTCCCCTATCGTGACGCCAGGCACGGAGAATTGTTCACCGCGCTGTTTCAGGTATCCGGGAATACGGAATCATCAACGGGAAACAACCTCTACCGTGTCCGGGAGGATGAAATCATCGCCCCCGAGGAGTTCCGCCCCCCGGAGGATGGCAATACGCTGCTCGCAGGGGAAAAAGCGGAATTGCCCGAGAGCTTCCCTTTCAGAGCTTCACAAGGATTGATCAAGCACCACGAAGTGGATTCCTCGGCCGCTGCTACCGCATGGCTGACCCGTAGGGCGCTGCAGAGCCAGATGCCTCCGCACAGCGCCAACATATCGCTGAATTATTGCCGAAAATCACAGGCGCAAACAAAATGGTCCGATCCGCAGGGTTGATTCTGGGGTCAACATTTCGTAGATTAAACGATTATTCACAGTCACGAACTCATCGTCAATTGAGAACTTGAAATTCACCATGGATACCCGGAAGGAGAATTTTCATTGGAAGCAACTGAAAATATGCAAGAAACTCTAAATTCAGGCGAAGAACTCGCACACCTGAAAAAAGAACATGCCGTATTGGATGAAAAGATTCTCGCGCTTGAAGAAATTCGGTTTCCATCCCCGGAAGAACAACAGCAGATAAAACGACTCAAAAAAGAAAAGCTCGCTATCAAGACACAACTGGAAACGATGGAGAAGAGTTAAATATCCGGTGTTTCGCTCTGTGAAGAACACTAGAGCCTTGAATCAAAAGATATTACGTTTTCATCCTTGACCAGAACGAAATACATGCAGTAATATCACGCGTCGTGTATTTGAAATATCGTGGTGAATATTCCACCCGAGCATTTCTGTTACGTGATTAGGGTTTGGGCGCACGAATTAGCATGGAAAACGGCCATATGGGTCCGAAAAAAATGTTGTGGGATAAGGAGTCTGGCGTAAGAAGGGGGCGGTGTGCCCTCGTGCGCCGTCCCCTGATTTCTTCTTAACGACCCGCCGACATCATCGGCGTTTTTCGGATCAACTTCATTGCCAGCGTGAGAGCGAACTCGACTGGCTGAGAGGAAATGGCCGTGGCGACCAAGGCGAAAAGCCAAAATACAAAACAACCTACAAAACTGAAGCCGAAGAAAATCTCAGGAGCTGAGATTATCTACCGCAGCCTCGAGCGCGAGGGCGTGAAGTACGTGTTCGGGCATCCAGGTGCCATTCTCCTCACGCTCCTCGATCTGTTCCTCGAAAGAAGCAATATCAAGCATTTACTCATCCGGCACGAACAATGCGCCGCACATATGGCAGAGGGATACGCCAGAGCCAGCGGTCAGGTTGGCGTATGTCTTACCACCTCCGGTCCGGGCGCAACGAATCTCATCACGGGCATCACGGACGCCTATATGGATTCCATTCCCATTGTATGCCTCACGGGACAAGTGGCCACAACGATGGTGGGCAACGACGCCTTCCAGGAAGCCGACATCGTCGGCATGACCAGAACCGTCACCAAACACAGCTATCTGGTGAAGAGCACGGATGACCTCGCCGAAACAATCCAGGAAGCCTTCTACATCGCGCGCACGGGGAGGCCCGGCCCGGTACTCGTCGATTTGCCCAAAGATGTCCTCCTCGGCGATGGACTCTACCAAATTCCTGAAAAAGTGGATTTGCGCGGATACAAACCGACGACCAAAGGCCATCCCAGGCAAATCCAGCGCGTGGCCGAGGCTATCAAAGAATCCAAACAACCCCTCCTGTATGTGGGTGGAGGCGCCATCCACTCGGAAGCTCATAAAGAGATACTGAAACTCGCGGAGACGGCGGAGATTCCGGTTACTTATACGCTTTTGGGAGCAGGTGCTTTCCCAAGCGCCCATGAACTCTCATTGGGCATGCTCGGCATGCACGGTACGGCATACGCCAACTACGCTACCATGGAGTGCGATTTACTCATCGCCGTCGGCGCGAGGTTCGACGACCGCGTCACCGGAAAGGTCTCGGAATTCGCGACCCGGGCGAAAATCATCCATATCGACATAGACCCCACGGCTATCGGAAAGAACAAAGCGGCGGATATCCCGGTAGTCGGTGACGCTCGCCTGGTGCTCTCTGAGGTGAACAAAATCGTCAAACCTCAAAAACGCGCTTTGTGGAAAAAGCGAATCCAGAATTTGAGAACGGAATACCCGCTCACCTTCAATTCCGCCGAGGACGCGCCGATCAAACCGCAAGAGGCCATCGTCGCCTTGAGTGAGGAAGTCGGCGATAAAGCGATCATCACCACCGAGGTGGGACAACACCAGATGTGGGCCGCTCAATTCTACAATTTCACTTTCCCGCGTCAGTTCATCTCATCCGGCGGCCTCGGGACCATGGGCTTCGGATTTCCTGCAGCCATCGGCGTGGCGCTGGCGAGACCGGACAAGCTGGCCATCGACATTGCGGGAGACGGAAGTTTTCAGATGGTGATGCAAGAAGTCGCCACCGCCGTTCAGTATGGGATCCCCGTAAAAGTCTTTTTGTTGAACAACGCTACGCTGGGAATGGTTCGTCAGTGGCAAGATTTGTTTATGGACAGGCGATTCAGCGAAGTGGATTTCGACTCTTCGCCCGATTACGTCAAACTCGCAGAGGCATTCGGCGCCAGTGGTCGACGGATTGTGGACAAAGAAGAATTGAGGCCCGCCATCCAGGAAATGATCACTACGCCGGGACCCTACATCCTGGACGTGATCGTCGACCCCGATGAGTTGGTTTTCCCGATGGTGCCCGCAGGCAGCGCGACAAAAGACATGATTGTTCGGGACAGCCGGAAAAAAGTCCTTCGAGGCAAGCTCAGCGCATTGCCCGATAACTAGGAGGTTTCACCCGTGGAGCTCAATGGCTCGCAAATCATGATTGAAGAGTTGAAGGCAGCAGGGATCGAGATGGCCTTCGGCATACCGGGCGGCGCCATCATGCCGTTTTACGATGAGCTGCTGAAGGCGGATTTTCCTCACATCCTCACCCGCCACGAACAGGGTGCGGCCCACATGGCGGACGGTTACGCACGAGTGAGCGGAAAAGTCGCCATCGTCGTTACGACCTCAGGACCCGGGGCCACGAACCTCATCACCGGACTCGCCAATGCGCAGATGGATTCCGTGCCGCTCATCGCCATTACAGGCCAGGTGGCTACCAACATGATCGGCACCGACGCTTTTCAGGAAGCCGACGTATACGGCTGCTCGATTCCGGTCACGAAATTCAACTGGCTCATTAAAGACGTGAACGAGATTCAACACGTTACGCGGGAGGCGATTCGCGTGGCGACGACGGGCCGGCCCGGACCCGTTCTGCTCGATTTTCCAAAAGACATCCAGATCACAAAAGCTGAGTACACGCCGCGAGAATCCACAGACTCCCCTCTTCCGGCTCCCCGGCAGTATCCCGAACTCGATATGGAGGGAATAGAAAAACTGCTTGAAGCCATCGAGCGGGCCGAGCGGCCCGTCATCATCGGCGGCGCCGGCATCATTAAGTCCGGCGCGTCGGCAGAACTAGCGAAATTCGCAAAAGCGGCGGGCATCCCGGTAATCAACACGTTGCTGGGGCTCGGAGGTTTTCCCGGAACGGACAATCTTTTTCTGGGTATGCCAGGGATGCACGGCACGGCCTACGCGAACTTTGCTCTTTGTGAATGCGATTTACTTATAAATCTCGGGGCCCGATTCGACGACCGCGTAACGGGCAAGGTTTCGAGCTTTTGCCCCAATGCGACTATCGCACACGTGGACATCGACGACGCCGAGATTGACAAGCGGGTGCACACACACATTCCGATTCTCGGTAACGTGCGGGACGTGCTGATTACACTCAATGAACGTCTAAGACCTGGAGATTATGATGAGTGGCGTCAAACCTGGACCGATTGGAAGGAGAACTACCCTCTTCAATACGACTGGGACGGTTCTATTAAGCCTCAGTACGTGATCGACCAGATCCAGGAAATCACCGATGGTAACGGCATTTATGTGACCGGGGTAGGACAGCATCAAATGTGGGCGGCTCAATTCATCCGATTCAACGAGCCCAAGACCTGGGTGACTTCTGGCGGTCTCGGCACGATGGGGTTCGGCCTTCCCGCCGCCATCGGCGCGAAATTCGCCCGCCCGGAGAAAGATGTCTGGCTCATCGACGGCGACGGCAGTTTTGCGATGACGCTCGTCGAACTCGCCACAGCGGCGACCTACAACGTCCCCGTGAAAGTCGCCATCCTCAACAATGCATACCTGGGAATGGTGCGCCAGTGGCAGGAACTGTTCTTCGAGAAAAGATACTCGCACTCGCATTACCCGGAAAATCCTGATTTCGGCATGATTGCTGAGGGCTATGGCGTAAAGGGCATCAACATCACCGACGTGAACGAAGTGCGGAATTCCCTCGAGACGGCTGCTGAGCACGATGGGCCGGTGGTATTGAATTTCCTGGTCAACAAAGAAGAAAACGTTTGGCCCATGGTTCCCGCCGGCGCCGGAAACGATGAGATGCAACTCGCTCCCCCCTCCAGGGAAGCCAAATCATGAGACAAGTCTATTCCATTCTCGTCAATAACCACGCGGGCGTGCTTTCTCATGTAGCGGGTCTTTTCACGCGCCGTGGATACAATATCGAAAGCATCGCAGCCGGGCCGACGGAAGATACCACAATAACGCGCATCGTCATCGTCGCCATCGGCGAAGAAAACGAACTCGACCAGATCG
>JAPPHK010000059.1 GCA_028820795.1 Nitrospinota bacterium | reverse complement strand
GCTCGCTCAGGTTCAAGGACTCGCCGATGTGCATGGGATGGGCGATGAAGGGAAACCCCTGTTCGATCAAAAAATCGACTTGCCTGGCGAAAGTGTCGTAATCCACGCCGCCGTCGGGCCCAAATGCCGTCGTGGGCGCTCCCATGATCCCTTTGAGCTTCATTCGGTCTCCCTCCCCTTGGGTGACGCCAGCACCGAATCGCAAGGAACGGCTTCCTCGTTACGGATCAGATGAAACCCCTCGTATCCCGCCTCCACGATTTGCGCGCATTTCTTCGAATAAACGTCGAACCCGGCGATGTAGGGCATGAACACCCGCGGTTTGCCCGGTATGTTCGCTCCCAGATACCAGGAGGTGCACTGGTAACGAATCGTCTTGGCGGTCTCCTCGTTGTTGTGCGCCACCCAGGCGTCTTCCGCCTCCACCGTGGCCTCGATGGATTTCATCCCGTTTTCGCGCAGATACACGAGACACGCGCCTATCCACTCGACGTGGTGGTCGATGGAAGTCTGCATGTTCGTCAGAACCGAGGGGCTCCCCGGGCCCGTGATGGTGAACATGTTCGGGAATCCCGCCGTCATGAGGCCGAGATAGGTGCGGGGGCCTTCCTTCCATTTATCCTGCAGGGTGCGTCCGCCGCGTCCGCGGATGTCGATTCTGAGCAGGGTGCCCGTCATGGCGTCGAACCCCGTCGCCAGGATGAGCATGTCGATATCGTATACCCGCCCCGCCGTCATCACCCCCTGTGGCGTTATCTTCTCGATGAGCGACCCGCTCACGTCGATCAGGCGCACGTTCGGGCGGTTGTAGGTCTCGAAATACTCTGTAATCACACATAGGCGCTTGCAGCCGATGACCGTCGTGGGGCAAAGCAGTTCCGCGGTTTTCGGGTCCTTCACGACCGAGCGAATCTTGTTGCGGACGAATTCGCCCGCCATCTGGTTCGCCTCCTCGCTGTAGCGCAGATCCGTGAATGCCGAGAGGAAAGGCAGTCCGCCGTGCGCCCAGCGTTTTTCGAATTCGCGATCGCGTTCTTCCTCGCTGACCTTCAATGCCTCCTTCTCTCCAAAGGTCTGATCGAAACCCGTAGCCGATCGCTTGGCCCTCGCCCTGATTTGCGGGTAGTTCGCCTTCACCTCGCGCGCGCGCTCCTCGCTGAGGGGGCCGTTGTGCGCGGGCACGGCGAAGTGCGCCGTTCTCTGGAAGACGAACACTTCGTCCGCTTCGCGCGCGATGATGGGGATCGACTGCATGGCGGAAGACCCCGTGCCGATGACGCCCACCCGTTTTCCCGAGAAATCCACCTTCTCATGCGGCCACAGGCCGGTGTGGTAAACGGGGCCTTCGAAGCTGCCCAAGCCCTCGAAAGCGGGGAAATTGGGAGTGGAGAGACACCCGGTGGCCATCACGCAAAACGCCGCCGAAACCCGCTCGCCACCGTCCGTCTCGACGACCCAGTGGCTCGCCTCCTCATCGAAAACGGCGGAGGCGATTCGCGTGTTGAAGACGATATCCCGCCTCAAATCAAAGCGATCGGCCACGTGGTTGACATAGCGCAGAATTTCGGGCTGGCTCGCGTAGCGCTCGCCCCATTCCCATTCCTGCTGGAGTTCTTCGGAGAACTGGTAGGAATACTGGATGCTCTCCGTGTCGCATCGCGCGCCCGGGTAGCGGTTCCAGTACCAGGTGCCGCCCACGTCGCCGCCCGCCTCGTAGACGCGCGCGCTAAAGCCGCGCGAGCGCAGCCGATAAAGCATGAAAAGCCCGGCGATGCCCGCGCCGACGATGAGGGCATCCAAGTCAGTCTTCACCTCTTTTTTCAACGCAAAACCCCTTAATTTTTCGTTTTTTTCCTGTCCCCGGAGCATCGCATATTTTCATTTATTTATCGATAAACATCGCCTATTTCTCGAATTTTTCACTTATTCCGCTCTAATTGCTTACTACCACAATACCCAATGCCAACTGATGCCAAAGGCTGATGAACAACTACGGGCGATTAAATGTATTGCCGACATTGCAAGGACGATAAGGTGAAAGTCACGCCTCATTATGGGAATGATAGACTTGACTGGCCAAGCGTATAATTCCCAAATGATGAATAGCGTCGATATTTCCCGATGGATTATGGGGGTGGGAGCTACCTCGCTGCTGAAACGCGGTACCGGGATCTGCGCTTTCGGCGCTTCCTGGGCACGCTGGGTACGGCTCCACCGGGAGCGGTTCGTTCCCCGGAAAAGCCCGGATATTCAGGTTTCGACCCATTCGAGGTCGACCCGCCTGGCGAGATTTGCCGTTTGGGTACGTTTCCATCAGATCCGGATCGACGACTGCCCGGACGAGAAGGCCCTGATGCGTCTCGGCGCTTGGGCGCCGACCGCCCCGAGGGAGACGGTCCGGAAGGCATCTGCCCTCTGGGCGTTGTCGTGCATTGATGGAGGTGGTTTTCGACGATGGTTATGGGCCGTTTCGTTACCCGCTCGATGTCGCGGAGAAAGGTCCGCTCGGAGGAGTCGCAAAATGAGAGTGCGATACCCTCGGCGCCCGCCCGGGCGGTTCTCCCGACACGGTGGACGTAGCTCTCGGGGATGTTGGGCAGCTCATAGTTGATGACGTGGCTGACACCGGAGATATCGATGCCGCGAGCAGCAACATCGGTGGCGACGAGAAGGCGGGCGCGTCCGTTCCGGAAGTTCGCAAGGGCGCTCTGACGGGCGTTCTGGGTCTTATTGCCATGGATGGCCTCGGTCGGAAAACCTGCTTTTCCGAGCTGCTCGGCGAGCCTGCTGGCCCCTCGCTTCGTGCGCACGAAGACGATCACGCGGCTCATATCGGCATCCTGGAGGAGGTGCGTCAACAGAGAGCGCTTGTTTGAAGCGTCGGTGAAGAAGACCCGCTGGTCGACCTGCTCGACGGTGATGACTCTCGGGGAGACCTCGACACGGACGGGATCGTTCAGTATCTCTCTGGCCAGGCGCGACACGTCGGAGGGCATGGTTGCCGAAAAAAGCATTGTCTGCCGCTTTGCAGGCAGGGAGGCCATGATCTTCCGCACATCGCGCAGGAAGCCCATATCGAGCATGAGATCGGCCTCGTCCAGGACGAGGTGGGATATCTGGTTAAGGCGGACATGGCCCTGCTCTTTCAGATCGAGCAGACGCCCGGGTGTGGCTACGAGGATGTCCACCCCGTTGGAGAGGGCGCGAACCTGAGGATTCTGACCCACGCCGCCCAGGATGACGGTGTGGCGCAACGGTAGGCGCCGCCCGTAGGCGCGGAAGCTCTCCCCGATCTGGATGGCGAGCTCACGCGTGGGTGCAAGAATGAGGGCGCGCGGGAGGACGCGTGGAGTGGATCGCCGGCGGTTTCTGCCGCCAGACTCTCTTTTGCCGCCGTAGGTTCCGTTCTCGCCCGGTCTGCCGGCGGAAAGATGCTGTAAGATGGGCAAGGCGAAGGCGGCGGTTTTTCCCGTGCCGGTCTGGGCGATGCCGAGCAGATCCTTTCCGGCGAGGAGCTGTGGAATAGCCTGATCCTGAATCGGGGTTGGGTGGGCGTAGTTCTCCGCGCGAAGGGCGCGGAGGAGAGGCTCGGCCACACCGAGTTCGGTGAATGAGCATTGAGACATGTAATTGAACTTCCTTCTGCCAGGATTCGTCACCCCTTTAGGCGGACGTATGCGTGGCTGGTACCGCTTTCCACACGCATCTGGAGAAGACGGAGAGTAAATGGATAGAACTCGGGATGAGAGACGCTTCCGATCACCAGGAAGCACAACGCGTGATCACGAGAAATGTCAACGGGGTTTATGCACTCCCCGCGCCTGAATGTCAAGGGACTGAGAAGAAGATGCCTCCAATGGCGCACGTAGCCATACCGATGCCATTTCCTGGATGATTCCCTTCGTGGCGAAGACCCTCAATAATTAATGGGTTTAAATGAGACCTTTTAGCTTGCCGATAAGGTGAAATGTCCCGAGAATGTTTGTAATGGATTCTTGATTTCTTCGAAGTCATTGTTTTATCTATATTCCCGTTAAGTATTCCTTTCCTCCCTCCTCGGTCGGCCAAGCGGAATCGGCGCAAGCGGGAAATGCGGGGAAATGCGCGCGTACGGACCCGCCCTTCGGCCGGCTTCCCCGGCCGTACATGCGGAATGGCCGGCGGCGGAAATCGCGGAACGGTGCGCAGCGTGAATCGACGTGCCGCGGGAGGCGCCCGTTCCCGTCCTCCGTCCCCGCCCGCCGTTGCCAAAACCGGGCGCCGCCCATAGTATTCCCGCATCGTCTGAAAACCGATAACCGCTCCCTCCGCCGTGAGGGACGAACCGACACGAGACTTTACGAAAGGATGCGTCATGGAGGATCAGTTTCACCTGGAAGAAGCGGGCATCGAAGACTTACACGCGGCGATTCGCGCCGGACGCACTACCTGCGCCGAAGTCGTCGAGGGTTACCTCGCGCGCGTGCGCGCGTACAACGGCGTCGCCAGCATGCTCGTCACCGAAGACGGCGCGCGCATCCCCGAAGCCAGGGGCGCGGTTCGCGGCGGCTCGCCGATCGAGTTCCCCACCGAGACCGTGAAGGCATCCGACCACCTGCCCGATCTGGATAAATACGCAGGACCCCCGCTCGAGTTCGGTCGCATGGAAACCACCGCGTCCGACCCCGAAGTCGCGCAGCAGTACGGCATGATCGTCGGAATCCCGAACGCGGGCCAGGTGAACGCCCTCGCCACCCTGAACATCCGGGGCGAGCGCTCCGTGACGTGCAAGGGCGATTTCGACAGGCATCCCGCGGAAGGCCCGCTGCCGCCGGGCGCGCCGCCCATGTGCGAGGTATTCCGCCACTACCCCGACGCCATCGAGCGCGCGGCGGAGCTCGACGCCGAATACGGCGCGAATCCCGACCTCGAAGAAATGCCGATGTACGGCGTGACGTTCTCCTTCAAGGACCCCTTCGACACGAAGGACATGCGCTCGACCGGCGGGGGCGACGCGGCCTATGACATCGATTTTCCCGCGCGCGACCACATCCTCGTCGAGCAGCTCCGGAACAAGGGCGCCGTCATCTTCGCCAAGGCCGTGAGCACCGAATACAACGGGCGCGCGGGCGACCCGGGCGGGCGGCACGCGCCGGACAAGGTGCTGCCCTCCGTCCTGGGCTACCAGCGCAGCACGTGGGGCGGGAACCCGTCCAACCCCTACGACACCACGCGGGCGGCCTCTCTGGGTTCGAGTTCGGGCTCCGCCCTTTCGGTGAGCACCAACATGGTGATGGCGAGCCTGGGCGAGGAGACGAGGGCGTCGTGCCGGGGGCCTTCGAACCACAACGCCGTCGCGCTCATCCTGCCGCACAAGGCGATGCTCGGCTTCGACGGCGGCGCCATCGGGGCGGACATCTACTGCGACAGGAGCGGCGTCATCACGAAATCACTCGCCGATTGCGCCAGGGTGCTCGACGCCCTGAAAGACCCGGTGAACGGCTACTACGACCCGCGCGATCCGTTCACGACGGTGCCGCGCTCCTCCGTTCTGGATACGCCCTACGCGTCGCACATCCAGGCGAGCGGGGAGGCGGGCGCGCTCGAGGGCGTGCGCATCGGCGTCATCCGCGAGTCGATGGTCTATCCGAGGGGTTCGAAGTCGGAAGAGCCCATCGTAAACGCGGCGGCGAGGGAGATAAAGGAAGTCCTGGGCGAAAAACTCGGCGCGAAGCTGCTGGAATCCACCGACCCGCTCTGGGCGGGCGACCCCGAGGTCGAGACGATGAAGACGGATTTCCGCCGCGCGCTGGCCAGGCTCATCCCTGTCTTCATGCCGGACATCATGTTCCGCTTAACGCCCGAGGGCGAGCCGCTCTTCAGAGAGTTCGCCGAAGCCATCGTCCCCACCGAGTTCGCGCCGGGCGTCGTGTTCGGTTCGGGCGATATGCAGCCCATCGACTATATACTTGCCATGGGCGAGGGCAGAATCGAGCAGCCGATAAACCTCGACCTCGCCACCGTGCAGCAACAGGAGCTCGCCATGACGTTCCGCTACCACATCCACCAGTACCTCTCGCGCCGGGCGGAGGACTGGGAGGCGCGCGGCTTCGCAGAGACCATCACGGGCTTCCCCGAACTGAACGCGCGCTCCAAGTTCTGGGGCGACGACCACCGCGCCGCCTTCAAAAACTGGGAGGAGGTCTCGGACCCGCGCAACCCCCACGGGGGCCGGCAGGGGGTGAACGAGCGCATCATGCTGCGCGAACTCCTGCGCCGCGTGGACATGATGGTGATCCTGGAGAACAAGCTCGACGCCCTGGTGCGCCTGCACACGCCGCTGCCGCCCGCCATCATCGGCGGCGCGGTCCAGCCCGGCCTACTGCTGAACTCACGGCCCGAATCCCAGAGCGGGCCGAACGCGGGGCTGACGGAAGTGCTCGTGCCGGCGGGCTACGTGCGCACGACGTACGACCCGGTATTCGAACTGAGCGAAGACGGGACGCGGTTCATCTCCGCCCACAACGATCAGGCCACCACCATCCCGGAGCCCGGCCTGCCGTTTTCCCTCGTCTTCCGCGCCGAACCCGGCAGGGAGGACGTGCTGCTCCAAATCGCCTCGACGTATGAGGCGGCCTCGAAGCGCCGCATCCCCCCGCCCGATTTCGGGCCGCTTCCGGAGTAGGCGCAGGCTAAGGCGTTCTGACGGCGCGGTTCTAGTGAATGGGTGGTTTGTGAAACGCCGGACTGACGTGCGAAACCCGCGATGCCGTAGGGGCGGACCCGCGTGTCCGCCCGGTCTGTTTAGTTATCTTGGAGGGCGGCACAAATCCCTTCTGGAGAGAAGACGCCTGTGTTCGGGCTGGAAATCCTTATTGACACGTGTTGAGTAAACTTTTCCTCTTGGCTGATCAATCAAGTCCTTATTCCCGAAATCCTCTTGCAAATCGCCGTCATTGGAATACAACAAACGCGCGCCGCTCACTTGGGCCAAGGCGAGAACGTGCGGATCATTTGACTCGTATCCGCCCTCATTCTCGAGTTCTCTCGCCCTGTCGTCGACATCATCGTTGTTTACGATTCTTATTTTTCCGGTTCTAACGGCGACCCTCGCCCACTTTCTGAAATCTTCAGAACTCGCCTCAAGTTCCTCGCGCAACTTGCCGCCGACCACAAGGCGCTTGGTTCCTCTTTCAATCCAATCGAAGAATCGTTCGCCAGCCGAAGATAGGTTGGAACCGAAGACTTCATGCACTACATTTGCGTCAACGATGGCGCACATTCATCAGGTCCCTATAACTTGCTAGCGTTTCCATAGAGACCGTCGCGTCTCTTCCATGAAAAATTTACCGTAGCTATCCGGAGCGCCTATAACGTTGCCCTCTTCATCGAATCCGAGCGAATGAATGCGCACGTCCAAATCGTTACGCTCGAAAAACAGAATGGAAACGTCATCGGGCTTCAGGTCCGAAGCGCTGTCACGCACGTCCATCCGCACCCGGTCAAGCAGGTGGTCGCTGTGCGTTTCGACGAGCAATTGTCGGTCCGAGTTGGCTACTTGGCAGAACAAACTGCCCAAAGCCGCCTGAGCACTGGGATGGAGATGCACCTCCGGCTGCTGCAACAGGAACATGGGTGGTGCATCCTCCTCCAGCAACTCAGTTATCACGGGCAGCGCCTGGCTGACGCCGTATCCTACGTCGATCAGGTTGCGCCGGGGGCCTTTTAGCCTGCGGCCGGACTTTCTCACCTGCACCTGGAAGGGTTCGCTGTCCCTTTTCCCAAGATGTCGGATGTGAATTTCATCGAACAAACCCGCTTCTTTCCCGAAGTCTTCGAGCGCTTTTTTCAGCCTGTTCCATCTCAGCCGATCCCATCTTTTTTGGTCAGGATGGGACAAGCTGGACAGATACATAGGAAGATCGTCACCTTCAGGATCCTCGGGTTTTTGGCGCGAGGGATCATAGGTTCTGCGAGGCTTGGAGCGAACGGGCGCACTGGCGTAGGGCCTTCCCGAAGCACCACGAAAGCCTACTTCACGAAATACTTTTCCTAGCTCCTCAATTCGTTTTAGCTCGTCATTTGCAGGTTTCATGGGGTCAGATTTTGTTAGTGGTTCTGCTCGACTCTTGAGATCATCTCGGTTTCGGAAAGTCCAGTCATACCAGAAGAAAAAAGATAAGCGATCATCTATAAAGCTCGGTCCGATTTGGGGAGATTTGGTAATCCATCCGCATCCTTTTGCCCCGAAACATATCTCCTGAGACTGGTCTGCATAACGAACCTCGAACCAAACATCATCACGTGAAAACTTTATTTTCCGAAGGACTGGCGCGCTCCTATCTTTCCCGAAGGTCATATTGAAGCGATAGGATTGCGCTTCGTCGCCATTGCTCCGTCTACTGTCGTCAATATTGAAGCCTGCCTCGAAGCTATGGGCCCGGCCCCCTCTTCCACCCCGGTGGTGAGCTATCTCATCGAAACTTCCCAGATCGTAGGGTTCCTCCTTGAAATCAGGGATTCGTTCCCGATAACAAACATCCCAAAGCGCGCGCATCATCGCCAGGAAGGAAGTCTTGCCGGTGCTGTTCTCACCCACGAGGAGGGTGAGCGGCGCCAGGCGAGCGGTCTGCTCCTCTCTGAAGCAGCGAAAATTCTTTAGCGTTATGCTGTTCACGGCAGTCCATTCCTTTGCGGTTCATGGTTGCTCATCGCCGGAAGCATAACATTGAAGGGTCGTTTTTTCACGTAGCAGCATTGGCTATGCGAAGTAAGGGCCGTTTGCGAACGGCTCCTACAGGGGTTGTTGAAAAACCCCTCGTCGGGGGGGCGTCGCTGTTATCCCCCTGTTAAGGGGGGGGTAGGGGGGGGTTGGTTTTCAATCTGAGGGAAGGCGGGTTAAACATGATTCCCTCCGAACCCCTCATCCCTTCTAGCCGTTGATCCCTCCCTCCCCGGTTGGTTCAACCCCCCAACCCCCCTTGTCAGGGGGGCTTTTTCAACAACTCCCTACAGAACCGCCTGATTGCGTATTTATTCCCCCCTTGAGGGGAGAGCCGCCTGGAATACCTGGCTCTTTCGTAGCGCGACCCGTCCCTCCCAGGCGCCCCTCACTTCGAGCGTCGGTATCCCGCTTACGTCCACCGTGCGTTCCGCGCGCACCAGATCGTAGTTGCGCTGGAGGTTGACCCAGAAGCCCGAACCGTTGCCGAAGAGCTTGCCGAAGCGAACCGCCATCCCGGTGGTGACCGGCTGCTTCTCGTTTAGGATGTCGTAAAGCGCCCGCCGGGTTCACGGGACGCCGGTTTCCCCGGTTGCGCCGCAAGCAGAGCGCTACCCCGGACGCCCGGTCGTCCAATTCCACTGGCGCACCTGGGTTTCGGCGAAGAGGCCCGCTTTGGCATAGGGGCTGTCGGCCACGAAAGATCGCGCCGCCTCGATAGAGGG
>JAPPHK010000042.1:4148-9459 GCA_028820795.1 Nitrospinota bacterium | reverse complement strand
GCACGTTCTCAACCGCTGAAACAACTCCCGTCACCCTGCCGCCGAACGTTTACCATGGATCGCGTCGAGCTTGACGTAGCCGCTGAAAGAGACCGAAGTGTCGCTTCCCGGCATCTTCCAGGAACCCGGAAAATCGCCCGTGGCCACGGCCTTTTTCCGGGCGGCCTCCTGAGCGGCCATCATATCGGCCTTCATCTTCTTCTCACGGGCTTCGAGAGCTTCGAGCCGCTCCATGAGCGCCTTTATCTGCGCCTTGAGATCGTCTATCTCTCCCCCGGCGGCCGGGGCGACGAACAACGCCAGAGCCATGACGAACCCGAGAAATGCTCCGAACAGCTTGGTTTTACGTTTTCTTTTCATCATGCTCTCTCCCGTGAAGGTCTGAAGGGCGTCATGGACATCGACTGAACATACGATACATAGAGCGGTGTTGTTTCGCACCAAGGGAGTTCTCCCCAGGCTCCCTTGGTGCTACCTGCAATTTAGCACTTTGAGAGGAACCTGGGCAAATCTTTTGTGACTCTTGATATCCTTTCCTTTCCCGGCGGACGGCACGGGAGGAGAGCCGGAGCAGTTTCTGGTGAGCGGGTTCGTGAATCATCCGGGAACCGAAACCATTGACATCGGCCTCGCAACCCCTCCCTCGCAGCCGATGACAATAGCCGCGAGGAAATGAAAAATATGCAAACCGAGAAAAAATAATCACGAACCGCGTGGAAAAACAGGTGATTTCCCCAAAAAATGGTTGCAATTTTTATCATCCCGACCCACATTCATTTTGCCCGCCTGCGCTGGTTCGGCGGGACCGGCGCCGTTTCCGGCGGGACGGTAAATGCGCGAAGGGTGTCTTTGCAGCGGCCGCTTCGGGTTCGGCAAGACTTGCAGCCGCCGTCAGGCCCGGCGCTGAAGAAAGAGCGAACCATCGTGGAAAGGCAGACGCGACCCGTCATTATCGATCAGGCGGATTTGCCCTGGGAAGGGTGGGCGGATGCCGCCCTCGCCGCGCGCAGCGCCATCCGCTGGAAACTCTTGACCGCGGGCGAACGCACGGGGAGCGCCGGGCTCGTCACCGGAATCGCGGAGATTCCGCCGGGCGAGCGGCTCTTGCTGCATCACCACGGACCGGAAGAGACCTATTACATCGTGCAGGGACGCGGGCGCATGGAGATCGATGAACGTGCGGCCGACATCGGGCCCGGATACGCCGTCTATATTCCGCCCGATACCAGGCACGCGCTGCGCTGCACCGGCGCGGAACCGCTCATCCTGGTATTCTCGTTCGCGCGGGACCGCTTCGACCAGGTCGACTACCACTTCGACGAATAGCGCCTCGCCGTCATCGGCCTGCGGATGACCGCCCGATGCGCCGATCAGGCCGTGCAACCCGACCGCGACGCGCTGGTCATCGACTTCGTGCAACCCGACGGGACCCATGTCCTGCTCGACACGAACGTCGATGCACGGAGCACGGCCGCCTATCCCCCCGATATCCCGGGCCACGACAAGGGCAACGCGTGGACGCTCTTCCAGGAGGTGTAAAACGGAACGATCATGGGCTACGTCGTCGCGAGCTGGAACGCCGGAGACCCGGGTGATTACCTCGCGGCCGGCTGGTGAATCCATTTCAAGGGCCAGCGTCCACCCGATCTCATAAACCATGACGACAACGTCAGCTCCCTGTTCATCGACGGGCCCGAGCTCGACCTGAATCATCAGGGTCCGCTGCCCGCGAGAGGCACGGCATCCTACTCCGGCGGATTCGGGGGCATGTATACCTACCTCTACGGCGACGCCTGCGGCGAGGATGCGGACAGGACTTCCATCGAGGAGATTGCCGCGACGATCGGGGGTTGCATCGGATGCGCGGGCGATATCGCCGTCCGGCGCCTGCACCTTGAAAGTGCGTTCGATGTGCTTATGGACGAGACGGTCGAACTTCGCACGCACCTGAAAGACTACGAGATCCCCTTCGCGCCCACCGCGTTCCACCCCGACAGCGCCTTCAGACGGCGAGGGCGTGACGGTCGGCCACCCCGAGCGCCGCGTCGAGGAGCAGCTTGTCGGATGGTGGGGCGGCGGGTTCTCGAACCGCCGCGACCGGGAGGGGAATCCGCGCCTTGTCAGCGGGTTCGCTCATGTAGCCGTATCCAGAGCACCGTCCAGCCGCAAAACACAGGCGTTCTCAGGGTGCAAGGACTATTTTGGGCGCGGCTGCGCAGCCTGACCTGATATCGGCGAAGGCGCTTGCTCCCTCCGATAGCGGACGGACATCGATCCAGTCGAGCGCTCCGAGACGGCCTGAGAAGATCGCCTCCGCGGTTTCGCGAAAATCCGCGGCGCTGTAGGTATAGGTCCCGATGAAGGCGATTTCCTGAAGCGTCAAGCGGCGGATGTCAAGGCCGCCCGCCGCAGAACCCAGGCCGATATGGAGTATTGCGCCTCCGGGCCGCACCGCGGCGGACGCCGATGCGCGGGTTGCCTCGAACCC
This sequence comes from Nitrospinota bacterium, assembly GCA_028820795.1. Classification (GTDB taxonomy): domain Bacteria; phylum UBA8248; class UBA8248; order UBA8248; family UBA8248; genus Bin107. The sequence goes on along the minus strand of JAPPHK010000042.1, from coordinate 6,971 downwards.
GACCGCGTCGATGACCAGATCGACGGATTCCGGATCCTTTCCTGACGAGGGGTCGTAGACCCGGAAACCACCGGCGCGAGAAAGGATGGCACGGCGCGAGGGGTTGATTTCCGCGATGTGGATTTCGGCCGCATTCCGATCACCGAGAATGAGAGCGACGCCGAGTCCGATCGCGCCGCCGCCGATGACGAGGCAGCGCGCATCGCTGATCGGCATGTCCAAAAACCTCTGCGCCAGGCGCACCGCATGCCATCCACACGACAAAGGCTCGTTGAGAACGGCTTTCTCGGTCGGAACCTCGTCCGGGATCGGGATGAGGTTGCCGGCCGGCATCGCGAGTAGTTCGGCAAAAGCCCCCTCGCGGGGCGGCATGGAGATGATTTCTCGCGTCGCGCAAAGATTTTCCCGTCCCGAGCGGCAAGCCGCGCAAGCGCCACAGGTCACGAGTGGATTGACCGCGACGCGATTGCCGGCGCCTGGTCCCTCCACAACGGATCCGGACACTTCGTGGCCGAGGATCAGGGGCGCCGGGCGGCGCTCGTCATGGCCGGCCCATGCATGCATGTCCGAACCGCAGATGCCGACGTGAGCGACCCGGATCAACGCGTCTTCGCCGATCTCGGGATCCGGCACATCGCGGTAGTCGAGGGTTTCAGGGCCAGTGTAGACGAGCGCCTTCATCTTACGTGGCGCCTGCTATCGAAGTATTGGACCTGACCGGTGACATGGCCGGCCGCTCCGATCCGGTCGTGGGTCTTTGACACGGTTGCAGCCACCTCTCAAAGGCCCTCTGTCGAACTTTCTCTCGCATGCTCGAGACAGGTCAGGATCATCGTGCTCTTACTGATACGCCGCGGGCAGGAGCACGGTGGAGACCCACGGGACGTAAGCGATCAGCAACACCACCAGCAGCATGAAGAAGACGAAGGGCACCGCGCGCGCGGCGATATCGAGGATGGAGTCGCCCGTCAGGCCGGAGACGACGAAGAGGTTGAGGCCGAGCGGAGGCGTGATGAAGCCCACGCCGAGCGCCGTGATCATCATCACGCAGAACTGTATCTCGTTCATGCCGATTTCATCCGCCAGGGGTTTCAGGATAGGCGCCAGGATGACGATGTTGGGCGTGGTCTCCATGACGCAGCCGGCCGCAATGAGGATGGCGATCATGAGCAGGATCAGCACGTAGGGATTATCCGTCATCGACGTGACCGTATGGACGAATCCCTGCGGAACGCCGAGCGCCGCCATGGTTTGGGCGAGAGGCAGGGAGAAGGCGATGATCGGCAGAATGACGCCGTTGACCTTCGCGGAACTCACAAGCATCGCCGGGAAGTCCGAGAACTTGAGCGTGCCCAGAATGAAACCCATGATGATTGTGACTACTACTGCGGTCGCGCCCGCCTCGGTCGGCGTGAGCTGGCCCGAAAAAATCCCCCAGAAAATCACGCCGGGCACGATGAAGGCGTACCAGCCGTTCTTTATCGCCTTTTTGAGATTGGCGGCCCATTCGGCCGCCGAGATCAGCCCGCCGCCCTCATAGGCGTAGCGCCGGTTGACGATGATGTTCGTGATCAGGATGGAGGTGAGAATCAGGATGCCGGGAATCAGCGCCGCTTGGAAGAGCGTGGCGGCGGATATGCCGAGCACGAGCCCGATGATGATATAGGCGATGGAAGGCGGGATGAGGATGCCCGTGCACGCGCCCGCCGCCACGAGCGCGCAGGCGTAGGGACGCGGGTATCCCGATTCGACCAGCCGTGAGATCGTCATGCGTCCCACCGCGGCGGCGCCCGCCGCATCCGAGCCCGAAATGGCCGAGAACATACCGCATACCAGCACCGTGGCGGAGCCGAAGCCCCCTCTCGCCCAGCAGGTCAGGGCCTCCGCCACGTCGAGGAACTTGCGGCTGAGCCCGGTGCGCACCAGCACGTCGCCCGTCAGGATGAACAGGGGTACGGCGGTCAAGGCGAAATGGTCAATCCCGTCGAAGAGGCTCTCGCCGAGCAGCGACAGAGGAAGAACGCCCGAAACGAGGAGCATCGCCACCGCGCCGCCGCCGATGGCCGCCCAGATGGGCACGCCCAGCGCGACCAGTACCACGAAGAAGATGACCGGGCCGTAGAAATCCCAACCTATCTCCTGATGTGCCTGCTGCATCTGGTTCCAGAGCATCGGTGTCTCTCCCGGATCGCCTTAGTCGAACAACCGGGCGCCCTCGTAGAGGGAGGAGCCGGAACGGAAGTCTGCGACGTCGCGTATGAGCGACTGGATGAGGCGAAAGACCAGCAGCGAAAAACCGATGGGCACGGCGGCGAAAAACCAGACCATCGACAGCCGCAGTCCATGGCTGACCGAGCCGAATTTCCAGGAGACGGAGACGTTCTCGAGCGACCACCAGATGGAGATGACGGCGATGGCCAGCATCACCAGGTCACCGAAGATGTAGAGCACGGCCTTGGTGCGCGGCCCGACGTAGTTGAAAATGACGTCGATGCGTATGTGCGCCCGCTCGCGCACTGCCGAAGCAGCGCCGATCCAGACGAGGTAGATGAACGCGTAGCGGACTATCTCCTCGCCCCAGATCGAAGAGTAGGCGAAGACCTCGCGCCGCACCACCTCGACCGCCATGGTGGCGACCAGCATGGTGTAGAAAAACAGCAGCGCAAGACGCTCGATGTTCCTGTTCAGTGAGGCGAGCAAGAACGCTCCTCCATTCTGGGTTCCGCGGAGCGGAACGGGGCCCCGCGGGGGCGCCCCCCCGGCCGCGGGGGGTTGGTGGGGGTGGTGGTTTATGGGGGGAGGTGTGGGGGGGGGGGGCGCCAG
>JAPPHK010000042.1:0-4138 GCA_028820795.1 Nitrospinota bacterium | reverse complement strand
AGGCTAGCAATAACGCGCCTCCTTTCTGGGTGCCGCGGCGCGTAACGGCCCGGCGGCGCGCGCCGCCGGGCCATGCGGTTTAGGCGTCGTGAACGTAGTAGCGGCTCTGCGTGTCGGCGGCTTCGACCAGTTTATTGAACGAATCCATGGAACCGGCCAGCTTCGTTTTGAAGCCGTCCCACTCGGAGCGCTGGTAGCCGCCCGTCTCTTTCCAGACCGCCAGTTGCGCTTTGCTGAGCGAATGGAACTTGACGCCGGACTTTCTCAGTTCCGCCATCGCATAGTTGCGCGCCGCCGGCACCTTGGCGAGGTTTTGCTGCGACGTGATCTCCGAGGCGAACTCGACACCGTCCTTCACGTCTTTGGAAAGCGAGTTGAACCATGCGAGATTGCACGAGAAGACCTGGCTGTCCGGCACCGCCTGGGTGAAGGTCACGTGGCTCAGGATGTCCTTGAAGCCGAAGACGAAGAGCGCGCCGACCGCCGGGTCGAGAGCGTCCGCCACGCCCTGTTTGATCGCAGACGGCGTCTCCCCCCATGCAACCGGCGTCGGGTTGGCGCCGACCAGGCGGTAGTACTGCTGCAGCATCTTCGAGCCGGGCACCCGGAACTTCACGCCCTTGAGGTCCGCCGGTTTGATGACCGCGCCGGCTCCGCCCTTGCGGACCGCCACGACCCGCGGGTCGATGACGATATAGTAAAGCGGCTTGAATCCGCGCGCCTCGACCTTCGGGTGGATGGTCTTCTTCCAGTGGTCCGAGGTCACGAGGTTCACGAAGCGCTGGTTGGCGCCGCACAGGTAGGGCAGGTTGATGAGGTCGACGACCGGCGCGAAGGGGGCGAAATTCGAGAGCGAGTGCTGGGCCGCCTGGATCGTGCCGCTCTGCACCTTCTGGGCCAGCGTCGAGCCGACGCCCAGCTGGCCGCCCGCCGCCAGCTTGACGTAGACCTGGCCGTTGGTGGCGTTCTGGATGTTCTCCTTGAAATCGAGCTGCATAATGGGATAGCTGCGGTCCGCCGTCAGCACGTAGGCGGTCGCCATCGTCATCGTGTACTTCGCGGTGCGGCGGCGCATGGCTTCCTCCTTGGCCGTCTGCGCCGAGGCCTTGCTCGAGGTGAGCGCCCCGGTCCCGGCCGCCATCAGCGCGGCCGTGATGCCGCCTGCGCCCGCCAGCTTCAGGAAATTGCGGCGTTCGACCGATGCGATCTCTTCTCTCATCTTCTGGTCCGACATGATGGTTCCCCTTTTTAGGTGGATATTGCGACGAATCCGATATCAGGCGTCTTTGCCGCCATTCTCCACTGCTTCCAGCATGAGAACGGCGGCTACGAACAGAAGAACGGCGACCAGCAGTGTGAGCATTTCCGGTACGTCGTCGAGTACGACGCCGAATCCCGCAGCGCCAACCGCCACGCTGCCGAAATAAAAGAGGAAGCAGATAAGAGCGCACATCAAGACAATGCGGCCGTTACGGAGCAAATTTACGCCTCCTCCGGCAATGCGGAAAGTTCAAATAGAAATTGGAAAATGATTATAGAGACCCAATATGCCAAAGGCAAGGCACATATTTTGCCATGACAAGTTGATTTTGGTGAATGCTCCGCAATGCTGATATCGGCATTGCGATAACGACCCCTCCTACCCGGCCATCCGTGTAATCAATGGAATGGACGCGCCCTCCCGGCGCCATCACACTGGGTGAGTTGACATGGTCTGCCGCCCTGCGGAAGGCGCGAGATGAAACAGATCCGCATCATCGGATCCACATTATCAAGACACTTAAATCGCCCCGTAAAGTACCTGTTTCCGTGTAAAGCGGATTTTTTCGCCGGGAACTCTATATTTTACGCTTTCGATCATATATAATCTCACCAATGTGGTGTTGTCATGCGTGATTCGCTCCCTTTGCTGATTATTAACTACGTGGCGGCCCAGATCGTCATGGCCGCGGTACTCGGGTTCATCATTTTGGTGTTTTCGTGAACAGGCCGTCTGAAACAGATGGTGCGTCCATCACGTTGTTGACGATTCACTCGGCTTTATCGATCATATCAGGCTTCGGCATTCTGCTCCTAGGGTCGGTACCGCGTCAGCCGTTTGGCACAGAATTTCATTCTGACGGGATATGTGGAAATGGCGCTGAACTGGAATGATCCGGAAGATTCCCATGATGTTCGAGGAGATCGTAAAAGCGATATTCAGTGGCGCGGACGGTAACGAGAAACCCGAAGACTTTTCCTCGCGCTCTTGTTGGAAAGGGATTTTCTGAAAAGATTTGTGAACCAGAGGCCGGCTGTTCGGCTTTATGCAGAGCTTGAGGCGGAAGGGTATGTTGGCAAAGAAAGGAGACAGCAAAATAATGGCTGTTTCAGTTGTTATGTGGGCATCCTCGTACCCCGGATCGACTCCTGAGACGGCAAGCCGTCCCCCTTGGTCCTTCCACCTTTACGAGCGTTTAAAGGTCGTGAAAAAACCTGATCGTCATCGCCGGGAGGGACGGCGCTGACCGAGGTTCTCATCGAGATAACAGTCAGATGACCACCCCTTCCGGGGCCCACCGGGAACCTTGAGTCCTTCGTGGGCCAGGAACTGAACCCTCCTGTCCGGGAGGGGTGGCGCTTACATGCCGACCCCAACTCCCCTTGAGGTCCTCCGAGGGAGCGCCATGAATAAAACCAGAAAACCCTGATGCGTTATTTCTAAATGGTGTTGCTGTATCTGCCAAAGACGCCCTGTTACGTGAATGACTTGACGTCTCCCGGCGTATTTGTCATTTTGAGTTGCATGAAACTCTTAAAATTGATTGGTCTATTTTTGGTTCTGCTAACGGCGGGCTGTTTCGGAGGCGGTGGTTCCCCTCCGCCTCCCATCTCGACACCTACGCTTACGCCAGCCCCCCAACCGTTTCGGACACAGACGACCTTTGTCGACAACGTCCTCAGCGTCGACGTGCGCTACCACGACGGCCGCACTCGTACCCTCGATACCGTCAGGCACCATGAAGCGTCGTGGGGGATTTATCTCCCACGGCCCCTGCAACCCAACCATTCCAGCCGGGAATGGCTGCTTGCGGAAAACCACTATGACGGCAGAATTCTGCTCTATGCCGTCGCCTCGTGGGACGACACCGATCCTGCCGACTATCTCGCGGCCGGATGGTGGCTCGTCTACCCGCCCGGCGCACCCATTCGTGCTTTCGAATCCGCCACGCGCGGCGTCTTTATCGATGGCCCGGAACTCGACTCCGCCAATCCGCCCGACCTCCCCCTGACCGGCACGGCCACCTACGTCGGCGGTTCCGGCGGCCTGTACACGTACAACTACGGCCGCAACTGGGGCGAACTGGCCGGTTCCACCGAGTACACGGAATTCGCAGGGCCTGTCTCGTTGACCGCCGACTTCGGCAACAAGCGCATCACTGGTTGCATGGGGTGTCTCGAGCCGATCGAGACTGCACCCGGCCGCCACCTCTTTCCGGCCGTACCCTGGCAGGGTACCGACCCTGCGGCGTTGCCAGCCGATTACGACCTGCACTTTTCCGCATCCTTTGACGCTGCCGGCTCATTCGAAGGCAACGAGGTCACCGTCACCCATCCCGAACGCATAATCACGACCTCCGCCGGGACGTGGCGCGGTCAGTTCTCGAACGTGCCGGATGCCGAAGGCAACCCCCGCCGCGTGGTCGGCTCGACCGACGTTCATTTCGCCGAGAATGACGGCTCGAGCGGAAACTTTACGGGTATCTTCGATGCGCTTACGCCCGCAACATTCAGGCCCGGTGACGGCAACGGGAGCAACGCGAACTGATATACGCCCCCTAAGGCCAAAACTCATCTTTTCTCCGCCTGGACCTTCGCCCGCCCAAACTGTCCATGCGCTTATCCATCTCCTGAACAATCGTCCCGATTACTACGGGCACATGCGGACGCGCCCTGCCTTTACCCATCTCGGCGCAAACGCCGCCCGATGCTCAGCGATACCGTGAAGGTCGTGCAGATCCTCAACACCGTCCTCCACGAGGAAATCAAATAGCCATGCTATTTTCAAAAATCTACAAAGACTTCACCGCCGCCGGAAATCCTGAGTTACTGTCAGAAGTTGTGTATGAGCCGAATTGAAGAAGGCGGCGCATCCTGC
>JAPPHK010000273.1 GCA_028820795.1 Nitrospinota bacterium | reverse complement strand
ATTTGTTGGACGATGGGAAACTAAGGATTCAAAAAGTGGAAGTCATTCGAAAAGCACAGGATGAAGTCGTAATCAGAAATGGAGTGAACGAAAACTCTCGCATCATACTTTCCGCCATCCCCGACCCCGTTTCCGGTATGAAGCTTACCACTCATAACGGAATAGCTGGTGGGGCTTCGGCGCAATGAAACAAATTCTGGATTGGTCCGCGCGTCATACTGTTTTCGCCAATCTTATGATGGGGATAATGCTGATCATCGGTGTTGTCGCCGTTTTTCAAATCCGCAGCGAGTTGCTCCCTCAATTCGCCCTTGATCGAATCAGCGTCAACGTCACTTGGGAGGGCGCGAGTCCTGCGGAGGTGGAAGAGGGCATTTGCATCAAGATTGAAGAGGCCTTGACAGGTGTCGAGGGGGTAAAAAAAATCACTTCGATTGCTTATGAAGGTCGCTGTGAAATTGCCGTGGAACTACATGCCTGGATCAAGAATTCCCGGGATTTGATGGAAGATATCCGAAGCGAAATCGACCGCATCAAGACATTGCCCGAGAACATAGAAAGGCCCATCGTTTCGGAGGTGAAGCGGATAAATCAGGTAATTCGTCTTTCCTTGTTCGGCAATGTGCCCGAAGAAGTCCTGAAACGAAAAACCACGGAGATCAAAGATGAATTGCTGGATTTGCCCAACATTTCAAAGGTGGTTCTGAGCGGCTTGAGAGATTGGGAAATTTCAATCGAAGTCTCTGAGGAGATGTTGCGCCGCTATGGTCTAACTTTTGATCGGGTCGCGAATATCATTCGCAAGAATGTGCTGGAACTCTCAGGCGGAGATATCCGTTCTGCGGAGCGGAGAATCAGAATCAGGACGTTGGGAAAGCGTTACACGGGCCCTGAGTTCGAGCGGCTTGAAATACTTACCCAAAAAGATGGCGCAATTTTGAGACTCGGTGATATCGCTCGTGTGGTCGACGCTTTTGAAGACAGCGATAAATCGGGTCGATTCAACGGTAAACCGTCTGCGCTCATCTTGGTGTATCGAACCGACGAGGAAGATGCGCTTTCGATTTCTAAAACGGTAGTTGAATACGTCAAGAAAAGGCGAAAAGAACTACCCGAAGGATTGGATTTGGTTCATTGGGCGGATACCTCGCGTTTGATACAGGACCGGCTCGATCTTTTGTTGAGAAACGGTCGCGTCGGACTCGTTTTGGTTTTCATCTCCATGTGGCTGTTTTTGAACATTCGCCTATCTTTTTGGGTAGCGATGGGAATTCCCGTCTCCCTTTTGACGGCGTTGGGATTCTTGAATTTCTCCGGCGGCACACTCAACATGCTCTCGATGTTCGCCTTCATCATGGTTTTAGGAATACTGGTGGACGACGCCATTGTAGTGGCTGAAAATATCTATTCGCATATGGAAAGAGGAAAAAATCGCGTTCAGGCGGCTATTGACGGCTGTTATGAAGTCGTCCTGCCGGTTACCGCGACTGTCGTGACATCTATTGTGGCTTTCGCTCCCTTGCTGATGGTGGAAGGAACAGTTGGGAAATTCATGGCGGTGCTCCCGGCGGCCATCATCGCCGCGTTAATAGCTTCTCTCATCGAGTCGTTATTCATTCTGCCGGCTCATCTGGGACATTGGGTGCGGCCTCCCAGGGCGGGTGGGTTCTCATCTCAAATGAGAAACGCCATCGATAGAGCCATAAACTGGCTCATCCATCGATTTTATGCGCCGATTCTGAGATTTTGCCTGAATGGCAGGTATCTGGTCCTCTCCCTGGCTATGGTGGTTTTTATGGTGACGGTAGGTTTAGCTGTTGGTGGGCATGTAAGATTTTTGTTTTTTCCAAAAATCGATTCCGATTGGGTGCATGCCAAAATTTTCTTCCCGCTGGGAACCCCGATTCGGCAAACGCAAAACGCCGCGCAAAAGATTGAGCAGGCAGCCGTTGCTCTTGACGAAGTTGTCCGCTCGAAAACGGGTGAACCAGTCGTCAAACATATATTTACAATACTGGGTGAGAATCTTGACCCAGGCGGCGGGCGCGTCGTGGGAGGGAGCCATATGGCGCAGGTGATTGTCGAGATGCTGCCCTCGGAAGCTAGAGGAATCAGCTCGGAGGAAATCATCAACCGATGGCGTGAGAATACAGGAGAAATTCCCGATGTGATGAGCCTTACTTTCAGTGGAGGAGGAGCAGGCCCGCCCGGTGGTAAACCGATAGATGTGCAGTTTTATGGTGGTGACATCGGGACTTTGAGAAGAGTAACTCAGGAGTTCAAGCGAGAGTTAACTAAATATCCCGGCCTATATGATGTTCAAGATGATTTCCGGCCTGGAAAGCTTGAGTTCCGAACATCATTGAAGCCACAGGCCCGCGTTCTGGGAGTGAATCTGGATGATTTGGGGCGTCAGTTACGCGCGCGCTTTTTCGGGCTGCAAGTCCTGCGTTTGCAACGTGGCCGGGATGACGTGAAGGTCAAGCTTCGCTATCCGTTCGAGGAGAGGCGCTCTCTGGAAGATATTAGAAAAATGAGGGTCAGGACGTCATCGGGGGCGGAAATTCCTTTCCATGAGGTGGCGGAAGTCAATATGATTCAAGGGCTTGATGCGATAAGACGAGTAGCCAGATCAAGGGCGATTAATGTAACGGCCGAAATCGATCAGGACCGCGCAAATCCCACCGAAGTTCTAAACGACTTGAATGCGAATTTCTTCCCAAAGCTTCTGAACCGCTATAACGGGGTAGGGATTAGATTTGAGGGCCAGGCGAAAGAGACGCAGGAGTCATTCAACAGTCTGTTCCGAGCTTTTACGCTCGCGATTGCCGTCATTTTCACGATTTTGGCCACGTTGTTCAGAAGCTATTTCCAGCCCTTCGTCGTCATGAGCGCCATTCCGTTTGGAATTGTAGGCGCAATTTGGGGGCATATTGTCATGGGTTTCGATATCTCCATCTTGAGCATGATGGGTATCTTGGCTCTTACCGGCGTTGTGGTAAATGATTCTTTGGTTCTTTTGGATTTCGCGAACCGAAGTATCAAAAACGGAATGACGATAGAAGACGCGCTGCAGCAGGCCGGTGTCGCCAGATGGAGAGCTATTGTTCTGACCACAATGACGACCGCCGCTGGATTGGGGCCGATGTTGTTTGAGAAAAGCTTCCAGGCGCAATTTTTGATTCCCATGGCAATTAGTTTATGCTTCGGGCTGCTTTTTGCCACGGTGATTACTCTCGTTCTTGTTCCTGTAATCTCTTTGATCGGAAACGACATCGGACGCTTTTGGTGGCGGATATGGACGGGAAGATGGTTGACGAGGGAAGAGGTGGATGTGCATTCTCCACAGAAAGGTGAGATGGGAATCTAATTTGGTGCTGTATAGTTTTATCGTTTGCGTAGCATGCGAAAAGTTTGTAATTGATTTTCTAGAATGCATAGATTCCGAAAATATAATTTTACGAACTGATGGATGAAGGAGAGTTAGCTTTTATGTCCTCAAGGTTCGATGTGCGTTATGGCGAAGAAATAGGAGACAAGATGGAAGCGGTTGTGATGACTGCTCCCGAAAAACTTGAAATTCAATCCGTTCCCGTTCCTGAACCGGATATCGGAGAAGTACTGGTAAAAGTTGAGTGTACCACGATTTGTGGAACGGACATTGAAATCATCAAAGGCGGTCACCTCCCAAATTGGCCTCCCCAACTTCCAGCTATCCTGGGGCATGAGTGGGCCGGAAGAATCGTGGCCATGGGACCCATGACCGAGGGTTTTGGCCTAGAGATGGGGGATGCAGTGGCGGGTACTAGCCACGCTGGATGCGGAGCCTGTCGCATGTGTCTGATCGGCCGCTATAACCTTTGCTATAATTATGGGAATACAGTCACTGGCCATAGGCAGTATGGGCATATCACGCAAGGTTCGTATGCCGAGTATGTGACAAACAACATACGCGCGTTGCACAAAATGCCCGAAGGCATGTCGTTCGAATATGGGTCGGCCGTGGATCCGGCTGGTTGCGGTCTCTGGACGGCGAAGCGCGCAGGTATCAACCCAGGCGATACGGTCGTGATATTAGGTTCTGGACCCATAGGCGTTTTTGCATATGAATCAGCCAAGGCGATGGGCGCGGGACGCGTGATTGTCGTTGGTGGTGGTCGGAGACTCGAGATTTTAGAGGAACAGGGTGCTGAAGTAGTCAGCTACCGAGATGGTGGTGTGCCGGAACGGATAAGTGAGATGACTTGCGGGAGAAAAGCCAACGTGGTGCTGGAAACGGCTGGAACCACGGATAGCTTCAAGTGGAGTGTGGATTGCGGAGGTAAAGGCGCACGAGTTGCCATTACCGGCATTCCGGAAAACATCCCTGATTTGGCATGGAAACGCGTAGTGCTCGAAGAGATGGACATTTTTGGCGTTCGAGCGAATCCCAATTGCGGAGATGAGGTATTATCGCTCATTCATGCAGGCAGAATGAAGGTGGACCCATACATCACCCATCGTTTTCCGCTCAGAGAATATCAAGAAGCACACGATACGTTTGTTGCTCGGAAAGATGGCGCTTTGTTGGTGAATCTAACTCCCGGAGCATAACGGAAATGTCTCAAGGCGAGATGAAGTATGGCGCGAAGATGATTGCGGAGGCCAAGCTGGAAGCAGTTCCGAATCCCTCGAAGCAACGAGATTACGTTGTTGATTTCATAATTCCCGAATTCACCTGCCTTTGCCCGATCAGCAATTTTCCCGATTTCGCAACCATCCACATCAAATACGTTCCTAGAGACAAGATAGTGGAGTTGAAATCCTTGAAACTCTACATCAATAATTACCGGGACAGAGAAATATTTCATGAACAGGTTGTCAGTATCATACTCGATGACTTGGTTGAAGTTTGCGAACCGAAATGGGTGTGGATTGAAGGTGATTTTAACGTGAGGGGAAATATCAAAACGAAAATTCGAGTCACTTTTGGAACGAAACCATCAGATGTTCCGGAATGAGTCAATTGGCCGTTAAGTTTACGCGCTTCGCGGCAAAAGACTAAATGATTGTCGTATTACAAAAAACTCGATGTTTTCAGCCGTATTTATCTGTGAGGTGAAAATGACAGACTATAAAGTGGCGGGTATGGGCCTCACCCGAATCGATGCCCCGGACAAAGTAGCTGGAAGTGCCAAGTATGCAGCTGATGTTCCGTCGAGCCGTTCTCTCATCGGCCTTGTCTTGGGCAGCCCTCATCCGTATGCGAAGGTGTTAAGCGTGGATGCGAACGAGGCGCGCAAGATACCTGGCGTCCGCGCGGTCGTAACGCGAGATGAAGCCCCCCGCATTCGGTTTGGCGCCAACATCAAGGATCAGAGTTGGTTTGCGCAGGATGGTTTTGTTCGTTATGGCGGGGAGCCGGTGGCTGCCGTGGCTGCCGAAGATATGGATGCCGCCCAAACAGCCATCGATTCAATTCGCGTAGAATATGAAGTTTTAGAACCGGTGGTAAACGGCTTGGATAGCCGGGCCGGTAAAGGTCTTGCCGTCCACGAAGATTGGCGAGAATTAGGACTTGGCCCGAATTCGGATAAAAACATCATCGCCCGTTTTGAAAAAGAAATAGGGGATGTCGACGCAGGATACGAAGAGGCGGATCGCATTTTTGAACATACTTTTTCCACGCCGTTCGTACATGCCGCCTATATCGAACCTCATGCATGCACTGCCGAGGCTGGTGCCGACGGGAAGGTCACAATATGGACAACCACTCAGGATGCGTGGGCGATTCGCGCCGATGTTGCAGAGGCACTTGGACTTCCGGCAACCCAAGTTCGTGTAATTCCTACCGAAATTGGTGGTGGTTTTGGCGCAAAGCTGAAGAGTACTTATGAGCACATAGCTGCTCTTTTGGCTTTGAAAACGGACCAGGCTGTGCGCATGGAAATGACCCGCGAGGAAGATCATATCGGTGTGAATCCGAGACATCCTCACTTCATAACCATTCGTACAGCTGTGAAGAATGACGGTACGTTTGTCGCCCGAGAACTTGATGTCACTATGGATCATGGAGCTTATGGACGGGGCGCGCCGTTCCAATGCAGCAGCAAAATGCTTATGGGTTCATCCTCATATCGGATTCCCAATGTCAGGATTCGCGCATGTACGGTATATACCAATGGCCCTGTTTGTGGTCCAGTGCGTGCTCCTAGCGGGCCGCAATATCACTTTGCCACTGAAGTGCAGATGGACATCATCGCGCGCGAGATGGGGATCGACCCACTCGATATAAGGCGCGTCAATTCGCTTCAGCCAGGAGATGAGACGCTGGCCGGAAAGGAACAAAACCCCTCCATGCGTAGCGTGCTCGACTCGACGGCCGTAGAAGGCAAGTGGGGGGAACAGATTGAAGCTAACGGAGAACTGGAGGGAGATGGTTGGAAACTCGGCCGGGGGATAGCTTGCGGTTATTGGCCGGGGCCAGGGGAAGCGTCTAGTTGCACGGTGCGTCTGAATCAAGACGGTACCGTACAAGTTATAGCGGGAACGGTGAACCTCACCGGCATGAGCACTTCCATATGCCAACTCGCAGCAGAGGAATTGGGCGTCAGTTTGGATGAGGTGCGTTACACGAACGGAGATACGGATTCGGTTCCCGAATCTTCTGCGGCATCGGGTAGCAAGGCGACGCGTGCAGTGGGAATGGCTACCTTGAGTGCCGCGCGCGATCTGCGAAACAAAATCTTGAATGTGGCGAGTATAAAACTCGAAGCTGCTGCGGACGATCTGGTATTGGAAGATGGGCAAGTCAAGGTGGCTTCAGCCCCCGATCGCGCCATGACTCTTGCGCAGGTGGCCAAGGCGGCGCCTGAAATTCAGGGGTTTTTGATTGGCCAGGGTGAAAGTGCGAAGCCTCCCCCATGTCCGATACATACCGGACAGATAGCGGATGTGGCCGTCAATCCTGAACTTGGGGAAATCAGGGTTTTGCGACTCACATGTGTGCAAGACGTTGGATTCGCCATAAACCCATTATCCGTGGTAGGTCAGATTGAAGGCGCTATGCTCCAGGGACTTGGACTGGCTCTCATGGAAGAGCAACCCAGGCGCCCGGACGGGAATTTACACGGCGATACCTTCCATGAATATTTGATTCCTACCAGTTTGGATATGCCTGAACTGAAAGCCGTACTGTATGACAATCCGGCCGAGGGTACGCCCTATGGCATGCGGGGTGTGGGTGAACCTCCCATTGTGGCAACTGCAGCTGCGATAGTGAATGCCATACAAGACGCTGTGGGGGCACCTGTTTTTTCATTGCCAGTCGGGCCACACCATATTCGTGAGGTTCTGGCGACGAACAGCGCATAAATTACCCATCCCATTTTTCGAGGAGAACCCAATGTCTGTGGATGAAGGAACTAGTTTGCCGGATAGTTTGGGCGTGACCGAAGAGATGATGGCGTGCCCTTTGCCAAGGCTGCCCTTTGTTGATCCTGAAAACATTCCTGAAGAACTCAAGGAGGAACTCGCTCCGCTCTATGATTGGTCGAGGCGGATGTGGGGCACTGTACCGCGGTTTTTACAGCTTTTGGCCAATGCTCCTCCCACGATGGAAGCATGGATGTTGCTCGACCAAAAGCTCCGTACGAATCGATTGAAGACAGAATCGGATTACATCCGACTCATGGAGCTTGTCATCGTCAAAACGGCCATATTGACGGAGTGTAACAACTGAATCGGGCACAATGTGGAGCTCGGTCGAGCTCTGGGCCTTACCCGGGAGCAAATCAATTTGCTGGAAGGCGATGATTGGAAAGACAGCGATTTGTTCGATGATAAGGAAAAAGCCGTTATCCGGTGGGCGGATGAAGTGTCGAAGCTCACGGCGAAGAATAACGACTTCGCATTCAGTGAAATGAAGAAATATTTCTCCGATCGACAGATCGTGGAGCTCACTTTTATTTGTGGCATGTGGCATCTTTCCGGAAGACTAGCCGAGGCGCTTCACCTAGTGGTGGAACCGCCGGGAGGGCGAATCGAGTTTCAAGCAGAAGACATGGCGTAAACTCAAGCTACTTCGTCTAAATTATGTCGAGCGATTCTCGTGTAGTTTCGCTTAGGTTCGATGTGTGTGCGTATATGCAAAACATGTCCAACAAAGGTCATCTTTTGAATAACCATGATCCGGCAATAATGCAGAAATATGTTTAGAACGGTATATTTTATAAATTGAAATTAGGACTTATTCGTAAAATGTTGCTTTTTTTAACGATTTTTGTATACTCCCCCGCTTTGTGATGTCGTCTGTTGCAAAACCTTGGTAAATTCGCATAGAGTCGCCTATGAAATGAGGAAAAAATGATCGAATTCAGTGAGAGCGTTGCTGTTTTGGATGATGAGTTTTTCGCTGAGTCTGGAGACGTATTGCCAACGGAATTGGATTATGATTTTGCTGATGACGGTGCAAGTGACGATTACTCATTCTTGAGTGACGGCGAAGGGGGCAATGCTCCTGCTGCTTATTAGCGTCCAACAGGAGAAAATGATTCGACGCCCGGTTGAGGTTTCAGCCGGGCGTTTTTGTCCTGAAATTTATGCAACATATGTTTTACTTCGCAACAATTGGAAGAATATGTGATGGCGACAGACGAACTGACGATTCATTATGAAGACGTGCGCGGCCGAATTCTCTCAGCGGATTCGATGACGTATTTTGACGAAAGGATTGGAGAAAGGGACGTTCTCATTGGAGGTTCTTACGCCGCAAGAATGACGATTGCCTGGGCGATGCGGCTGGGTGCGAGAGCTATCATTGCTCATGCAGCAGGAGTCGGGAAGGATGACGCAGGGATCAGCGGTCTCCGTTTGGCTCAGGATTATCATGTTCCTGCATTGGCGTGTGAGACCATGTCGGCGAGACTTGCCGTTGGAGAATCTGTTTATGAAGGCGAAGTCGGCCATGCGAATCAAGTGGCCCAAAGTCTTGGTGTTGAAATCGGACAGTCCATAGCGGAGGCATCAGATTGTTTGCTTAATGCCGAGTTGGGCCGGGAAGTGATAGTTGAAGAGAGCCTTGACGATAGAATTTATGAATTAGAGCAACGTCCGAATGGTAATATACGTGCCTCATGGGGTATTCCCGTGCTGCGTTCCATCAAAGAAACAAGGCCTCGAGATGTTTTTATCCAAGCCTCGCATTGCGGAGCCACTCTCGTCCCGCATGTTATGAGGCTCAATTTAAAGGGTGTTATTGCGAATGATGCCGGAAGGGGAAAGGACGACTCCGGCATCGCTTCTTTCCCCTATCTGGCGCGAAAGGGGATCGCGGTGGCGGCTGTTGGCGCCATGAGCGCGCGCATTGGTGATGTGATGAGCACATGGGAAGACGGCGTCATTTCATGTATGAATGAAGTAGCCGAAAAGCGTGGAGTGCGAGAAGGGATGAGGGCGCGAGAGGCGGCTCACGCCATGCTCAATGCGTGAGGATTTCAATGGTGGAGGTGAGGGGATTCGAACCCCTGACCTCGTGGGTGCGATCCAC
>JAPPHK010000003.1 GCA_028820795.1 Nitrospinota bacterium | reverse complement strand
GACCTCGACGACTGGCACCAGCTCGACCACTACACCGCCGCGTTCGTGGTCCTGGGCGCGGACGGGCGTCCCGCCGCCCTGACCCTGCAGCAGCACAACTACCTGCGCACCTACCTGGTCGGCGAGTCGGTGGAACCCGGGCCCGACGGACGCTTCGAGGTCGACGTGGCCATCCGCTCGAACGAGCTTTACCCCCACGCTGCGGGACGGACGGCGCGCCGGGCGGTGCGGTTTATGGACCATGACGCCAGGGCCTTCATGATGGGATTCGGTGAGCGCCCGATGATGTCGGCGGACGACATCACCAACCCGGACCGCACCGTCGACTACGAACTCGCCTTCCTCCCCGGCTCCGACGCCTTCTACTCGTTCCACGGCTTCTTAGGCGAGCGCCGCGGGCTGCCCGGCCGCGACGGCCCGCCTGGGGCCCGCTACAACACCCTGCCCGAACTCAAGCCCCTGCCCGCGCAGATCCTGGGCGGCTACTGGCGCGAGGGGAACGAGGGCGACTGGGCGCGGTACCGGAACAGCCGGGAGAACGGCTCCGGCCCGGCCGGCTTCGCGCGGGCGCAGGCGGGGGTGTTCCATCGCAACCTCGGCTGCCTGCGCCGGGAGCGCAAAGGCTGCGCGCTGCAGTAGCGGCGCGAGCGGCCGTTCCCCGAGCCTTCCTGCGCCCCTGTCGCCTTCCCCACCACCCGGGTACAGGGCGGCGCCTTGGGCGCCAACCGGTTCGGCCTCCCGCACGAGGTCCAAGACGCCCTCCGGAGCGGTCAGTCGCATATCGGGGACGCGTACCGGGAGGTGGTGGGGTGAAAGTCATAGCCGTCTCTGCGGCTAGTCTCAATTGGAAAAATCGGGTTTAATGAATTCAAAATCGTATTCTCACCTCCCATCGTGATATGTTTTTAGCTAGATTCATGAAACGGATGCACGCCCTAATCGCGAATTGAAATCGCGAGGAGTACACTGATGCTCACCAAACTCACAGCCCGCAACTTCAAACGATTTGGCGAGGTCGAGATCGAGTTGGGAAACCCTGTGGTGTTCATCGGCCCGAACAATTCGGGGAAGACTTCCGCTATGCAGGCTCTGGCTCTCTGGGATATAGGGTTGAAGCGATGGAACGAGAAGTATGCGGGGAAACGTACCCCGCAGAATCGTCCGGGCGTCACCATCAACCGCAGGGATTTGCTTGCCATTCCCGTTCCGAACGCAGCTCTCTTGTGGCGCGAACTTCACACACGGGTTGTGAGAAAAGTCGAAGGGAGCCAACGCACAAATAACGTCCGAATAGACCTTATAGTCGAGGGAGTCAGTCAAGACAAAGCTTGGGTTTGCGGCTTGGAATTCGACTACGCGAACCCCGAATCGTTCTATTGCCGGCCGTTGCGGCTCGGAGAAGGGAAAACACCGGAGCGGATGCCGGTTCCCGAGGAGGCTGGCTCGACGCAAATCGCTTTCCTTCCCCCGATGTCCGGTTTAGCGGCCACGGAAACGCGTCTCGATCAAGGAGCAGTGAACGTGCGAGTGGGGGAGGGACGCACGGCTGAGGTATTACGCAATCTTTGCTTTAAGATTCAGAGCGAAGATTCTGGGTTGTGGGAAAAATTGGTTAGCCAGATTAAAGGGCTCTTTGGTTCCGAACTCGACGAACCCCGCTACGTGGAGGAGCGAGGTGAGATTGTCATGGGATACCGAGAGCATGGAACCAGTCTCGATCTGTCCTCCAGTGGGCGGGGATTACAGCAAACCCTTTTATTACTGGCTTATATGTATGCGAATCCCGGCGCGATTATCCTCTTGGATGAACCAGACGCGCACCTCGAAATTCTTAGGCAACGACAAATCTACAAGTTGATCACCGATGTAGCGGAAGAACGTGGCAACCAGATCATCGCTGCGAGTCATTCCGAAGTGCTTTTGAATGAAGCCGCAGATAAGGATTTGGTTATCGCCTTTGTAGGTTCGCCTCACCGAATTAACGATCAGGGAAGTCAGGTCCAAAAGGCGCTCCGAGAGATTGGGTTCGATCATTATTATCAGGCTCAACAGACCGGTTGGGTGCTCTATCTCGAAGGCTCGACGGATTTGGCGATATTGCTTGCTTTCGCCCAACGCCTTGATCATCAAAAGGCGATCAAAGTACTGGAGCGACCTTTTGTGCATTACGTCGGAAACCAACCAAGGCAAGCGGCGCATCACTATCAGGGGCTGAGGGAAGCGTGTCCGGCTCTAAAGGGCGTTGCGCTTTTCGACCGACTTGAAGCCGGTTTGCCGGATAGTGGTACTCTTGAGTGCTTGATGTGGCGAAAGTGCGAAATCGAAAACTATTTCTGCACCCGGGCGACACTGGAAGCTTATGCGCGAAGCTCGGCGTCGGAAGACGAATCGATGCCTCTATTCACTGCAGCGGAAGCCAACAAGCGCCTCAAAGCAATGCAAAAAGCTATTATCAAGATGGAAGAAGCTTTGAAGGCACTACAAAAGGATTCTCCATGGGGAGATGATATCAAAGCGAGCGATGAGTTTCTGGTTCCTCTGTTCGAGGACTATTTCAAAAGACTAATGGTTCCTAACCTCATGGCAAAGAAACAGTTCTACGAACTCGCCTCCCATGTTCCCGAAGAGGAAATCGCCCCCGAAATCGGCGAAAAGCTGGATGCGATTGTCCGCGTGGCGGAGAGCGCCAAACCTGAGTGTTGAATTACACAGCATTGATAAAGGGCGGCTCGCTCGAACTTCCCCTCTTCACTCGCGTCAAACGCTCGTTCTACACTCGCGTTTGATCCCTCAACACCATTTCGGGCGTCGGCCGCCCCGGTAGGGCCGGGCGTGGCCGGTGGCGAGGAGCAGCGCCGCGAGGTCGCGCCCGTCCGCCAGCAGGACGCTCGCCACGACGCGGCGGGCGAACTTGCCGTGCGCCACGTTGACGAGCCAGACGCGCTCGCCGATGACGCCCCGGACGAAATCGCGCGCCGCTCTGCCCCTGCTGCGTTCATACTCGCCGCACTTCGGGCGCCTCAATATGATGGTGGGCGATGCGCACCTCGATAACGCAATCGTCTCCGTGCTGGACGGCCACTCGTTTGCGCTCTGTTTCCTGGGCGGCGCGCTGGGCGCGGAGCTGCGGCCCCTGGGCGCCGACCGGTTCGGCCAGAGCGGCCTCCCGCACGAGGTCTACGACGCCTTATAAATCGGACAGGCGCACATAGAGGCGGCGTGTCGGGAGGTGGTGGGGTAGGGCCTGGCCTCCAGCGATATTCCAAATAGCGGATACATCCTTTTTCGTAAGGCGAATCCTTCAACAGCTCTTACAGTTCACGAATTGGTCATGGAGTCGTTGCGCCTGTGTTGGGCAGGGATATTCGGATGGGGCGATACCAATTCCATGAGAAAACTTAAAATATGATACTGCTACTATTCTACTATTATTTGACAACTCCTATATTTGCCGCGTAGGATTCATCTGAAATTCAGTATCGGATCACATTAAAAGGAGGACCCACGGTGCCAAGGTTACGGAGAATAGAGATCGACTTTGACGTTCATAAAAAAATTGAAGAGGCGAGGCGGAGCTTCGATGATTCGCCAAACGCAGTCTTGCGTCGGCTTTTGGATATTGCAGACGATGATTCATCGTCGCAGCACTTTCTGCAGTCGGACGGCGTGCAAGTATTGTCGGGAGAACGTCCGGGATTAATGAGTGGGCGCTCTTTGTCGGATGAAGACTCGGAACAGGAGTGGTGGGGCAAGGGCGTCACCTTGCCTCATGGAACGGAATTGCGGATGGAATACCGGGGTCGCCTGTATTCCGGCGTCATCGAAAATGGCCGATGGGTGGTGGAAGGCGAACGCTTTGGGAGCCCTTCGGCGGCAGCCAGTGGTGTCGCCCGTACGAAGGATGGAAAACGCACCAACCTTGACGGCTGGAGGTATTGGTCCGTAAGGCGTCCTATGGATGAAGACTGGATTCCCATCAACCAGTTGCGCCCATCCATGTGAAGCAGAAAATTTCTTTGTAGTCGTTGGCAAGGAATCAAGCTTTTATGACTCATGTTCGAAGAAATGCAAGGTGGTATACGACGGGTCTAATCGCAGCGTTCCTTGCAATTGGCATGATCTGGTGGCTTTGGGATTGGTTGCGCAACATCCAAGCTGGTTATGAATCACCTTCAACGACGATTCGTAATCTTGGTCTGTTCCTGGCAGCGCCGATTGCCCTGGGACTTGCGGTATGGCGCGCCAGGGTTGCTGATCGGCAGGCCGAAGCGGCGCAGACGCAAGTGGCCACATCGCAGGGAAGTCTACTGAATGAGCGATATCACAAGGGCGCGGAAATGCTTGGCAGCGAAGCTCTTTCGGTTCGTCTGGGTGGTATATACGCGCTCGCGCGTCTGGCCCGTGAACATCCGGAGGAATATCATATACAGATTATTCGTCTGCTCTGCGCCTTCGTGCGCAATCCGCCACCGGAAAACGATACAGCCGTCGATGTGGACGAGAATTGGCGACCTCAATAATTGCGTCCAGACATTCAGGAAATCATGCGAGAGATTGGCGAGCGCACCGATGCGCAAATCGACATGGAAGAACAACAAAAAGATTATTACGGGCTGGATTTGCACTACGCGGAACTTCCAGATGCGGATCTGGTCGGCGCGAATCTGGCTGGAACAAATTTGATTGGTGCGAATTTGACTGGCGCGGATCTTTGCGATGCGGTTCTTTTCAGCGCGGATTTGGGTAGTGCGGCTCTGAATGGTGTAAATCTGACCGATGCGGATTTGACCGGCGTGAACATTAGAAGTTGCAAGGGCCTTACTCAGGAACAACTCGACGAGGCGAAAGCGAGAGATGACAATCCGCCGAATCTGCGCCGTACTCTAGACGCCGAAACGGGCGAGCAACTCGTTTGGCGCGGGAAGCCTCTCAACGAATGACTCTACCGTCACATTCGTGAGTTCCTCCCCGCTCATTAGTGCTTGGCTCGTTTAGAGAAGATCGGCGTTTCCACATGGGCGGCTCGCGAGCCGCTCCAGCAGAATCGTTCCTTTTTCAAAGAGAGGTGTGCTCAAGGAGTCGAACCACAAGGTAGATAGTTCCCTCAACACCATTTCGGGCGTCGGCCGCCCCGGTAGGGCCGGGCGTGGCCGGTGGCGAGGAGCAGCGCCGCGAGGTCGCGCCCGTCCGCCAGCAGGACGCTCGCCACGACGCGGCGGGCGAACTTGCCGTGCGCCACGTTGACGAGCCAGACGCGCTCGCCGATGACGCCCCGGACGAAATCGCGCGCCGCTCTGCCCCTGCGGCGTTCATACTCGCCGCACTTCGGGCGCCTGATCTCGGGCGTGTCGACGCCGCGCACGCGCACGCTGGCCTGCGCGGTGATGCCCGGCCACGGCCTGGCCTCGACCTTGAAGGTGTCGCCGTCGATCACTCTCGTCACGCGCGCCGGAACGCGCTGCTCGAAGGCCGCCGCCTGGGCCGCGAACGCAAGGGCCAAGGTGATGATTCCGCAGGTGATGAGTCGGGTCGGGTAGCGCATATCGGGTCTCCTCGTGTTCCTCGTGTGGCGTTCCGGGTCTCCTCGTATCGTGGATGAAGCTCCTCCCGCAAGAAAGAGTATAGAGCAAGTGAGGGATTGGCGAGATGGAGACGGGAGGTGTGGTTCATCGGCTCATGGCCCGGAGGGGTGGATGCGCCGTTCCTCCGGCGCCGCCCGCGCGCCCCTCGAACTCTCCGGACCGCCGACTCGAGGGGAGTGCATATCGTGTCCGCAGCCGGGTCGGTTCACCGGGAATTTTCCAGGGATGATTCCGGCGCCCGGCATCTTCTCGAATCCTCTCCCGGGTCGCCCTGAATCGACCCTCGGCGGGGGCGGGTTCGTGAGTCGACGCCATCGCCGCGAAGGCGCGATTGCCCGCATTTGCGGTTCCAGGAGACGAAACGCTCGGAAGTAACCTGAGAGGTTGGCCAGCTTCACGGTTTCCTCGTTTCAGGGGACTCGAAGATTCCCCCTCTCCAGTCGAAGCTGAATCACCGCAGCGGGCCGGGCAGGCGCAATCCCACCCTCATCGGTCGGGATCGACCCCGCAGTTGCGGCGGCGTCGCTCGGGCCGCGGGCGTGTATGACGGCGAAGCGGACCGGTTCGTTCGGGCTGGGGGAATTTCCGTAAAATTCGATAAATATCGATAAATTCACGAGGTTTTTCGATAAATAAACGACAATTTATTTTCCTGGATATGACGGCGCGGAATCTGCGCGCGGGGGAATTCTGCCACGGCCCGCGCCCGCCTCGATATCGGCAAATGCGCGGATCTGCGGGGAGTTGCGGGGGAGGTGGGCGGAAATTTCGCGAATCGGCGGTTTTATCGTAGAATCGGGGGCGGTTTTCTCCTCGAGGTGCGCCATGAACCTTTCCAGACGCCGCTTGTTGCAGAATATAGCGGGAATTGCGCCACTGGCCGTGATCGGCATTCCGCGCGACGCGCAGGCCTCGATGATGGGCCATCTGTTCGATTGGCTGAACAGCCGCCCCGTCGAGACGCCCAGGCCGGGGGAAGGAATTCTCGAGTTCGCCGCGCGCGTCGTTCCCGAGGTTACGGCGAACGATAAATTCTACGTGCAAAGCATCGGCCATGCATCGCCCGAGCTCTCCCGCCGGGAATGGCGTTTGAACGTCAAGGGTGAGGTAATTGAGCCATTTTCCGTTACTTTTGCGGAGTTGAGCGCGCTCGGGCAGGAGAAAACCTGGGCGACGATGACATGCATCGGTAACCCCGTGGGCGGCGGCCAGATAGGGAACGCCTTGTGGGATGGCGTACCGCTCAAAACCCTCATCGAGCGCGCAGGCGTGGCGGAAAGCGTACGCCGCTCGGTCTCCGCCAGGGTCATTTTCCGCGCGGCGGACGGGTACCATGATTCCATATCTCTCGAGCAGGCACTCGATTCGAGAACGCTTCTTTGCTCCCGGATGAACAGGGATTATCTGCCGAGAGACCATGGCGCTCCATTCAGGCTCCTGGTGCCGGGGACCTATGGCCTCAAGAACGTGAAATGGATTGAATCCATTGAAATCTCCACCAAAGGGCATGGCGGGTATTGGCAAAGTCGCGGCTGGTCTGATGAGGCGATTGTCGAGACGCTCAGCCGTTTCGAAGCCCCCAGAAGACGCGTTGAGGTCCAAACGGCAGAAGTCTGGCTCGTAGGCTCGGCTTTTGCGGGAGAGCGGGGAATCCGTAGAGTGGAGATAACTTATGGACTGGGAAAGCGTTTACAGCCCTGGGTGCCTGCTATGCTCAAAAAGCCTTTGGGACCTCTCGCCTGGACTATCTGGGCGTTTCGAGTGCGCTTTGTAGAAAACGGATTTTATCCAGTGACGGCGCGGGCCGTGGATGGTACAGGGGAAGTGCAGACGGGTGAGATTTCGGATCCGCAACCCGGCGGATCGACGGGTCATATGGGACTCAGCATATACGTGAAAGGGTTATAGGCAAGACTAGGTGGCTTACGAAAAAACCCCGCCGAGAACCGGCGGGGCTTTTGTGTTTCAGGGGAGATGAAGCTTAACGTCGTTTGCCGCCCACGATGTTCGTCGCGCGTTTCTGGCGTTTGATCATCCAATTCTTGGGCGCCTCGATGCCGCTGCGATCCAGAATGTCGAGGTTGTGCTGGAACGCCATGTAGTTCTGGATGTAGCTGAGCGTGCCGCCTCGGTAGGGCGTGCCGGGAGGCGTGCGCCCTTCAATCAGGTCAATCACATTGTAAACAGCTTCACTCGCCATGGCGATCTGCTCGGCCAGGACAGCCGCATGCACCCAGCCGTCACGAATATCTTTCTCGATTCCGACGACGAGGTTGTGCGTCACGATCTTGATCTGTCCGGGTTTGTAACCGGCGGCTTTCACGGCATCCACCGTGCCGCGAGCAATGAGCGTCGCCCAGGGGTAAATGCCTTTCACGTCGGGGTGTTTCTTGAGCAGGTCTTCCGCCGTCTGGTATGCGTGCTGCACGTTGGACTTGGTGAATTCCTTGGCCACAATCTTGATTTTCGGGTAGTGGCTCATATATTCCTCGAAGCCTTTCGCCATGGAGGTCACCATCTCGATGCCGCTGGGTCCGGGCAGCATCATGACTTTACCTTCGTAATTAATGCCATGCGCCAGGGTGGAGGCGATGAGAACGCCCAGCTCATAGCTGTTTTTCATGACGCGGTTTTTGACGCGATTGCTGTCCAGGTCGATGTTGTCCACGACGACCTTGACGCCCTTGTCCATCGCTTTATGAACCGCGTTCACCATGCCCTTGGTGCTGATGGGACAGATGATCATCCCGTCGTATTTCGCCGCGATGATGTCCTCCACGTGGGCCACCTGCTTGGGCAGGAACTCATAGCCACCCGCGTCGAACATAGTAACGGTCACACCGGCTGCTTTGGCAGCCTGGACACTTCCGTACCATTTCGAGAAGAAATAAGGATCAACGCCGTTCGGCACGACGACGGCGATCTTGTATTTCTTCTTTGCCTTCACCCGGGCATCGGCGTCCGGAGCTGCCGCCATCGACACGAACAGGAACGTGACGACGGAGGCGAGGATCATGAAAGTGCGAAACAGTTTTTTCATCTTGAATCTCCTCGTCGCAGAATGGGTTTCACGGACGGAAGCACTCTCCTCCGCGAAAGGGAAAAATGACTGCCGAATGAACATAATTACTATTCCCGCCGCTTACGGGAACTCAAAACCACTGCCGTGATGAGTAATACGCCTACCACAACTTCCCGGGCGAATGTCCCCACACCCAGGAGAATAAGGCCATTGAGCAAAAATGTGAGGAACAGCGTTCCGATCGCAGCTTGCGTCACGCCGCCCTCGCCGCCATGAAACGTCGTGCCCCCCACCACGGTGGCCGCCAAAGACTGGAATTCAAGCTGGAATCCTGCAAGACCGTTCGTGGCCGGAAGTCTCGCCAAATAAAGAAAAGAGGTGATGCCCACGCAGATGCCGCTGATCAAATAGCAAACGAGTTTCACCTTGCCTGTGTCTATGCCTGAGAGGCGCGCGGCTTCTTCGTTCCCGCCGGTTAGATAGATTGCCCGGCCGAGCACCGTCCGTTTTGTCAGCAGATAGAGAATGATGAAAAAGAAGATCGCGATGAACAGCGTGCCGGGAATGTGGAAGAAATCCGTGAGGCCGATGGCTTGGAGGATATCTTTTTGTTCGCCCGTGAACTGGTGGATCGTGCGTCCGCCCGTGAAAACCAAGGCGATGCCGGCGCAGATGAAGAGCATACTCAAGGTGACGATGAAAGGCTGTATCTTCACGCGGCCTACAAGGTAGCCGTTGATGAAACCGAAAATCGTCGCCATTCCGATACCCATCAACACGCCCACGGCAAGGCCGAAATCCAGTATGCCTTGCGCCATCACTACGCTCGAGAGGCTAAGCAAAGAACCTTGGCTCAAGTCGATGCCTGAAACGAGGAGCACCATACTTTGCCCGGCGACAATGAAGAAAAGAATTGAAGCGTTTCGGAGTT
>JAPPHK010000005.1 GCA_028820795.1 Nitrospinota bacterium | reverse complement strand
GGCGCAAAGCCCCGAAGGATGTATGATGGGAAAACGAACGGTTCTTTGTCTTTGCCTCGGCATCATCCTTTCCGCCTGCGGCGGCGAAGGGGATTTTTCCCCGGCGGGAAACATGAACGCCCCCCGGCACGGGCATACGGCCACAAAACTCGAATCAGGCGAAATACTCATCTCCGCGGGTTTAACGAAAACTTCTCCCCTCGATGATTTCGAGATATACGACCCGGCCCAGGCGGTCTTCAAGCCCTACAAGATTGGGGGCCTGAGGAAGCGCGGCTGGCACGAGGCGCTCCTCCTGAGGGACGCAGTTCTCATTACCGGGGGCTGGACGAATGGCGGGGAGGCGCTCAGAGACTCCTTTCTCATCGAACCTAGCGGAAAGCTCCGCGCACGGGCCATGATGAAGTTTGGCCGCTATGACCACACCATGACGAAGCTGCCCGGCGGAGACGTGCTCATCACGGGCGGCAACGACGGCAAGCGCGCCATCCGCCATCTGGAAATATACGCCGTCGACAAAGGGCGCTTCATCCCGGCGCGCAGGCCCATGCTCATGGCGCGCCAGCAGCACAGCGCCACGTCGCTATCCGGTGGCGACGCCCTCATCCTCGGCGGCGCGGAAGGAAAAGGGGCGCGTTACGCGGAGCTTTATTCATCTTCCGCTAGAAGAACGCGTCTCGTTCGTAGCCTGACGACGCAAAGGAGCCGCCACAGCGCAACGAGGCTCAAGGACGGAAAGGTGCTCATCGCCGGCGGCCTGGGCAAGGAAAAAACGCTGGATACCGCTGAAATCTACGACCCGGCGACGGAAAAATTCATCCCCCTGAAAGGCGAACTGCGCGTCAACCGCCAGCAGCATACCGCCACGCTGATGCCTGACGGCAGAGTCGTCCTGATCGGCGGCTGGGGCGGCGAGGGGCGGACCCTCGCCAGCGCGGAAGTGTATGAGCCCGGGAAAGGATGTTTCTGGCTAGTGGGAGAGGAGATGAAATTTCCCAGACGCCTGCATACGGCTACTTCTCTCGACGATGGGAGGATCCTCATCGCGGGGGGCGCATCCGACAACGAGGTGCTGAATTCAGCGGAAATTCTCACCATCCCGCAAGACGGAAAAAGCGGGTGCTGAGCTTCAAGATTACCCGAAAAAATAGGCCGTCATACAACCTGATCAAGCGAGGATAAACGTATGTCTTTGAAACACGTTCGCCGACGGGACAACCAGCAATGGATTCTGGATTACATCGCCAAGACGGCAGGAATGGTCCAGAACTTCGAAGACGACAAGTTCGAGCTTCCCAAGGGCGTCAAGAACTACAAGATGATCAGCAAACTCCAGGGCGAGGATGCGCAGCACAAAGAAGAAATCGCCCGGGCGGCCGAAGAGGCCGGCATGCGGGAAACGGCGCTCGAACTCTACGTCCAGGCTTCGGAATCA
Source organism: Nitrospinota bacterium (assembly GCA_028820795.1). Classification (GTDB taxonomy): domain Bacteria; phylum UBA8248; class UBA8248; order UBA8248; family UBA8248; genus Bin107. The sequence goes on along the minus strand of JAPPHK010000005.1, from coordinate 8,233 downwards.
TACCGCAAAGGACAACACGTCATTTTCCAAGACGATCACCCGCAGAAAATCAAACTCCACGCCGGGTTGATCCGCTGCTATGACCGCGCGATGGCCCTGGCCGATTACCCGGTGGAGCGGGTCGAAGTTCCCTTCGAGAGCCAGGAGATTCAAATCATACTCCATCTCCTGCCGGAGGGGAGAAATGCCCCCTGCATCATCTATATTCCCGGGATGGACCAGACGAAAGAATTCTACCCCTACATCCTGCAGAACGACATGATCCGGCGGGGCATGCACGCCTGCGCCATCGACGGCCCCGGACAAGGCATTTCGAACATGCGAAAAATCCGCGTGACCGAAAACAATTATGAGCGCGCCGTTTCTGCGGTGGTCGATTATCTGGTGACGCGCAGGGAAATCGACCCGGATAAAATCGGCGTATTCGGCATCAGCATGGGTTCTTACTGGGCGCCGCTCGCCGCGGCGATAGACGAGCGGATCAAGGCCTGCGCGGGTGGCAGCGCCACCTTTTCGGACAAGCACGTGATCTTCGGCGAAGCCTCGCCGCGCTTCAAGCAAATCTTCATGTACATGGCGGGATACACCGACGAAGACGCCTTCGACGAGATGGCTTCTAAGATGACGCTCAAAGGCTGCGGGGAGAAAATCTCCTGCCCGACGCTGCTGGCCACCGGGGAATTCGACCCGCTGAGCCATTTGGAAGACGCTTTCCGCTTTTTCGAGGAGATCACGGCGCCCAAGGAACTGTGGGTGCTGGAAAACGAGTTCCACAGGGTGTGGGGAATGCAGGGACTCGGCAACCTGGATATGAACCCCTGGGCCGTGGATTGGCTGAAAAATGCGCTGAACGGAGAAATTCCCGACGACCACGACAAGACCGTTTACATCAGACAAAAATCGGGCCGCGGCGCCTTGAGCGGCCCCATTCCCGATGATCATCCCAGGCGATGGTGAACGGAATCAAGGCACGTGCAGGAGCGCGAAGCCGTACTCGTTCTCGTTGTACACTCTCCGGTTGAGCGCATAGCTGCAAGTTCGGAATACTTCGAGTACTTCCCGCATTCATTGTGAATCAACGATGGTGTAGTATTCACAACAAAAAGCGCTGGTTACGTCTTTGATACCGGGTATTCCCATTCGAGGCATTGGGAAAATCCGGCCCACGTTCAAGACACAGGAGCAGACTTGGCCGTTCAGTTTCATTGGGCTTTGTGCTCGTTCAACGCGGGCGATGGCCATCAAATCAATCCCGCCGCCCCCGAGCGTCCCGCCACGCTGGATTATCTTGCCCGGGTCGCACGAGCGGCCGAAGATGCCGGGTGCGTCAACATTCTGGTGCCGACGGGCACGCACTGTCTCGACGCCTGGCAGACGGCGTCCGCCCTGGCGGCCCAAACGAAGAAAATCAAATTCCTGGTCGCCTTCCGCCCCGGCCTGGTGGGTCCGGTCTACGCCGCCCAGCAGGCGAACACGCTGGACTACTTCACGAAAGGCCGCCTGTCGCTGAACGTCGTCTCGGGCGCGAATTCCGCGGACCTGAAGCGCTACGGCTACCACGCGCCTCATGATGAAAGATACGAGGTGACCGAGGAATTTCTGGATATCGTGCACCGCCTATGGCGGGAAGATGGTCCCGTCAATTTCGAGGGCCGCTTCTTCCACGTGGAAGACGCCCACGTATGGCCGAAACGCCACTCGAACCCGCATCCCGCCATCTTCCTGGCGGGCAGCTCCCCCGGTGGAAAACGCGTCGCCGCGCGCTATGGCGACGTTCACGTCTACTTCGCCTACGAACCCGAAACCGTGGCGAAGGAAATTCAGGAAGTCAAAAAACTGGAAAAGGATTTCGAGCGCGAAGCCCCCCTCGAATTCGGGGTGCGCCATTGCGTCTGCGTGCGGGAGACGAAACGAGAAGCGAGGCGCGCGGTGGAGGGCTGGTTGAGCGGCAGCGACATCGCAAACACCGCCACCTGGGCGGATTCGGTTCGCCTGAGCGAATCCACGAGCCAGTCGCGCATCAACGAGATGGCCTCAAGAGAGTCTCTCTGGCTGACCGATACCATCTGGATGGGCGTGAACAAGGTGCGCGCCGGCGGGGCCACCACCTTCGTGGGCACGCCGGAGATGGTGGCGAATCAGTTCCGCGAATACATCGACGCCGGAGTAACGCATTTCATCATGCACGGCTGGCCTTACCTGGAGGAGGCGGAGATTTTCGGACGCGAGGTATTGCCGCTGCTCGAGGACGTGGCGCCGGTGATTCTGTCCGACTCCTGAGAGACCTGATAAAAATCATAGGCTTGTCTATCGAGAATGCGTTAAACCGGATTAGATTTAAGGTTCTCATTTTACCAATCCCGCATCAGGCGATGGAATTCCATACAAGGAGGTTGTAATGCCAGGTTATCCCGTAAACAGCAATTTGGAACCCACCACCGAGAACTGGCGGATATCGCAGCATTGTTTCTCGGAAGAAATCCGCTCGCAAATGACGCTGCCGGAGAAATTCCAGCTTTGCGACATCACCCTGAGGGAAGGCAGGCAGCTTCCCGGCGTGTCCCTGAGGCGGGATGAGGTCATCCGCATCGCCGATGCGCTCGTCGACGCCGGCGTGAGCATGGTGCAGATGCACCACGACGACCCCAAGGAGATGGAGGAGGTGAAAAAACGCCATCCAAACGTCATCGTGGAAGCCCTCGTGCATCCCACCGCCGTGCTCAATCCCGAACTCGCCAAGGTGGAAGTCGATCTGAACGTGGAGCACGGTGCGGATTACACCACTCTTTGTTTTTCCTTCTCGCCGAACCAGATGTGCCTGTTCGAATCGATGGCCGGAGACCCGAACATCACCATCGAGCAGGCCATCGAGCGCGCCTGCGGTTCGGTGGCCTACGCCCGGGAGAAATCCGGCCCCGAGAAGAAAGTGGGCTGCCTGATCCAGGACTGCACGCGCATTCCGATCGAACGGCTGGCGGAAGTTTGCGGCCGACTCGTGGACTCGGGCGCAGACATGATCAAGTTAGACGACATCAACGGCATGGCGATCACGCCCGTCTACACCTACGTCGTCCGCGAAATGAAACGCCTGCTGCCCGGCACGCAAATCGGCCTCCACACCCACAACGACATCGGACTGGCGTGCGCCGCCCTGTACGCCGGCTTGGAAGGCGGAGCGGACTTGATCGACGCCTGCGTGAACGGGCTGGGCGAGCGCGCCCACATCGCGCCGCTGGCAGAAGTCGCCGCCGTGATTCAGATTTATTACGGCATCGACTGCGGTATTAAACTCGAGAAAATGTATGAACTCTCGAAACTCGTCTCCGACATCATGAAGTGGCCCATGACGGACACCATGCCCTTCGTCGGCAAAACGGCGTTCTCACACCTCGTCGAGGTGCACTACTGCGTGCCCGATACGGAGGAGGGCTTCTGGGCCTATTCGTGCATGAAACCCGAGATGTTCGGAAACGGCATGCACAATCTCCTGGGCCATTATTCGGGCAACTGGGCGGTCCGCGCCAAGGCGCGTGAGCTGGGCCTCGACCTCCCGCAGGAGAAGGAAAAAGACGTAGTCGAGCGGGTCCGCAGCGAGATACGCTGGCGCAAGCGGCAACTGGGAAACGAGGAATTCGAGGCCATCGTCCGGGAAGTTTGCTGAGAAATAACGCTTTTTCACCGAAGCTGCGCACGACGCTTCGGAATTGATCACGAATAAGGAGAAAACATGAAACTCGAAGGCAAGGTCGCATTCATCACGGGCGCATCGGGCGGTATCGGCGGCGCTATCGCGCGCACTTATGCGAGCGAGGGGGCAAACCTCGCCCTGGCCGCCCGCTCCGTGGACAAACTCGAAGCGCTCGCCGAGGAAGTCGAGGCCATGGGGCGGAAGGCGCTCGTCTGCCCGTGCGACGTCATGAAGGATGAGGACATTCTCGATTCGCTGCGCAAAACCGTCGACGCGCTCGGCCCCATCGACATCCTCGTGAACAACGCAGGCATCGTGAGTTTCGAGGCTGTGCATGAGCTTCCCGACGAGGTGTGGGAGCGCACCATGCAAATCAACGCCAAGGCGCCCTTCACGGCGATCCGCGAGGTTCTGCCCTCCATGCTCGAACGAAAATCGGGAAAGATCATCAACGTGGCGTCGGTTTCGGGGAAGATCGGCCTGGCCTACAGGAGCGCCTACGCGGCGTCGAAACACGCCGTTTTGGGCCTCACCAAAGCGCTCTCGGCCGAAGTCGCCCCGTTCGGCATCACGGCAAACTGCATCTGCCCCACCTTCGTCTCCACCGGCATGTTCGAGGAGAGCATCCAGAAATGGGCCGACGAAACGGGCAAGACCTTCGAGGAGCAGTCTGAAGAGCTCAGGAACAGGGTGCCGATGAAGCGCTTCATCGACTCGGAAGAATGCGCTCCGCTGGCGCTTCTTCTGGCGTGCGACGACTCGGGCGGAATCACCGGCCAGGCCATCAACGTGGACGGCGGCTTCGTTCAATTCTGAATTGGAGACCCGCATGCGGCTCAAGGAGAAGGCGGCCATCGTCACGGGAGCGGGAAGCGGCCTGGGCGAAGCCATCGCCAGGCGCTTCGCGGCGGAGGGGGCATCCTTGCTCGTCTGCGACAAAAACGCCCAAGCCGTGGAAACTCTCTCGAACGAACTCTCCGCTCAAGCGCCCGGCGTACTGGCTTGCGAGGCCGACGTTTCCGATTCCGCCGCCGTACAAGGGGTGGCCGAATCCTGCCTGGAAGCATTCGGGAAAATCGACATTCTCATCAACAACGCGGGCATCTCGCCCAAGAAGGGTTATCTCGAATACACCGAAGACGACTGGAACGCCGTGATCGACGTGAACCTGAAAGGAGAATACCTCTGCGCCCGCGCCGTCTCGGAGCACATGATGGCGAGACGCTACGGCCGCATCGTCAATCTCTCCTCATCCGCGTGGCGCTCGGGCGGCTTCGCGGGCGGGATTCCCTACACTTCGGCCAAAGCCGGCGTCGTCGGCCTCACGCGCTCGCTCGCCAAGACGCTGGGACCATACGGCGTTACCGTGAACGCCATCGCGCCCGGCCCTACGGCAACACCACTCACGGACGAATGGCTCCCCGCCCGCCAGGAAGAAATCGTGAAGCAGATTCCGCTCGGCCGCGTGGGCAGGCCCACGGACGTGGCGAACGCCGCGCTTTTCCTGGCCTCGGACGAGGCGGAATACATCACGGGCATCTGCCTGGACGTGAACGGCGGCATCGCCATGGGTGGTTGATATATGGAAGTTCAGGCAGCGACAAGATTTCGAAAAATATCCCGATTCATTTGATGCTAAGGAGATTCCCCTGTTGAATTTTTTCGTTCTTGCTCCTCTCCTGGCGGAGGAGACGCCTGACGCCCTCCGAAATAAAATCCGACAACGGCTCCGGCAAGCGTGCCGAAAGCAGTAATGATCTGAGTGTAATGATTCGAAAACACCTTGGCGCCAAATACCAAAATATTAACGAACGAACCGACGATCAACAGAGCCAGCATCGCCCGCACCGAACCTCTGGGAAGGTTTAAGCCTCGAAGAGAATTGGAAGATTCATCAGATCGCCGAGCCCAATTGGCATAAAAGGGCGCCCCTATCAAAACCAGCAACAGCAACAATAATTCAATCCAAAAAAGTGGTTCATGCAGCCACATAATTGCGTCAGAATTTGATGTTGTGCCACCGGTCGCTTCGGCGTATGCAATACCGGTAAACATAACAATCTCCTTCACTTTAATTGCATGTAAAGCGCATTATTATTCATCAAATACTCCTCTCGTTCAAGGATATGCTTTTCGTTATGAGTTGAAGTTTCCTTCTCGCGCGTTTTCCTCTTTGACTCTTTCCTGAACGCCTTGGATTCAAAACTCCTCACTTGCATTTTTCAGCCCTGCATGACACCCTTTTTCGGTTCATGAACCATTGTACGATGTCAGTCGAGACAGCGTATTCTCCGACGCTTCATTGATAGCCGGTAGACGGGTATTCGTATGTTCTCGACGTAAACAAACAAATCCGAATCCGGGATGTCACATATTGGAGAGGAGGCCGTCATGAACCTGCCTTTTGATGACAACAAGCTCAGCGCATTGATGGAAGACCAGGGAGCGGACGTCGTTCTCGCCACATCGAAGGAAAACGTCCGCTACCTGCTCGGCGGCTATCAATTCTTTTTCTTCGCCCACAAGGACGCCATCGGCGTCAGCCGCTACCAGCCGATAGTGGGACTGCCCAAGGGCGCGCCCGACAAGGCGTTCTACATCGGGAACATCATGGAAGGCTGGCAGCAGGAAGTCGAACCCGTGTGGGTGCCCGAGAAGAGAAACAACCAGTGGCACACCGATCAGGCCGGCAAGGACGCGGCCGATTTCATCCGAAGGCTCGGCCACGAGAAAGGCACCGTGGCGGTGGAGAAATGCTTCCTGCCGGCGGACTCATACGAGGCGCTTCAGGAAGAGTTGCCCGACGCCAAGTTCATCGACGCCGTCTATTTGCTCGAAGAACTCCGGGCCGTAAAGCAGCCCCACGAACTCACCCTGCTCAAGGAAGCCTCCGAAGTCATCGTCGAGTGCATGCTCGACGTCATGAAGAGCACGCCTCCGGGCACCACCATGTATGAGGTCGCGGACGAGATGAAAAAACTCGAGACCCAAAGGGGACTCGATTTCGAGTACTGCCTCACCTGCACGGGGCCGAGCTACAACCGCGCCCCCTCGAACGCCACCTGGGATGAGGGGAACATCCTCTCGCTCGATTCGGGCGGGAACAAGCAGGGGTACCTGGGGGATCTCTGCCGCATGGCCGTCCTGGGCGAGCCCACGCCGCTCATGGAGGATCTGCTCGGGGAAATCCAGGCCGTGCAGACGGCCGCGCGCGGGGTCGTGCGCCCGGGAGTCACGGGACAGGAAATCTACGAGGCCGCCCTCAAGGAGCAGGCCAAGTGCGAACACGACGACGAGATGGTCTTCCTCGCGCACGGTATGGGCATCATCCAGCACGAAGCGCCGCACCTCACCTCCTCGGGCGTCGTGCCCTACCCCGCCACCTATGAGACCAGGGGACTCGAACCCGGAATGGTGGTGTCCATCGAAACCGACATGAAAAACCCTGAAGTCGGCTTCGTGAAACTCGAGGACACCGTGGTCGTCACCGAGGACGGTTTTGAAGCATACGGCGACGATGGACGGGGCTGGAACATCGGCGGCGCGTAGACTCCGTTTCGAAAACGCTAAGGAACCGGCAGGTGGATTTTCGGATCAACCCTGAAAATGAAGATTTGCTCGAACGCGCGAAAATCTACGCGAAGGAAATCCTGGCCCCGAGAGCCGAGAAAATCGACGAGGAAGGAATTTTTCCCCGCGAGAATTTCAACGATCTGGCGAGAGAAGGCTTCACCTCCCTGACGCTTCCGAAAGACCTCGGCGGCAGAGACCTCTACGAGGACACCGCCACCTATTCGATGGTCCTCTACGAGCTTTCCAAGGGCTGCACGAACACGGCCATGCTCTTCCACATGCACAGTTCCATCGCGCACGTCATCACCTACCTGGGAACGGATGAGCAAAAGCGCAGGTACGGCGAGATCATCCGGGGCGGAAAGATCATCGCGAGCTACGCGAGCGAGAACACATCGAGCCTCCACGGCGTCTGGCGCATGGAGACGAAGGCGATTCGGGACGGCGACGTCTACAGGATCAACGGCAGGAAATACTTCTGCTCCATGGCCGGCGAGGCGGATTACTACGTGCTCTGGGTGCAACTCGAAGAGGAGGAAGACCTCACGAAAAGCCTTGGGTTGCTCATCGCGCCCTCGGACAACCCCGGCTTCCAGATAGACCAGGAGTGGAACTCCTTCGCCATGCGCGGGACGGTGAGCCACTCGATGATATACAACGACGTGAAGATACCGGTGGAGGACCTGGTGGGCCGGGGCGGCGACCCCATTCGCCCCGACGTTCTGCCCAAATTCGGCTTCGGCTATTCCGCAGTCTACCTGGGCGCAGGCGGAGGCGCCTTCGACTGGGTAGTCGACTACGCGCAAACCCGAAAACTCATGCCGGACAACGTGCCCATCGCCTCATACCCCGCCATACAGCGCCAGATTGGGGAGATGAAAATTTCGCTAGAAGGCGCGATACTCATGCTCCAGCGAGCGGGCTGGATGATCAACGCCCACGGCGCGGACAAGGCCTACGGCGCCATCAACG
>JAPPHK010000062.1 GCA_028820795.1 Nitrospinota bacterium | reverse complement strand
GAGGCGGGGCGAGAGGAACGCGCCCGCTCCCAAAACCGGCTTTTTCAACAGCCCCGACAAGGGGGGACAGGGGGGTTGGTTTTGTAGGGGCAGGCCCCCGTGCCTGTCCAGGGCCCCTGCGCCTGTCCTGATGGACTCCCGAAAAAGGGACAACCACGGGGGGGAGGGTGTCCCTACGGTCCTGAATCGAAGATGTCCGTCATTCAGGCAAAATGCGCCCCGCGGTTGAAATCCGCGCCATGATCCGCAATGGTTGGCTTTCCGCCCAAGGCGCGGCATTTTGATATCGCATAGGTTGGGAATTCCGAATGGCGAACGTGTTGGTGACGGGAGGCGTCGGCTTCATCGGCTCCCATGTTGCGGAAGCATGCCTCGAGGCGGGCGATTCCGTCTGGGTGGTGGATAATCTCGCGTCCGGCCTGGTGGAGGACATTCCGCAGGGAGTGGTTTTCCGTGAGGGCGACGTGGCCGACGCCGCGTTCATGCGCCGCGTGGTGGAGGAAGCGCGCCCCGCCGTCATCCACCATCTGGCGGCTCAGTCGAGCGTGACGCACAGCCTGGCGGAACCCCTGCTGGATGCGCGGGCGAACGTCCTTGGCACGCTTAGCGTCCTGGAAGCGGCCAGATTGCTTGAGACGCCGCCCCGAGTCGTCTACGCCGCAACGGGCGGAGCCTGCTACGGGGATCCCGAAGAAGAAATTGTGGACGAGGGCCGCCCACTTGCTCCCGCCTCCCACTACGGGATGAGCAAGGTGGCGGGCGAGCGCTATCTCATCTTCTACGGGGAGCATTTCGGGATGAACGTCGTATCGTTGCGACTCGCCAACGTCTATGGACCCAGGCAGCGCCCCTCCCTCGATGCGGGCGTGATATCGATTTTCGCGGAAAAACTGGCGAGGGGCGAACCTCTCACCCTCTACGGGCACGGGCGCGCGGGGAGGGATTACGTCTATGTGAAAGACGTGGTCGAGGCGTTCCTGGCGGCGGCCGGGGGCGGCGTGGACGGCGGGGCCTACAACATCGGCACCGGCGTCGTCACCGAGGTGGAGACGCTGCTGGGAATCATCTGCCGCCTGATGGGAAAAAGCCCCCTAAGCGTCGAGCGCGCGCCCCTGCGCGCGGGCGAGGTGTTCCGAATCGGCCTCGACGCGCGCGCGTTCGAGCAAAAAACCGGCTGGCGGCACAGCTATTCGCTCGAGGAGGGAATCGCCGCCTTTCTGGAATCGCTCGGGGTTTAAGCCGGCAGCCGGCCGTAGACGCGCTCGGGCGTGACCAGCACGGCGACCGCGCCCTGATCCACCATCGCCTGGTCGTATTCCTCCCAGTCGGGGTGGTCCGAATCCCCGCAGGAGCGGAACACCTCGCGGAACATCACGCGCATCGCCTCTTTCTCGGTGTTCTCGTAGTCGAACAGCCTGGCCTTGCCCTCCACGCTCACCCAGGTGCGCCAGTCGGGGGTGACGTAGAGAACCGTGCACTGGGGGTTTTTGCGCAGGTTTTTTAACTTCACCGACCAGCCGCGCACGATGACGAACGCGGCGCAATTCTCATACGCCCCGCACACGATGACGCTCGACTGCGCCGTGCCGTCCGGCCTCAAGCTGGTGACCACCCCCTTGTGGTTTTTTTCCATAAACGGTCTTGCATCCTCGAAGTTCATGAGATACCTCGCTTAGAATAAGAGAAACGGATATTTTCGCCATTGTAGCAAAATTTCTGGATGAACGACGCCATGAGGAGAGCCCCCGATGAGCCGTCTCGCACCGCTTGAACCCGAATCCATGCCGCCCAGACAACGTGACGCCTACGAGGAACTCATCGCCAACCAGCGCGGCGGCGTGCGCGGGCCTTTCGGGGTCTGGGTGAGGAGCCCGGGTCTCGTCATCGCCCTCCGCAATCTCATGAAGTTCTATTATGAGGAAAGCGTCATCACAGAGGACATCCGCGAGCTCGCCATCATCATCACCACGCGCCATTTCGGGGCGACCTACGCCTTCTCGGCGCATGAGGCGCAGGCCCTCGCCAGCGGTCTTACGCCCGCCCTCGTGGCCACCGTGATGGCGCAGGACTCACCCGCAGAGGGCACGGAGCTTGAGCTTTGCGTGTACAGGTATTGCACCGAGTTGCTCGAAACCAAGAAGGCGTCGGACGCCGCCTACCGGGAGGCGTTATCCCTGCTGGGCGAGAAGGGCATGGTCGACCTCACCGCCCTGGTTGGATTTTACTCGGCGATTTCCCTGACGCTCAACGCCTTCGAAATACCGCCCGTGACGTGAGGGGGGGATTTAATTATCTGCCATGAACCTTTATTATAATGATTCTGCCCACCCTTAAGTTGTCTTCGCCTTTGCTTTCTAGACTTGCCGAATAAGAAAATTAAAACTTAGATGACGATAATAATACGAAAGTATGGTATAGTTTTAGAATGGTGAATAAAAGAACACACGAAATACGAGACCCCATTCATGTTTTCATCAGGCTTGATTCTGATGAAAGGAAAGTTCTTGATTCACCTCCGTTTCAGCGGTTGCGTCATATCCACCAATTAGCTTTGACCTATCTTGTCTACCCAGGTGCAACCCACAAAAGATTCGAGCATTCACTCGGCGTAATGGAGCTTGCGAGCAGGATTTATGATGTAGTTACGGACCCGGAAAATATTTATCAGCAGTATGCATCTGTAAGAGATATTATCCCGATATATAGACAATTTGATCACCTCCACTGGAGAAGAACATTAAGACTAGCGGCGTTGTGCCATGATCTCGGGCATCTTCCATTTTCCCATGTTTCAGAAGAATTATTACCGGAAGATTGGGATCATGAGCGTATGACAATGGAAATTATTTTGGGCAAGGAGTTAGCAGATATTTTGAGACAAATTCATGTACAGCCAGAAGATGTAGCGAAATTAGTGATTGGGCCAAAAAAATCGAAAGCCTATCTAAAAGTTGAGCTTAATGAATGGGAGAATATTTTATCAGAAATCATCACGGGGGACGTGTTCGGCGCCGACAGGATGGACTATCTTCTGCGGGATTCATATCACGCAGGGGTTGCCTATGGAAAATTTGATCATTACCGTCTTATTGACACGATGAGAGTTTTACCCAAACAAGAAGCCGGTGGTTCTCAGGAACCAGTTTTAGGTGTTGAGGAAGGCGGATTGGAATCCGCCGAGGCATTGTTGCTTGCACGATACTTCATGTTTTCACAAATATATTTTCATCCTGTCCGCCTCATTTATGATGAGCATTTATTGGATTTTTTGAAATCTTGGTTAGATAAGGGGCTCTTTCCAACGGATTGGAAGGAACATTTGAAATATACAGATAATGAAGTAATATCCGCCATGCTATCCATAGCCCAAAATAAGTCACATCCCGCCCATATACATGCAGATCGAATAGTTAATCGACGTCATTTCAGAAGTATTTACAGGTCTACTGCGGAAGATAGAAAACTTTTAGAACCTGGAAAGAAAATATATGAAGCAGCATCCGAGAAATTTGGTGAAGAAAATGTGAAGCATGTTGAGAAAACTCAAACAAGGAGTGTAAGTGATTTCCCGGTTCTCGTACAAGGGACAAGAATTGCACAGGCAGCAAGTGAGAAAGAAACATTTGAAGATGTTACGTCAGTTTATGAGCATGTTTTTGTTTCGGCTGAGATGAAAAACGAAGCCAATACTTGGTTGCTGAATAATCGAGAGGGAATCCTTTCTTCCGCCGGAGGGGGTTAAGAGAGATGGAGCGATATGAAAGAGCCGCTGTTTTGCTGTCTTTGGTTGAGAAACTAAGAGATGGCGATAGTTGGTGCGGGGAAACGCACGTTCAAAAAGGCACCTATTTTTTGCAGGATTTATTGGGAGTGCCATTGGAGTATGATTTTATCCTTTACAAGCATGGCCCATTTTCCTTTGACTTGAGAGATGAAATATCCTGGATGCGTGCGAAAGACCTTCTGAAATTGCAACCACAACCATGGCCGTATGGGCCGAAGCTGATACCCGGCGATAACGCGGAACTCTTGATGGAAACGTATCTAAAGCCAATTGAGCGATATACCGATAGGGTTCAAAAAATTGCAGATGAATTCGCCGATATGGGTGTAACGGCTTTGGAGAGATACGCTACGGCGTATTACGTTTCTAAAAATCACGAAGAAGTTGGTGATGGTGATATAGCGGTAAAAATTGTCGAGTTAAAGCCTCACATCAGTCTGGGTGAGGCTCAGGAGGCTGTTGAGTTCGTTGCTAAGTTAAGGAGAGTTTTGTCGGAGTCATGAATGATGCGCACTCGTTTTTTGCCAAACCAAAACTCCCTTGCCCCTGTCTTTAGAATCAAGTAGCACACCGGGTTGCTCTCACTCCGGCGCCCGGCCGCTGTGCTGCGTCATGCCGAGAAGCCTTTCCTGGATTTGCCCGTTCCATGCGCCTTCGCGCATCCGCCAGACCCAGTTGCCCTCCGGGACGCCGGGGCGGTTCATGCGGCCCTCGTTGCCGAGGCCCAGGACGTCCTGGGCGGGGATGATGGCGAGGGCGGCTTGTGATTTCATCGCCGCGCGGATCATCGACCAGTGGATGTCCTCGGGTTCGCCCCCGAAGGTCCGGAGCGCCGTGGCGCGCGAGATGGCGAAGCCGGCGGGCGTTTCGTTGCGCAGAATCGGGTCTGCGCCGTGGAACCAGCCGAGAGCCGTGTCGTTGTCGTGCGTGCCGGTGTAGACCACCGCGTTCTCGGGAATGTTGTGGGGCAGATGCGGGTTGTCCGGGCTGCCGTCGAAGGCGAACTGCAGGACGCGCATACTCGGCAGACCGAAACGGTCCCTGAGGGCGTGGACGTCGTCTCCCACCGAACCGAGATCTTCTGCGATGAGCGGAAGTGGGCCGAAATCTTCTTCCATGGCGCTGAAAAAGGCCTCTCCCGGCCCCTCGCGCCAGGCGCCGTCTTTGGGTGATTCCGCGTCCGCCGGAATCGCCCAGAAGCGCGCGAAGCCGATGAAGTGATCGAGGCGCAAGGCGTCGAACCGCGCGACCTTCACGGCGAGGCGCATCTTCCACCATGCGAAATTCTCATCGAAGTGCGCGGCCCAGTCGTAGAGGGGATTCCCCCAGTGCTGGCCGTCCTGGTTGAAGTAATCGGGCGGCGCGCCCGCATAGGCGCTCGGCCGGCGCGCCTCGTCGAGTTCGAACAGGTGCGTCCGCGCCCATACGTCCGCCGAATCATGGGCGACGTAGATGGGGACGTCGCCGATGAAGCCGACTCCATTCTCCGCGGCGTAGGCCTTGAGCGCGCGCCACTGGCGGTCGAAGATGAACTGCTCGAATTGCGTGTAGCGAATGGTTCTATCGAACTCGGGGTCATCGGGGTTGTGGTCCCTGGCGTCTTCCGGCCACTCCCACCAGGGGGAGCCGCCGAAAGCGCGCTTGAGCGCACGGAAGCTCGCGTAGTCGGCCAGCCAGCCGGCTTGCGCCTCGCAAAACGCCGTGAATGCCGCATCATTCGCACCGCCGTCGTTCGAGAAGGCCTCGAATGCTTCTGCGAGCAGCGACTCATGGGCATGGAGCGCTTGCGCCGGCTCGATATTCCCTTCGTCGGGGGAACGACCTTCCAGATCTTTCGCAGAGAGCAGCCCTTCTTCGGCGAGCCCCTCAAGCGATATCAGCAGGGGGTTTCCCGCGAAGGTGGACGAGGAGACGTAAGGGGAGCCCGTTTCGTCCGTGGGGCATACGGGCAGCATCTGCCACCAGCTCTGGCCGGAGGATGCGAGGAGGTCGACGAACTCGAAAGCCCTGGAACCCAGGTCGCCGAAGCCCGCTTCGCTCGGCAGCGAGGTGGGGTGGAGCAGGATGCCGCTCGTTCTGGCGTGAAGCGGATTTGTCTGGTTCATGCTCAAGGCTCATTCCTTGGGGAAGTTGTCCACACCTTCACTTCACCTCGCTGGAAGCGCAGCCACTGGGTCGCCGCCTGATACAGATATGGCACGGCGCGCGCCGTTTATTCAAGAAAAAAAGCATAATGCCCTAGTGCCCCTCTCCCAGGGGGAGCTTCACGGCGTCGCCGGTACGCGAGGATTCCTCCATGGCGATGGTCACCTCCAGGGTCTGGCGCGCGTCCTCCGCCGTGGCGAGATGGCAGTGGCGTCCGGTCGAGAGATGGTCCAGCCAGCTTCTGGTCTCATCGCCGATGGGGCCGTACATGGTGTCGAGCGCCCAGTCGCCCGAAGACGTGCTGCCGAGAAATACCATCGGCAGATTGTGGTCGGGAACGTAGGCGTGTGGATAGCCCTTTTCGGTGTAGAGGATGTTCTCCTTGTGGTCCTCGTCGAAGAGCATCACCCCGTCGGTGCCGATGACTTCCAGGCGGATGCTCTGTCCGGCGGTGGGGTATTTCGCGGGCAGCGCGTAGCAGATGCCGAGGTTCACGGTCGCGCCGTCGGCGAAGGTCATGATCGTCCAGCTCACGTCGTCCACCTCGGGATACCCCGCCTCCTTGAAGACGAAGCCGCCTCCCCGGCAGACCACCTCGACCGGCGGGTTTCCCTCCATGAACCAGCACATCATGTCGACCCAGTAGGTGAGCACGTCGAGAACGGGCGTGGCGTCGGCCGAGCGCTTCAGTATCTCGAACGCCTGCGCCCTGGTGTTGAACACGCGGCCAGTGGCGCCGATGAGCCTCCCAAGGCGGCCCTCCTTGATTTGTTCTTTGCCCAGGAAATAGCGCCGCTTGTAGCGCATGATGTAGCCCACGCGGAGGTCGGTGTCGTATTTTTCCGCAGTGGTGAGCAGCCGGTCGGCGTCCTCCAGGGTCATGGCGATTGGCTTTTCCACCAGCACGGGTTTTCCGAGCTCCAAAGCCTGAAGCACCGGCTCCACGTGGGCGAACTCCGAGGTCGAGACGATGACGGCGCCGACGTCGGGATGGGCGATGACATCCTCGTTGCTTCCGGACGCCACCTGCGCGCCCACGCGTTCGCCGAGCGCCTTCGCGCGTTCGGGCTCGGCGTCCGATATCGCCAGGAAGCGCACGGACGGGTGCTGCGCGGCGAGGCGCGAGCGGTGCGTGCCGATGCGCCCGGCGCCCACGACGGCGACGCCGAGTTCTTTCCTCTCGAATAGGGCCAAGGCGAGCCTCCTGCATGATTCTGGATGAGAACAACGCGCGGCATTCTACGCCTCGCATGTCCCGCCTTCAATCGGGATCGCGAGTCTTTGCCCGTGCGGCCTTTTCTTGGTTGTACGAGAATTTCCCGGCGTCTTGCCGGGATTGGGAGAAGCGCGGCTTAAAGAAGCAGGCGGTCGTCCATGCGCGAGCGCGTCAGCACCTCGTGCCCCTCTTCGGTGATGAGCACCGTCTCCTCGATGCGCACGCCGCCGCCGCCGGGCACGTCCGGCACCCAGATGAGCGGCTCGATGGCGAACACCATCCCCGGCTCGAGATCCACTTCTTCCGAATCGGGGTCGGGTTCTCCGATGTAGGGGGGTTCGTTGGGGGAGGTGCCCACCGCGTGGCCGATGCTGAGCGAGAACCAGTTTTTCCGCAAGCCGTACTTCTCGCCCGTCTCCCAGATTCGTTCGGCGACCTGTTTATTCGTGAAACCGGGGCGGGTGCGCTCCAGCCCCAATTGCAGGGATTCGTGCACGGCGGTGTAGATTTCCTTTTGCCGCTTCGACGGTTTCCCGCAGATCATCGTCCGGGCCACGTCGCCGAAATATCCGTTCCACTGCGCGCCGATATCGATGAAGACCAGATCGCCGCTGCGGATGATCTTGTCGCTCGCGAAGCGATAGGGGGGCGACATGTGCTCGCCGGAGGCGACGAAGGGCGAGACGAGATGCGCCATTTCGCCCCCGTAGTGGTGGAGTACCTTCATCGCGTCCGCCGCCACGTCGCACTCGCGCTTTCCCGCCCGCACGCTGTCCATGGCCTCCTCATTGACGGCGTCGGCGATCGCGCAGGCCTCGCGGATCATGTAGACCTCCTCGGGCATCTTGTGCCGGCGCACCTTGTGCATGAACGAATCGCCGTTCACGAACTCCACGTCGTCCAGATGCTTCTGGTAGGCGCTGAACTGGATGAACGTCATAAGGTCCAGGCCCACTCGCTTGCCGATGAGGCCGAGGTCTTCAAAGAGGGGCCGCAGCGTCTCGCGGATCATCTTGTCCACGAGGGGCTGTTCTTCCATCTTCGCCAGGTGGTGGAATTTCTCGATCCAGGGCATGTCGCGCGAGACGCGGGGAATCTCTCCCCCGTTGGTCATGACGTGCGCTTTGCCCTCTCGAGGGAGGATGACGGCGTTTCTCGTTCCCTCGCGATGCGCCAGAAACGAAGAGCGCATGCTCGTGAGGTAGCGCACGTTCTCGACCTTCCAGAGGAACAGGGCGTCGACCCCCTGCTCGGCCATCGCCTTTTGCGCCTTGTCCACGCGCTTTTGGCGGAGTGCGCCCACGTCGACGCGCTCCTCGTAGTCGACGTTGAACTGGCCCCGCGCGAATCCCGGCATGAATTTCATCTCCTCAGGCGAGGACACCCTCGCGCGATTATGGAAAACCACGCGCGGCGTCCCGAATATTTCTTGTGAAAAAGCGAATCGTTCTTAGGGTTCTTCCACCAGTTCGATCACGACGTTATCGGGTGCGATGATGAAGGCTGTCCGCGAGCCCAGAACGCCGTCTCCCGGTTTTTTCGTGAAGACGACGCCCGCTTTCTCCAGGCGTTCGGCCACCTCGTCGAGGCCTTCCACCTGGATCCCGAAATGGTGGAGGCCGCGGCCCACCTTCGCGGTGGAGTCGTCCTCGTCGTCTCTCAGTCCGCGGATGCGGATTTCCACCTCGCCGAGCATCACGCTGATGTAGGAGGAGCCGCGGTATTCGATCTCGGGCGTGAACAGCTCCCCGCCGAAGTGGTTGATGTAGAAATCCGCCGCCGCCTGCGGGTCCTTGGCGACGTGGTGCACGTGATGGGTTCGTGAGGCCACCTTGCTTCTCCCTTGTTCTCGATGGGTCTAGAGGCCGTCGCCGACGGCAACGTATGCGCCGCCGGGCACGGGATTTTCGTCTTCGTTTCGCGCGCCCCACTCGCCCGTGATGGCATACATCGCGCGCACCTTCTTCATGTTGTTGCCGCCGTCGCTCGAGAACAGCATGTTGTGCGTGTCGCGGAACCATTTTTCCAGGAAATTCTCGCGCTGAACGCCGACGCCCGCGTGTATTTCCATCGCCATCTTCGTGACGTCGCAGGAGATCTCGTGCGCGAAGGCGCTGGCGGTGAGCGTCATGGGCGGGTCGACGGGAATTTCGTGGCGCATGTCCTGACGCCAGGCCGCGTAGTGCACGTAGGCGCGCGCCGCCTGGATTTTCGTGTACATGTCGACGAGCTTGATGCCGACCGACTGGTGGTGCGCGATGGGGCGTCCGCTTTGTTTGCGGTTTTGCGCGAATTCGAGCGATTTCTCATACGCTGCGCGCGCCACGCCTATCTGGCCCGCCGCGTTGATGAGCGCGTCGCCGCGCAGGTGACGCCGGATGTAGGAGACCCCGCAGTTCTCGGGTCCCAGGCGGTACTTGGCGGGGATGATCGCGTCGTCGAATATGATCTCCGCGTTCTGGTTCAGGCGGTAGCCCATCTTGTTGTGCACCTTTCCCATCTTCACGCCGGGAGCGTCCGTGGGCACCATGAGGAGCGAAGCGCCCTGCTCGACGCCCACGTCTGGGTTCGTGCGAACGAACGTGAACATGAGCCGCGCCCAGCCCACGTTGGAGATGAAGTGCTTCTTGC
>JAPPHK010000021.1:2623-9808 GCA_028820795.1 Nitrospinota bacterium | reverse complement strand
GCTGTGCGGTGGTGGACGTTCACCTCCCTGGTTTTGAGATACTCGATGACGCCGATGAGACGTTCCACCACGGCCTCGTGGAAGGCGCGCCCTTTCTCTGCGGTGGCCTGCGTCGGGTCGCCGGATTGTCCCTGGTCCCCGATCTCGGCCCGGTATTCGGCGACCGTCTTGGGGTAGAAAAAGCGCGGCGCGTCCACGCCTGGATCGGAGATGTGGTGCCCCGTCATCCACTCAGGATTCGGGTTCGAGTTCTGCGGCGTTGCTTTCTCCATGTCGACGAGGTGTGGGTACATGTGCAATGCGTGCGATGCTTCCAGCTCGCACGCGTGGCCCTGTCCGCCGGGGGGCGTGGTCCTGATGTCGGCGATCCTGTCGAAGGCGATGATGCCGACGTCCACGATGGCGAGCGCCGCCCCCGTCTTCTGCCGCATCTGGTTCACGGCGATCTCGAGCGGCGCGAGGTTCGCCCGCCTGTGTCCGTTCACCACGATCACCCGGTTGAAGCCGTGGTAGAGGAGGCTGCTCATGACGTCGGTCACGACGGCGGTCAGGGTCTCGGGCCTGAGCGTCACCGTGCCCGTGAGCGCCATGTGGTTGTTGGTCCAGCCGTACCAGAGGGTGGGATAGACCAGGACGCCCGCGCGCTGTCCGGCGTCGCGGGCGACGTAGTGGGCGGCGAACGCGTCGTGGCCGATGGGCATGTGCGGGCCGTGCTGCTCCACGCTTCCCACGGGCAGGATCGCCATGTCGTTGCCCGAATCCAGATATTCGCGCACCTCGCGCCAGCTTTTCTCATGCGCCCAGGGGGTTTCGGCGGCCTCCATGATTCATCTCCTCTCTTGTGGGTTCGACTCAGAACAACAGGCTCCGCAGGCCCGGAAACAGCATGAACGCGCAAACGCCCGCGCCGAGGCCCGCTAGCAGGTTTTTTCTCAAACCATAAAAGACGCCCACGCAGACCGCCAGACCCGCGAGGCGGTCGATGAGGTGTGATTCCGCGAGCGCGCCGCCGGGCAGCAGGATGATCTTCATCATCAGGCCGGTGGCGATGGCGTAGGCCACGCAGGTCACCCACTCGAAGACGGGGCTGTCGTCCTCAATCCGCCCCGCGATGACGACCCCCATCCACCGCCAGGAATAGGTGCAGACGACGGCGATTCCCAATAAAGTCGCGGCGTCAGGCATTGCTCTTCCTCATCCTCCCGACTCCGAAGGCGATCGTTCCCGCCAGGACGCCGCCCGTGA
This sequence comes from Nitrospinota bacterium, assembly GCA_028820795.1. Lineage (GTDB taxonomy): Bacteria > UBA8248 > UBA8248 > UBA8248 > UBA8248 > Bin107. The sequence continues at coordinate 8,563 of JAPPHK010000021.1, read as the reverse complement.
GGAGCCCCCAGTCGGTGGAGACCGTATACCCCAGCGGCACGAGCGCGCAGCCGAGCACCACCGAGGCCAGAACCGCGCGCCGGCTGCTCCGGGCGGCCAGCAGCAGCATGAAGAGCGGCGTGACGAGCATGAGTGTGCGCGCGATGAGGCCGGGCATCTCGGAGGCCATCGTGTAGCCCAGGGCGGTGCCCAGGAGGCCTGCGGACATGCAGGCGGTCGTGAAGCCGAAGAAATAGGCGGTGCGCAGGCCCTTGTCCGTGACGTGGCGGCACATCTCGACGACCTGGACGAACGAGGTGACCGAGTTGATGTGCGCCATCACGTAATGCGCGGGCTCGACGCCCTGCCGGGATCTCAGGAGCGGCATGAGGGCGATGGTGAGGGGGAACATCCGCACGTTGGCGATGGTGACCGAGGCGATGAGCGCGACGCCCCCGACGCCGGTGGCGAACAGTTCGACGAAGGCCACCTGGCCCGGCGTGCTCCACATACCGCCCGTCATGCCGAGCGCGATCAGGAGCGAGACGCCGCTGTCCTTCGCGAGCGCGCCGAAGCCCGACATGGCGGCGAAAAGCCCGATGCCGGGCGCCTGGGCGCAATGCTTCATCCCCTGGCGGAAATAGGCGCCCCGGCTCTTTTCGGTGCGGCGAAAGTCCATCAGTCGCCCATCAGCTTTTCGAGCTTGTCGGCGGCCTTGAGTCCGTGGCCCGTCACGGGGACGACCACGCTGTCGGACTGCTTGACCTTCCCTTGCTCCTTCAAAAGAGCGAGCGCGGCGAAGGGGACGGCGCTCGTCGGCTCCATCAGTACCCCCTTCGCGCCGAACGCACGGAGCAGGGGGGGGATGGTCTCGTCCTGGACGGCGACGAAGCCGCCCCCGCTCTCGCGGACGGCTTCCCGCATCTGCTTCCAGCGGACGGGCGCGGCGATGGAGATGCCCTCCGCAATAGTGTCCTCTGGCGTTATCTCGGGGACGGTTCCGAGGTTCTCCTCCCACATGCGCACCATCGGCGCGCACCGCGCCGCCTGGGCCGCGAAGATTTTGGGGAGTTCGTCGATATAGCCGGCGCGCAAGAGTTCCGAAAAGCCGAGGTAAGCGCCGAGCAGGGCCGAGCCGTGCCCCGCGGGGGCGACCACGGCGTCGGGCGCCTTGAATCCCAGTTGCTCCCATACCTCGAACGCCCAGGTCTTGGTGCCGTGGTTGAACCAGGGGTTCCAGAAATGAGAGGCGTAGAAGCGCTCTTTCGCCGCTTCCATGGCGACGGCGGTGGATGCGGCCCGGGGGCCGGGGATTTTATGGAGATTCGCGCCGTATGCGGTGATCTGCGCGCACTTGGCCGGGGAAGTGGAGGCGGGCGCGTAGATATCGCACTCGATGCCCGCGCGCGCGGCGTAGGCGGCGACGGCGGCGGCGGCGTTGCCCGAAGAGTCCATGAGCACCTGCGCGAGGCCCCACTCCTTCATCTTGCTCATGAGCACGGTGGCGCCCCGGTCCTTGAACGAGCCGGTGGGGAACAGGAAATCGAGCTTGCAGAGGATTTCCGCGCCCCCGAAAGCGAGGGGGACGAGCGGCGTCATACCCTCGTCCATGGTGACGACGTTCGTATCGTCCTCGATGGGAATCGCCTCGCGGTAGCGCCAGAGGGTGGCGGGACGTTTTGCGAGGGATTCACGCGAAAAAATGGCGTTCGGCGCCACCTCCAGCGGCCCGCCGCAGACGCACCGCCAGCGGGGTTCACGCGGGGGGTATTTCTCTCCGCAGTCGATACAGGCGAATTCCATGTCGCTCATTTTCCGGCGCCCGGTTCATCCGTTATCGTGAGGGTAAATGACGCTAAAGGCTAAATGATTCCGCTCGCCCCCGTCCAGTCGCGCGGGGGAGATTCGGGTGGGAAAGCAACCCCCCCTTGACAGGGGGTTGGGGGGAGGGGCCACCCCATCGCGCATTCCATCTTGAATTTATGGTCAAATATAATCTCAATCTCCTGTACGATATGGGGCATGAGGTGGTAGAAAGAGCGTAAAGGAGGATGGCCGTTTGGAAATGGAATCCAGAAAGGCGAACAGGATGCGGGAATATGATTATTCCCGGCCCGGGCATTATTTCGTGACCATTTGCGTACAAGGCAGAAAAGAATTGTTTGGCGAAATCATCGATGACCGGATGATGCCCAACGCCGCCGGCGAGATGGTGGAAGAAACCTGGAGGGGATTGCCGAAATATTATCAAGGTATCCAGATGGACGAATTTCAGGCGATGCCCAATCATGTTCACGGCATCATCGTTATTACGGGAAGCGAATTTCACCACAGAACCGTAGCGGACAGGTCGCGACCTGTCCGGGTTTTAGCCACCCTGCAAAAGGACAGGCACGGAGGCCTGTCCCTACAGACCCGCTCGCCCCCGATGAAGACGAAGGACAACCACGGAGGGCAGGACCGGAGGAAGAACCACGAGGGGTTCCCCCTGCGTTGTCGGACATCGTTCATGGGTTCAAATCGTGGACGGCCCATCAGTATATGGCGGGCGTCGGGAAGGATGGATGGGAACCCTTTGAGGGGAAATTGTGGCAGCGCTCGTTTTACGACCATGTTATTCGCAACGAAGAAGGTTTGAACCGCATCCGGGAATACATCCGCAACAATCCCCTGAAATGGGCTTTCGACAGGTACAACAACGCACCCCGCCAGTAAGGTGCCCCCGCATCGAACAATGGATCGTCATACAGGCAAAATCCGCTTCACTCGTTTTCCGGCGCCGGTTCATCCGTTATAGTTAGGGCAAATGACGCTTAAAGCGATATGATTCCGCGCGCCCCGTCCAGTCGCGCGGGGGAGGTTCGCATTTATATTTTCAGGAGACATTCATGGTAACGGACCCCAGGTTTTTTCCCAGGGACGGCCGCACGGGTGATGCGGCAGCCTCGTTTTCGACTGATGAGCGCGACAGGCGGTGGAACGCGGTGCGCGCCGCCATGGATGCGCGCGGGCTCGACTGCCTCATCGTGGTCGGCCGCGGCTCGAACGGAAGCGGCGACACCCGCTGGCTGGACGGGGGCGATTACGGCGAGCGGAGCATGGTGTTCCCCCGGAAGGGAGCGCCCGTCACCTTCTGGCTCCTGCAGAACTGGGGCAAGTGGTATACCGAGTCGTGCTTCGAGGGGGTGCGCTACCGGGGGCACGAGGGGAAGGTGAGCATCGTGGCGACCGACGCCATCAGGGAACTGGGGTATGAGAGCGGGAGAATCGGCGTCGTCGGCCTCATAGGCGGGGGGTACGGCGCGGAAGGCGCGATTCCCTACATGACGTTCCAGAACTTGAAACGCCTCCTGCCGGACGCGGAGTTCGCCGACGCTTCGGACATCCTCACGCGCCTTCGCATGGTGAAGAGCAGTGAGGAGATCGCGATGCTCGAAAAAGCCGCCGAGATGGTGAACATCGAGATAGACGCCGTGCTCGGCTGCTGCCGTCCGGGCGTGCGCGAGAGCGAGGTGTACGCGACGCTGTTCGCCGCGAGCCTGCGCGCGGGGGCGGAGGAGGGCCGCGACAGCTGGCTCATCATGTGCTCGGGGAAGGGCTATCCGGTGAACCGGAGGCCCACGGACAGGATTCTGCGCACGGGCGACATGATGTGCATCGGCTACTACGCGCGCTACGGGGGCTACTGGAGCCACCCGCACACCTCGATGTCGCTGGGTCCCATGGATGAGGAATACAAACCGCTGCGCGAGGCGGTGCGCGAGAGTCTCCACGCCGCGCTCGACGCGCTCAAGCCCGGCACGCCGTGGAGCGAGGTGGACCGCGCCTCGAACGAGGCGGTGATCAGGGCCGGGTTCTACCATGAGATCCCCCAGGTGCACGGGGTGGGGATCGACGGCATAGAACCGCCCATGACGACGATATGCGCTGGCGAGATTCCCCGGAAATTCCCGTGGCGCGAGCCGTTCGTGGAGGGGAGCCTGGCCGAGAACCCCGAATGGCGCGAACTGGCGGGGGAGCGCTACGGCTTTCTCGCGGATTTCGAGGTCGAGGCGGGCATGTCCCTCGCCGTCGAGATCAAGGCCGCGCACGAGGACAGGATGTTCATCGTCTTCGGGCCCCAGGTGATCGTGGAGGAGAACGGCCCGCGGATCCTCACCCCCGAGGCGATGGACGTGATCGAGTTGTAGATCGAACGCGACCGGGGAGGGGTTGTTGAAAAAGCCCTCGCCGGTGGACATCGCCATTACCGGCAAGGCCGCTTCCTCGCGAACTCCCCACCCTTTTCGTGGGAACTAACCCCCCCCTTGTCAGGGGGGAATAAAAAGGCGATATCCCCCCGCCGGGTGGAGGGGCTTTGCTTTTTCTTGCCCCCTGACAAGGGGGGGGTAGGGGGGGTGCCTTTACCCTGTCGGGGGGGCTTTTTCACAGCCCCATATGCAATCTCTACGGGTGAAACGCGAATGATGAGAGAGGGATTGAATGCGACCGGGGAGACATCCGGGAGGACACGCAGGTCCGCCCCTACAATGCGGTATCGCTTTTGTTTCTGTAGTAGGTCCCGAACATCATGTCCCAAAACGGGAAAAATGAACCGAAGTTCGAGCGCGTGCTGGGACCGTGGTGAGCGTCGTGCATGCGGGCCAGGAAGTTAATGGGCTTGAGGACGGGGTGAGGCCAGTTCAGGCCGCTGTGCAGTATGTTATTGATAAACACCCATACGAAAAGCGTCGCGAGGAACGTATTCGTACTCAGCGGGCCGATGAACGCTACGCTCAGCAGGAATATCGTAGTCACCCAGAACGCATCGACCGGGTGCAGGAAATAGTCGTCAACGGCCGTCGGGAAGCAGACCATGTGATGAACGTAGTGGACGTGTCTCATGAGGAACGGCGTATGGAATGCGCGGTGCATCCAGTAGAACATGAAATCATAGACGAGCAGGATGGCAACAACCTGAACGGACGCCACCGCGAACCCCGTGGCCTCTTCCCGGATGAGCCAGCCGTATCCCCCCGTGAGGTATACGGCCCACAGGCACGCGATATATATCACCATCAGGAAGGTTCTTCTGGACTTGTCGACTTCCGCAAGAGGGTCGTCCCCGGGCTCGCGCAGGCGGTATTTTCTGTATTCACCGGAACTCGTCGCCGCCCATGTCTGCCAGATCGTAGCGCCGGCCGATAAGACAAAGATTCCGACCATGCCCGCAACCAGATGGAAATTGATTTGGGAATCGATGGCATCGCTCCTTATCGGTCGGTCTTCATCGGTCGGTCTTCGTGGATGGCTGAGCGGCGAGATAACCGGCCTGCATCCGGGCGGGCAACGCGCGCCGAGGGATGGGACGCGCAGGCGAGTGGCGAAACTCGGAGGCGGGCACCATGGTTTACGCGCTCAGACTCTCTCGGACACGTTGCGCCAACGCTTGCACGGCTTACTCAGCTTTGAGGAGTTCCCCTCGTGATAGGTCCTTAAATGTGTCGCAACCTTTATTCTGTAAATAATTTATCGTTCATTCGGAATGGGGTCAAGAATTTTGTGGGAAAGCATTTTTCAAAGGCGCAGGCCGGAGCGCCGGGCAGGAGGGGTCGAGTCGGGCGCGACCCTGGCCGTGGAGGTCAAGGCGGCGGCGTTGTTCCTCTTCAGCTACGCATGGGAGATGCTCGCGGGCAGGGGGTGAGCCTCGGCCTGTCGCAGGAACCTGTCCTGAGTTTTTTGAAGGGGACGCTGCCGTAAGGACAGGTCGCGACCTGTCCCTACGGAATCATTCCCCCCTATGCAGCACGCCCGACAGCCATTCCCCCCTTGAATAGGGATTCATCGGCTCGGCAATTCCCCGCATTTGCCGTGGATGGGTGGAGGGAGACCCGGGGTAAGGTGGAGGAGCGGCGCGGGGGGGGGGGGGGGGGGGGGGGGGGGGGGGGGTGGTTGTTTTTTTAATGATATTAAATAAAGAAA
>JAPPHK010000021.1:0-2613 GCA_028820795.1 Nitrospinota bacterium | reverse complement strand
TGACGCGGGGTAAGGTGGAGGAGCGGCGCGGCGGGTTCCGCGCCGGGTGAATTTCCGTAAATATCGATAAAATCCGATAAATTCACGGGGTATTTCGATAAATTTCCGAGAGAGAAAACCGGCGGGCACGATTTCACGCGCGAGGCGCACCATACCGGATTCCGGCACTCTGACAGGACTCGCAAATGCGGGGAAATGCGAGCCGGCTGAGGAAGAAAAAAGATTAGGTTATTTTAGATATCTGTTTGTATTAATATCTGTTAGTCGTTTTTTTAAGGCGGGAAGAAAGCCGCCGCGTTCGATGATCTCTCTCAGCGCATCCGGCAATGGCTCGGACCTGCACCGCACGCCTCGGCTCAGGTTCTCGACGTCCCCTGTACGGAAATCGACGCGCAGTTCATCCCCGTCCTCAACATGCGCCCCTATGTCATTGAAAAATGGGAGTGTAGGTAATCCAGCCGCGACGATCATCCGGTAGGTGAAATGGGGAACGCTCTCCGCGATCAAGCCCAGCCCCAGGCCCGCCATGCCCAGCAGGCCGTATATGTGCGGGTTCCCCTGGCCGAACCGCTTTCCCGCCACCACGACGTCGCCCGGTTTCGCCCGTTCGGGGAAATCGGGAATAAGATTCGTGAAGACGTGTTTTTTCAGATAGTTAGGGTCCGATACGCGCACGCCTCCCACGAAGACTTTGGCGAATTCGAGGATGTCGTCATCCAGAGAGAGGTTGTCCCCGAATTTCCAGCAGCGCCCCTGCATCGTCCAATCCAAGACGCGCTCCTCAAGCCAGGAAATCTCTGGGGTCCGCGATCTCGCCCTTCACGGAGGAGGCCGCCACCGTGGCCGCGCTGGCGAGGTAGATTCGCGCCTCCCGGCTTCCCATCCTGCCCACGTCGTTTCGCGTCACCGTGGCGATGCAGGTCTCCCCGTCCGCCAGGGGGCCTCCCCTGCCGATGGCGCAGGGGCCGCACCCCGGCGGACCCACCATGGCGCCCGCCTCGCAGAAAACGTCCATCAATCCATCCTCGACGCATCGGGTGAGCACCTCCTGGCTGCCGGGCGTCACGATCATCCGCACGCCCGGGGCGAGTTTTTTTCCGCGCAGAATCTCCGCCGCCTCGGCCATGTCCTCATACTGATCCGCCGCGCATGAGCCCAGATACGCCGCGTGAATCGGCACGCCGATGGCCTCACCGAGCGGAGCCACGTTCTCGGGTCTCGGCGGGAGCGCGACGGTTGGTTCCATCTTGGAGAGATTGAACGCGTAGGTCTCAGCGAACTCGGCGTCCGGGTCGCTATGGATCGCTTCAAAACTATTGATGTTTCTCTCGTTAATCCATTCCGCCACGACGTCATCGGCGGGAACGATGGCGCTTTTCGCCCCGATCTCTATCGGCAGGTTGCAGAGCTTGACCCGCGCGTCGACGCCCAGATGAGCGAGAGCCTCCCCGGTGTACTCGAAGACACGGTAATCGGCGGCGTCGGGGCCGATCTCGTGAATGATGCACGCGGCCGCGTCCCGGATGCCGACGCCCCTGGGCAGTTTTCCGCTCAAATCGATTCGAATCGTCTCGGGCACCTTGAGCCAATGGCTCCCCGTGGCGAGCACGGCGGGGAATTCGAAGACGAGCGCCAGGCCGAGACAACCGATGGCCCCGTAGTTCGTGACGTGGATGTCATACGCCAAAACGCATTCACCGGGCTTTACGATGCCGATTTCCATAGGGAAAACGTGGCCTTGCCCGCGGCCCGGCCCGAAGAAATACTTAACGCCCCAGCGTTTGACGATTTCTCTGATTTGTCTGGCGCGATTCGCGACGGCGACAGTCTGGGGGATCGTGTCGTGATCGAAGCACACGAAAACCCGCTCCGGGTCCCAGGGGCGTTCCACGCCGAGTTCGGTGAGTTGGCGGTCGGCTTCCACGACGTAGAGGTCGTGAATCGTCGCCAGGTCGGCTTGCGGGTAGACGATGTGGCCTGCGCGCAATTCGTTCCGGCCCGATGCTCTGGCCATGATTTTTTCCGTCAGGGTCATACCCATGGCGAATCCCATGTAGACGATGGAGATGATTGAGCCTAGCACCGGCTCTGATCCCGGACAAGAGAGAATCATTCCGTTCAGCCGCGCAAACAGATGTGGAATTTGTTAGAATGGCCTCTGACGACAACAGATAAATACGAAGATATTACTGAAAAAGAAGAGTTTTCGGCTTGGAGGAGAAGGCATGGGCTATGCAGAGGTTCACGGCCGTTCGCTCTCGGATGCAGAGGCGTTTTGGGCGGAGGCGGCGGAAGATATCCATTGGCACAAGAAGTGGGACAAGGTGCTTGACGACTCGAACCCGCCATTTTACCGCTGGTTCACGGGAGGCGAGGTCAACACCTGTTATAACGTAGTCGACAGGCATGTCGAGGAGGGGCGCGGGGATCAACTCGCGATTATATACGACACACCCATCACGGGCGCGCCCACCCAGAAGATTACCTACAGGGAATTACAGCATAAGGTAGCGCATTTCGCCGGCGCTCTCAAAGCCCAGGGGGTGGAGAAGGGCGATCGCGTCATCATCTACATGCCGATGGTGCCCGAAGCCGCCATCGCCATGCTGGCCT
>JAPPHK010000313.1:936-9819 GCA_028820795.1 Nitrospinota bacterium | reverse complement strand
AGGTGGCAGACCGTGCAAAACGGATCGTAGGACTCCACGGCGCGAATCCCGTACAGGCCGCCGACCCCGAGCAAGGGGGACAGCAAGACGAGCAGGCTCAGCCATCGCCACCAGCGTCTCCCGGTACTTCGCATTCAGTTTCTCCTCGGCGCAAGAATTCCCTCACTCGCGCTTCCCATATGCCAGGATATCGGAAATACCACACGATCTTCCTCATTATAGCGCGATTTGCTAGGATGGTTCTTGATGATGGGAGGTTGATTCGATGGCCAGAACGAGATTCAGCGCAAATAGACGCCGCCCAGGACGCAGGAGCGCACCACAAACGCCCGCCCCCGCCGGCGAAAGCGCCAAAGAAATCGCCGCGCGCCTCAGGTCTTCGGCGAGTGTAGGCAAGAGTGCACAGGATTACAGGCGCAAGTCGCTCGATATTCACGGGTGGTTCTGCGCGAAATGCGGCCGGGACTTCGATGAAAACAACCTCCACATCCTGACGGTCCACCACCGCGACGGCGATCACAAGAACAATCCGCCCGACGGAAGCAACTGGGAGAATCTGTGCGTGGATTGCCACGAGGATGAACACTCCCGCGACATGCTGGGCCGCTACCTGAGCGATGATCAATAAAACCCGCCGCCAGACACACTCATCATCATGATACTGTCGGTAAAACCATCCATAGCGAAGGGAAAAACCGGCGTTCCCGGCTCGAAATCCCACTCCATCCGCGCCGTCGCGTTCGCATCCCTGGCATCGGGGAGGAGCGTGATTCTGAACCCCCTCGATTCTTCGGACGGCCTCTCGGCGGCGAGCGTTTACGGGAGTTTCGGCGCGGAGATACACAAGGAAAAAGAGATCTGGTCGGTGGAGGGCTTCGGCGCTCAGCCAAAGGCGCCGCAGGAGGTTCTGGACGTAGGCAATTCAGGAACCACCTGCCGGATGGCGCTCGGCACCGCTGCTCTCATCCGGGAGGGCGAAGCGCGCTTCGACGGGGATTCCCAGACCAGAAAACGCCCGATGGGACCTCTTCTGGACGCGCTCTCGAACCTGGGCGCAAGGGCGCAGTCGGCAGGCGGTGGTTATCTGCCCGCCACGGTGGGCGGCCCGTGGCGCGGAGGGCAAACGAAAATCGACGGGACGACCAGCCAGTTCACATCCTCTTTGCTCCTGAACGCACCCTTCGGTGAGGAGACGACCACCATTGAGCCGATAGACCTGAACGAACGCCCCTACGTGGAGATGACGCTGTGGTGGCTGGATCGCCTGGGTCTGGAATACGAGCGCGACGAATACCGCAGTTTCACCGTTCCGGGCGGTCAGGCGCTCTCGGGGTTCGAGGTTACCGTTCCCGCCGACTGGAGTTCCGCCGCTTTTTTGGTGGCTGCCGGCGCCCTGCCGGGCGGCGACGTGACGCTCAAGGGCCTGGACCTCGACGACTCGCAAGGCGACAAGGGGGTTCTCCGTTTCGTCGAGGAAATGGGGGCGGATGTTCTCGTATCAGAAGCCGGCATCCGAATCCGCGGGAAGGCGCTGCGCGGCGGGGAATTCGACCTGAACGCCACGCCCGACCTGCTGCCCGTCATGGCCGTGCTCGGCGCGTTCGCAGACGGGGAAACCAGGCTCCTCAACACGCCCCAGGCCCGCATCAAGGAGACGGACAGAATCTCCGCCATGCGAGAAGTTATTGAAACACTGGGCGGCGAAGCAAGAGAACTGGCGGACGGCATCATCATCCAGGGTGGTGGGCTTAGAGGCGGGGCCGTTCACGGGTTCGGCGATCACCGCATCGTCATGTCCGCCGCCGTTGTCGGGCTCGCTGCGCCGGAGGGAGTATCGGTCGACACGGCGGAGGCGATGGCGGTAACATTCCCTGATTTTTGCGAGCGCATGGCGTCGCTGGGCGCCGATATGGAGACGAGGGATTCATCCGATGCCGATCTATGAATACGAGTGCAGGGAGTGCGGCTTCATCTCCGGCCACCTGGTGATGAAGCCATCGGACAGGAGGAAACTCACCTGCCGCGCCTGCGGGAACAAGAGGCTGAGAAAAATCATGTCGCGCTTCTCATCGCATCAGACCGAAGCCCAGCGGCTGGAGTCATTCGACCCATCGAAGCCGCAGGACGGGTCTTTCTACAAAGACGATCGCAACATCGGGCTCTGGGCCCAGAAACGCGCACAGCAGCTGGGCGTCGACCTAGGCGATTCTTTTGGTGAAACCCTGGAAAAGGGGCGTTCCAAGAAAATTCTCGACAACCTGTGAGGTCACGTTGAATCCGGAAACGAAGATGAGCGAGTCGCTCCGTGCAGAAGCGGAGCCGCTCTGGGAAAAAATTCATGCGCACCCCTTCGTGCGCGGCATCGGGGACGGCACCCTGCCGCTGGAGCAGTTTCGCTTCTACATGTGCCAGGACTACATTTTTTTGAAGGAATACAGCCGCGTCATCGCCCTGGCCGTCGTGAAGGCACCCGAACTGGCGGAAATGGGGCGTTTCGCCGATCTTTTGAACGCCACGCTGAACACGGAGATGGAACTCCACCGGGGGTTTGCGGCGAAATTCGGCATCTCGGCCGATAAGATCGAGGCGACGAAACCCGCGCCCACCTGCAAGGGATATACGGATTTTCTGCTCGAGGCGGCCTATTCGGGCACGTTCGGAGAGGTCGCCGCGGCCATGCTCCCCTGCCAGTGGGACTACGCCATCATCGGTGAGATGCTCGCCGCCGGAGGGATTCCCGAAAACGCGCCGCTCCACGCCGAGTGGATTGAGACCTACGCGTCCGATGAATTCGCGCAACTGGCCCGCTGGCTGCGCGAGATGTTCGATACGGCCGCATCGACGGCGGGTTCCGCCGAGCGCGAGCGCATGCGCGCGCATTTCCTGATGGGCACGCGATATGAATACCTCTTCTGGGATATGAGCTGGAAGATGGAGGAGTGGCCCCTGTAGTCCCAAGCCCCGCCTGCCGAGAGAATATATGTCCCCCAGAACGCGAAAAGACATACCCAATCTCACGCGATGCACCTGGGCCGAGGGCGACCCGGTGATGGAGAAATATCACGACGAAGAATGGGGATTTCCCGTCCGAACGACCCGGAAACACTTTGAACAACTCACGCTCGAAATCTTTCAGGCGGGCCTCTCCTGGCGCACGATACTGCACAAGCGCGAGGCGTTCAGAGAAGAATTTATGCGCTTCTCACCCGAAAAAGTCGCTAGTTTCAACGAGATAGACATCGTGCGCATCCTCGGAAATCCGGGTGTCGTGCGCAACCGCAAGAAAATCGAAGCTACCATCGAGAATGCGAAAAGATTCCTCGCCATCCAGAAGAAATACGGCTCGTTCAACCGCTTTCTCGCATCCTTGCCGGACGATCTGCCCGCGCTGCAAAAGATTTTCCGCGAAGAATTCGTTTTCATGGGGCCCAAGATCGCCGAAGCCTACCTCGAGAGCGTCGGCAGGATACCCGCACCCCACGACCCGTGCTGCTGGCGCGCAATGGAAATAGAATAAGGAAGGTAATCATTTATATATCAAAATGATAGGAAATATTATCTAAAGTGATTTATTTGGCTGAGCGCCTTTTCGTTTCTCCTGTTTTGCATTCAGAATCACACCGCCTGATCACCGCTGTTTCCACCGGTTCCCAGCGGCGCGCGAGGTTCTCGGATCCAGGGAAATTCCGCCCCCGCAACTCCCCGCATTTCCGGTTATCGCAAGAGTCGCAGGCCGTGGCAGAATCCCCCTGCGCTCGAGTGCCCCGGCGCCGTTTCCCATGAAAATCAATTGTTGGAAATTTATCGAATAACCCCGTGAATTTATCGATATTTATCGAATTTTCCGGAAATTCATTTTGAAGTTTTCGGTTCAGTCGGATCGCGAACCGCCCCCACCCTCTAGGTCGCCTCCGCCTCCCGCACGGGCGCCTTGAGCGGAAGCCCCAGCACGCGGGCGGGATTCTTGTGCAGCATGGTCTCGATCTCGCGGGGTTTGATTCCGTTTTCGAGCAAGAGCTGAACGAACACGCGCAGGCCCTCCCAGGGGGGCGCGTTGTGTAGCTGGCCGAGGTCGGTGGAGAGAATCGTCTTCGCCGCGCCCACGGCCTTCACCATCTTGGCCTGCTCGCGCACGGAGATGGGCGGGGCGTTCTTGGCGGTCGGATACGCCCCCCAGTGGGTGAAGCAGAATATCGCCAGATGCTCGATGTAGGCCCCCATCTTGGCGAACTCCACCTGCTCCTCGATAGATGCGTCCACGATGTATTCGGGATGCTGCACGATGATGTGCTTGACGCCTTCTTCTTTCGCTAGGGGGATCAGGGCGCGCACCTCCTCCACGTCCAGGTGCCCCGTGCTCAGGCAGATTCCCGCATCGGCGATGAGCTTGCAGATGGTTCTCACCTCGGGGTGTATCTTGGTGCGTTTCTTGTCGGAGAAGATGGTGAGGCCCTCTTCCTTGAGATTCACGCCCTTCGTCTGCTTCATGCCCGGAAAATGCGGCGCGCCGAGTTTTTGGAGGTGGTTCAGCGAGCTGATGGTGGGCATCCAGACCATCTTCGCCCCCATCTTGATGGCGGTGTCCACCGCGAAGGGGTTGAACCCGCCCACCGGGCTGTTCAGCGCGACCCCCCCGTAGATCTCGATGGCGTCGCCCATCACCTCGCGCACGATGGGGATGCGGCCCGACGTATCGCCGTGGTGAACCTTGAACACCACGCCGCGCATGCCCACCGAAGCCGCCCCGCGCGCGCACTCGATGTGGTCGCAGACGCGCGGGAACAGGCTGGGCGATGCGTGGATGTGGGTGTCGATTGCGCCGTGAAGCAGCCTCTGGTCTTCTCTCATGTTCTCCCTTTCCGGGTTTTGTTTGGTATCGGGTGCCTGTGCATTAAAGCTACAGAATCGCCGCCCTCCGGGCAACGCGGCTTGCGCCTTTCGCCGGGTCCGCTTTGCAATTATAGTGTGCGTATTCCCGAGACTTCGAATTTCATGGGAGATTCCCATGGCTACGGTGATCGACCAGCACGCGCACATCGGCCTCAACTACGGCCATCGTCACAAGACGGGCGCCGAGGAAGTCTTGCGGGGCATGGACGAGGCGGGCGTGGACAAGAGCATCGTGATCGATCTGGCGTCCCTCTACGGTGGTGATTACCGGAGCGGAAACCGCGAGGCCGCTGAAATCTGTGAGCGCCACGCGGACCGGCTCATGTGCTTCGCCTACCTCCACCCGCCGCTTTACGGGATCGATGAGTGTCTGCGCCACTGCGACGAGGCGGTGCGCGAGATGGGTCACCTGGGCTTGAAGCTCCATCCGGTTTCGGACTCTCATCCCACGAACAGCCGCGAATACGTTTATCCCGTCATGGAGAAGTGCCGGGAGCTCGAGGTTCCCATCTTCATCCACACGGGCCATGTGCCGCACAGCGGCCCGATTTTGTGCGCCGATCTGGCGCGCGCGTTTCCCGACGTGGACATTATCCTGGGCCACATCGGCCATGCGATGTTCGCGGACGCCTGCTACGTCGCGCAGAAATACCCCAACATCTGGATAGACACCTCGATGAACCACGGCGGGCCGCTCAGAAACGCGCTCTCGGCCGTGGGACCGGAGCGTCTTTTGTACGGCTCGGACAGCCCCACGAGCCACCCTATCGCGTGCAAGGGCCTGATCGAAACACTCGAAATCACGCGCGAGGAGAAGAATCTGATTCTGGGCGGCAACATCGAGCGTCTGCTGGGTCTCGGTGGGCCGGCGGCATGATTTTCGACGCGGCGGTGTGCCTCAAGCATCCACACCTCGAACAGGGCCACTCGGTCGATGAGATATTACGGGCGATGGACGGCGCCGGTGTGGAGCGGGCGGCGCTTCAACCCTTCGAGGCGACACAGAAGTTCAACTGGGGCGAAGCCAACGAAGAGATCGCAGCGGCCTGCCGCGCGCATCCGGATCGCCTGGTGGGGTGGGGCGCGCTGAACCACTACGACGGACCGGATGAGGCGGATCACGTCGCAGAACTCGGATTGTCTGGTTTGAAACTCTTCACCTCATGGGGTTTCACGCCGGGCACGGGGCTGATCGAGCGCTTCTACGTCCCCGTCGCGCAAAGATGCGCGGAGCATGGCATCCTGTTCTCCATCGAGCACGAGGGCCACATGCCCACCTTGGGCGGCGCGGTGTACAGCGACTGCATCGTGGCCGACGCCCTTCCCGAGCGGACTGTGGTGATGAGTCGATGCTGGACCTGGGGCTTTTGGCCCGATTATCTCGCGGCGATGGCGGAATGCAAGAATCTCGTTATGGAGGTCGGCGTGGCGCCCGTGAGCTGGATGCGGCGGGCGGTGGAGGAAGTCGGCGCCGATCGTCTGCTTATCGGCTCCTGGTGGCCGGAACACGATCCGGCGCTCATCGTTGCGCAGGTCAAGAGTCTGGGCCTGTCCGCCGAGGAAGAAGAAAAAATTCTGGGCAGCTCCGCGAGGAGATTGTTCGGACTCTGATCAGGAAATGATTATCTGAAGAGTATTCGAAACGCTCCCCCCGAATTTGCAGGCCGCTTTTCCCCTCGCTCACGAGAAGACGGGAGCAGGAACTTTTTTCGCGCAAGACTCGGGCGGACTATGACAATATGGGGCGGGCGGGTTATTCTCCCGTGTCGCTACGACACCATGAAGATAAACCGGTTCTCCGGGTATCGGTACAGTTGGAAAGATAATGAAACGAATGTCTGAAAGGAGCGAAGCAGAATGAAAATCGGATATGTGGTCGCAACGCCCGACGTGACGACGCCGCTCATGCCCGCGGTGCGCGGCGCGTTCCGGGACAATCTCATGTTTTTGAGGGATTTGGGCTTCGACGGCGTAGAGCTCGCGACGCGAGACGCGGAGGCATTTGATCGCGACGAGCTGCGCCGCACGCTCGAGGAAACGGGCCTCGATGTCTCACTCATCGGCACGGCGCCGATCTCCTATCAGGATGAGATCGAAATCTGCCACCCGGACGCCGATACGCGCGCATTGGCGCTGGAGCGGCTCTTCGGCCACATCGACTTAGGGGGCGAACTCGGCTGTCCGGTGAACATCGGCCGCTTCCGGGGGAATTTCCTGGAGGACGAGCGTCGGGCGGCGTCAGAAACCTGGATGTGGGACGGGCTGCGCGCGGGCGCGGACCGGGCGGGGGAGCGCGGCATCAAAATGCTGTTCGAGCCGCACCACCGCTTCAACACGAACTTCGTGCGCTCCACGCGGGAGGGTCTGGAGTTTCTCGAAGAAATGAACCACGAGGCGGTCGGTTTCCTGATCGACAGCTTCCACATGAACATCGAGGACGCCTCTTTCTCGGGCGCGATCCGCGAGGCGGGCGATAAGATCGACTACTTCCACATCGCCGACAACATGCGCACCTACCCGGGTTCGGGCCACATCCCCTTCGACGAGATCATCGGCGCGCTCAAGGAAGTCGGCTATGCGGGCTATCTCTCCGCCCAGCTCGCCCAGAAGCCCGACTTCGAAAAGGCGGCGACCAAGACGATAGAGTATCTCAGAGCGCGGCTGTAGGGGGTTGTTGAAAAGTCCTGATGAACGAGTGTTTGGCATAATCGGGAAGGGGCGGGTTTTGTAGTGGCCGCATAAGGGCTGTTGAAAATGCCGGCATTTGAACAAACGAGTTCTTCTCGCCTTATAATCGCAGAATCACCCTCACCCTGAGTAGCCGCCGAAGGCGGCGTATCGAAGGGCGAGGGGAGTCGAACGCCTCGCGCCGGGGCGAGAGGGCATCCTTCGATACGCGGCTCCGCCGCTACTCAGGATGAGACAGAGAGGACTTTTTCAACAGCCCCATTCGGACATATATGTCCGACCTGCACATAAACAAATTTTCCTTTCGGGGGTTTTCAACAAGCTCTGTGAACCCGGCCTTTCGGAGATGAGACGGTGATAAAACAGTTCAGGATGGACGGCCGCGTCGCGATCGTTACGGGCGGAACCTCGGGTATCGGCCTGGCGATTGCGAAGGCGCTCGCCGACGCGGGCGCCAGGGTCGTGGTCGCAGGCCGCTTGCAGGAGCGCGGTGAGGAGGCGCTCGAAGCCTTGCGCGCCGATGGCCTCGACGCGGATTTCCGCTCCTGCGACGTCGGGGACGCCAGTTCGGTTTCCGCGCTCGTGGGGGAGGTGGTATCGAGCCACGGGGGGCTGAACGTCATGGTGAACAGCGCGGCGATCAACATCGTGAAGCCCGCCCTCGACCATACGCCGGCGGACGTGGACGCGCTCCTGACCTCGAACGTGCGCGGCGCGTTCTTCTGCGCGCAGGAAGCCGCGAAGGTCATGGTCGATCAGGGCGGGGGAAAGATCGTCCTGCTCACCTCGATGGTGGCCGAGCGCGCCGTGCCGAACCAGTCCGCCTACGTCGCCACCAAGGGCGCGGTCGTCTCCCTCGTTCGCGCGCTGGCTTTGGAGTGGGCGCCGCACGGCATCCAGGTGAACGCCCTGGGGCCGCAACTCACCAAAACGCCGATGACGGGGGGGTTGTTCGCGAACCCCGAGAAGATGGCGGAAGTCCACGCTCGAACGCCCGCCGGCCGCGCGGGGGTTCCTGAGGATCTGACGGGAGCGGCGCTCTTCCTGTGCTCGGCGGCTTCCGATTACCTCACCGGCCAGCACATCGTGGTGGACGGCGGCCGCGGCGCCGCGGGGTGATGTTGGGCGGAGACTGATAGCCTCGCGCCTGTCCTGGTGAGGGACAACCTCGGAAGTGGTAGGGACAGGTCGCGACCTGTCCCTACAGATTCGTTCAGTTCCCGGGGTTTCCGTAGGGGGGGGGCGGCCGGGCCGCCCCACAGCGGTTTTTGGGAGCCCCCCCCGGGGTTGGGGGGGGATATATTT
>JAPPHK010000313.1:0-926 GCA_028820795.1 Nitrospinota bacterium | reverse complement strand
TTCGCCATATTTATTGTTTCTGCTCGGGGGTTTTCGTTGGGGGGGGGCGTCGGGCCCCGCCCTACTGCTCTTTTCGGCAGCCCGCCTCGTGTAGGGTCGGACATATATGTCCGACAAATCATGCGACCCGGGTTTTCACGCCTCCCGCGACCGGGCCGCATGATATGCGGCCCCTACAAAACAAGGTGATATTCCGCTTTAAGGGAGCGGCTCCTTCGTGGGTTTCTTCTCCTGCGGAATTAGATTGAGGCCGCGCGCCGTGAGGCCCACCCATTTCTCGATTCTCGCCGTGCGGTTCTCCAGCTTCCCGATGCGGCTCTCGACCTTCACAATACGGTTCTCGACTCTCGCCAGACGAGTCTCCACTTTCACCATGCGGTTCTCGATTCCCGTCATGCGGTTTTCGATCCCTGTCATGCGGTTTTCGATCCCTGTCATGCGTGTTTCCATCCTGGTCATACGTGTTTCGATCCCCGTCATGCGGCCTTCCATTCTCGTCATGCGTGTTTCCAGCCCCGTCATGCGCTTCTCGATTCCGTCCAGCCGCCCTTCGACTCTTCCAATCTGCTGGCGGAGAGCGCCAATCTGCTGGTGTATCTCTCCTATTTGACCGTTGACGAATAGAAAGGCCATGACAGTCGTAAGCATGACGCCCAGAAACCCGATCCACGTGTCTTTCATGCGAATCCTCCCTGGGTCCTGGGGTATGTGTCAGCCCTCGCGCCTGCGCTGGCGGGGATCAAGAGAAAATATCGCAATTCTGGAATCAACGGTCAACATACCATTTGCTGGGAAACGACTTTCTCCAAGTAGCCATTCCCTATGGGGGCTGTTGAAAAGCCCTGATAAATGAAGGTTCGACACGATGGGATTGTAGTGACAACCCCTCCTCGGGGTTGTCCCACAGTTCGCGAACCGCCCCTACG
>JAPPHK010000264.1 GCA_028820795.1 Nitrospinota bacterium | reverse complement strand
CGCCGTGTAATCCGAGAAGTCGGTTCCGACCTAAGAGGGAGCAGGTTCCGACCGAAGAGGGAGCAGGTTCCGACCGAAGAGGGAGTAACCACCGCTTCCCGTAGGGACAGACCGCGACCTGTCCCTGCAACAAACGCAAATTCTCCCGCATTGGACTATTTCAACAACCACTTGATGGGGAGTCGGCAAGAAGAGGACGGAGTCCGACGTCGCGCCGGTGGGGGGACCTGCCACTACAAAATCCCCGCCCCCTTGCCGATGCTCGTCACTCCGAAGCGGGCGGCGCGCCTCCCTCGAAAAATCATCGCCGTTGTAATAGACTACGGCGCAATCTCGAATCGAACACCGCCCGGAACACCCACCTTCGAAAATCCGTGAGAGGGACCCATGACAGCGACTCTTGAACGCTTCTTCGGTCTGGCGCAGCGCGGCGCCAACGTACGGACGGAAATAACGGCGGGCGCGACGACCTTCCTGACGATGGCCTACATCGCCTTCGTGAACCCGCAGATCCTCTCGAGCGCCGGCATGCCGTTCGATGCGGTGTTCGTCGCCACCTGCCTCTCGGCGGCGGGCGCCACGCTGATCATGGGCCTGTACGCCAACTACCCGATCGCGCTGGCGCCGGGCATGGGGCTCAACGCGTTCTTCGCCTTCAGCGTCGTGCTCGGTCTCGGCCACAAGTGGGAGGTCGCGCTGGGCGCGGTCTTCGTTTCCGGGTTGTTGTTCGTGGCGATCAGCGTCCTTCCGGTGCGGCGCTGGATCGTCGAGGCGATCCCGCAGGGACTTAAACTGGCCATCGCGGCCGGGATCGGACTGTTCCTGGGCATCATCGCGCTCAAGAACGCCGGCATCATCCAGGGAAGCAAGGCGACGCTCGTCACCGTAGGCCACCTGACGACGCCGGCGCCGCTGCTGTGCCTGATAGGGTTCTGCCTGATCGCGGCGCTCGCCGCGCGCAAGGTGCCGGGGGCCGCGCTCATCGGGATGCTGGCCGTCTCCGCCGCGGGCCTGATCTTCGGCGTCTCCGAATGGAAGGGGGTCGTCTCGCTGCCGCCCGACCCGACGCCCACGCTCTTCGCTCTGGACATCGCCGGCGCGCTGCAGGTGAGTATGCTCGCCGTCATTCTCACGTTCCTGCTCGTCGACCTGTTCGACACGACGGGCACGCTCATCGGCGTCGCGCACCAGGCGAACCTCCTCGATGACCAGGGACGGCTCCCGCGCATGCAGCGCGCGCTCATCGCCGACTCCGCGGGTACGGTCGGAGGCGCCCTGCTCGGCACCTCGCCCGTCACGAGTTACATCGAGAGCGCCGCCGGGGCCGCCGCGGGCGGACGCACGGGCCTGAGCGCGGTCGTCGTGGCCGCGTTGTTCCTCGCCTGCCTGTTCTTCGCGCCGCTCGCAGGCTCGATTCCGCCCTACGCGACGGCGGCGGCCATTCTCTACGTGGCGTGCCTGATGGCGCGCCCGCTCATGGACCTGGAGTGGGGCGACATCACCGAATCGGCCGCTGCGATCATGACCGTCATCGCCATCCCGCTGACGTTCTCCATCGCCGACGGCATCGGCCTGGGCGTCATCGCCTACGTGCTGATCAAGGTGATGGCCGGACGCCCCCGCGAATGCTCGCCGACCCTGATCGGGGTCGCGCTCCTGTTCGCGGTCAAGTTCGCGTGGCTGTGACGCCGGCGGAAGAATGCGAAGAATGACGGCGGTGTGACCCGGTTCAACGGATGCGAGGGGTTGTATGTCGGACATATATGTCCGACATATATGCGACCCGCATTGTGTAGGCGAAAGACAGGGCCGCATATCTGCGGCCCCAACAGGTCCATTTCAATACGCGAGATGTTCGTAGCCGGACAGGCGCAGAGGCCTGTCCGGGGACCGATGTGTCTGCCTTGTCTCAAGATTGTCCGTCGCCGCCTTTTTCACTCCCCCCTTGAGGGGGTTGTTGAAAAAGTCCACTAATCGGGAGTGACCCACCTCGCGGCATCGGGCTTCGCGGAACGCTTGACGCTCTCATACCGAGCAAGCGCCCCGAACCCTCATCCTGAGTAGGCGCGTGAGCGCCGTATCGAAGGTCAATCGCGACCAATGCGGGAGCGATTGCCGGCCAAACAGGGGAGTGCTCCCCTCGACAGCCTCGGGCAAGCCCTTCGATACAAACGCTCCTTTCTCAGTCGCGTTTGACCTTCGGCGGCTACTCAGGGTGAGGCGGATTAGCGGGCTGCGCTGGACAAGCAGGGGCGTGCGCCGCATCGGACTTTTTCAACAGCCCCTTGAGGGGGGAGTGTTGGTTGGCATACTGCAAAGTGCTCAGGGACAGGTCGCGACCTGTCCCCCTGCTGTTTTGCGGCGTCCCCTTCGAAAGGCTCAGGGCAGGCTCCCGATACGGCCCTTGCGAGCCTGCTCGGGATGAGGGTGCTTTCCAACAGCCTCACGCATGCGTCCCCGGTGAATGAGCGTTTGACGAAGCGCGGCCTCTCTTTTTATAGTATTTCTAACGAACGCGAGGATTCTGCGGGGCCCACTTCCGGTGGAGAAGCACATGACGACGTATGAATACCTCAACCTCATCGCCTCCTACGGCGGCCTCGCGCTCATCTACTACGGCATCCGCGAGATGGCCAGGGGCGCCGTCCTGCGCGCCGCCGACTCCATGCGCAAGCACGACGAGGCGATGACCGACTCCGAGCGCAGGCATGAGGAGTTCATGACCGAATCCCGTCGCAGGCACGAGGAGACGATGACCGAATCCCGCCGCAGGCACGAGGAGGCGATGGCCGAATCCCGCCGCAGGGAAGAGGAAGGCATCCGCAGGCACGAGGAGTCGATGGCGGCCCTGCGCGAACTCATCGACGGGCAGACGGAAAGCCGCATGGCCCTGCGCGAACTCATCGATCGAACCAGATAGCCGAAGCTCCCTACCCGGAGTTGCCGAAAGCCCCCGTTTCGAAACCGGGCGTAATCGCAGGCCCGCGTGACAGTTGCGGAACCCCGCGAATCGAAACGGACCCGCAGGGGTCGTCGAAAAACCTCGACGCGGGAGCAGCCGTCACGCTGCGCCACATCCCGCCCTTGCGCCCCGGCCGAATTTCTTTGATCATGGGTGGTGGATTGTGAATCCCAAGCGGGGAGCAAGGACATGTGGGGCGACAAGTCGCCGGAAGGCGTCAAGGGATCATCGGATTTAAGGCGAATCGCCACAGTGGGCGGGCAGATGGAGGCCTTGATCCTCAAGAGCAGGCTCGAGGCCGAGCGCATCCCCGTGCACCTGAGCTACGACTCGGCGGGCTCGGTCTACGCCTTCAGCCGTACGAACCTGGGCGCGGTGCACCTCATGGTGCCCGAGGCCTTCGCGGAAGCGGCGCTCAACATTTACCGCGAACTCGGGACCGCCGGAGGAGCGCCCGAATCATCCACCGATTCATAGAGACGACGCCATGACGAACGTTGATGCGGACCTGGAAGCCCTCCGCAGGCTTCTGCTCGAAAAAGCGTACGAGAAAAAAACGGTGACGCTCGCCTCTGGCCGGGTGAGCGATTTCTACGTCGACTGCCGACAGGTGACGCTGCACGGCGAGGGGGCGCGCCTCGTGGGCCGGGTGATCTTCGAGCGCATCAGGGACGGCGCCCAGGCCGTGGGCGGCCCCACCCTGGGTGCGGACCCGATGGTGACGGCCGTCTCGTTGACCGCCGCCCTCGAAGGCCGTGACGTGCCCGCCTTCATCATCCGTAAAGCCGAGAAGGGCCACGGGATGCAGAACCGCATCGAGGGGGCGGGGAATCTGAAGCCCGGCATGAAGGCCGCCATCATCGAGGACGTGGTGACCACGGCGGCCTCGACCTTCACGGCCATCGACGCGGCCCTGGCCTTCGGCCTCGAAATCGCGCACGTCATCTGCCTCGTTGACCGCGAGGAAGGCGGCCGCGAGAACCTCGCCGCACGCGGCTACGAGTTGGACGCCGTGTTCACGAGGACGAGTCTGGTGGGGGAGAGAGCCTGATACAAACTCGTAATCCTCCCCGCATCGTTTCGAAAGACGCAACCGTTCCCTCTTCGGGTTGTTGAAAAACCTGTAATGCCGGGATGACGGCTGCGGGAATCCGCTTTGCCGGAGGGCGTGCAGGGCTGCATATATGCGGCCCTTGGCGGGCGGCGAGAAAGGCCGGGTCGCATATACGTCGGACATATATGTCCGACCTACACGCCAATTGACAACCCGGCCCAAAAGGGATTTTTTCAACAAACTCCCTCAAGGGGGGAGTTGATTGTCCATGCTAAGTCGGCAACACCCTCCTGTAGGGGTTGTTGAAAAAGTCCTCCCGAGGAAGAGCGCCGGGGGTTGGTTTTGTAGTGACAACCCCTCCTCGGGGTTGTCCCACGGTTCGCGAACCCCGGACAGGCGTAGGGGCCTGTCCGGCTACGGGTAATGATGACCAACGCGCGAGGACGGGCGCGGGGACCTGTCCTGACGGGGGATTCCTTCCAATTCAAATCGAGAACACTCACCGGAATGACGGCGGAGGTCAATCCCGACCGAGGAGGACTTTTTCAACAGCCCCTGTAGGGACAGGTCGCGACCTGTCCCTATGGTCTCCTCCCTCCCCTTGCGCAGCCCGCCGCACCGCCTCACCCTGAATAGCGGCCCCTCGACTTCGCTCGGGCTAGGCTCCGCCCTTCCCCACCTTCCTCACCCTGAGTAGCGGCGAAGCCGCGTATCGAAGGGCGGCTCCTGACAGGCACAGGGGCCTGTCCCTACGGAGGATTGGCTTTTGATCGTCATTCGGGCAAACCCTCCTGCCTTGGTCGGGTCTGACACCGGAGCTGCGGTGAAATCTTCATCTTCAGGCTCGTTCAACAGCCACATTTCGTTCGGGTATGTCACTTCTACATCATCGCCATCTCATCAATACTTGACAAATAGTAACACATAAGTTACCTTATGGCGGTGATTCAGGTAAGGGAGTACATCGACGCCGAAGGACGCAGCCCATGCGCCGGATGGTTCGACAGGCTGAACACTCAGGCCGCCGCAAAAGTAACGACAGCGTTGGTGCGGATGGCGCATGGAAACCTCTCGAACACGAAGGGCGTAGGCGACGGCGTGTTCGAACGACGGATCAACTTCGGCCCCGGCTACCGGATCTATTTCGGGAAAGACGGCGATACCCTCATCATCCTCTTGGGCGGCGGAACCAAGAGCCGCCAGCAAGACGACATCGAAGCCGCCCGGGACCTTTGGCGTGATTACAGGCGGCGCATACACGAGGAGAACTAACCATGCCACTCACGCGGGATTTCAGGGAAACGATTCAGGCGCGGGTCGAGCGCGACCAGGCTTTCCGGGAGGAGTTGCTGAAAGAAGGGGTCGAATGCCTGCTTTCGGGCGAAGTGGAAGTCGGCAAGGCGGTGCTGCGCGATTTCATCAATGCGACCATCGGCTTTCAGACCTTGGGCGGCCTCACCGGAAAATCCCCGAAGAGCCTGATGCGCATGCTCGGCCCGGACGGCAACCCTCAAGCCCGGAACCTCTTCGAGGTCATCGCTTGTCTCCAGGAGCGCGAGGGGCTCAGGCTCGAAGTCCGGGCGGTTCGATAAGACCCATCGCGATTGATACAGGGTTGTTGAAAAAGTCCTGGTTTCGCGATTCGTCGTATGGAGCCGACCGGGGAGTAAGGGTTGTGGTTTCTGTAGGGGCCGCATAAGGGGTTGTTGAAAAAGTCCTCCAAAAACAGAAGTGAATTTCTTAATCGACATACGCTTATGAAATCACTCTCCCTTTGAGGGTTCTTGCAGACCGACAAGAGAGAAAATCACTCCCCCCTTGAGGGGGAGTCGAAGAGACCGAGCGGTTTGTGCGAAGGACGATTCGGTGGGGGGGACATGCCACGGAAAAAGCTCCCCCCACCAACTCGCCTGCGGGCTTCGCCCTTGCCTCGTTGTCGGGCATTCCCCTCGGGATGCCCGACCCTCAGGGGGGAGTGAAATTCGGTGCGCTCCTTCTGTGGACTTTTTCAACAGGCCCATAATGCGGCCCTGGCCTTCGGCCTCGAAATCGCGCACGTCATCTGCCTCGTTGACCGCGAGGAAGGCGGCCGCGAGAACCTCGCCGCACGCGGCTACAAACTGGACGCCGTGTTCACGAGGACGAGTCTGGTGGGGGAGTGATAATGATTCCGCTTATGAAGAAACCAACGTACAACGCAAAATAACGAGTCAATTCAATCAAAAAAGCCCCGTGATTCTTCTCTACTGAACCCCGATTCACGAAACTGAGTTTCACGGATTAGAAAAGACGCGGCTCAAATTCGTCTTTCGCCAGGTATTCACGTACCAGTTCCACCGACCAGGGTTCTTTCAGTTTTTTGTTCTTCACATCTTCGACGAGCGTATCGACGGACGCGAAACTCCCGCTGAGAGACGTCCCGCGCCTCTCGAAAAATTCGGTTCTGCTGAGCACCACCGAAACGTCGTTTTGGGGCGCGCGCCATTCATACACGATTGCAGCGTGTTTCGATGTTCTCTCTCCATCGTCGAAAAACACCGCGCCAATCAACCTCATCGATGAGGGTTCGATCTGAAGCCGCAACTCCTCCGCGAGTTCCCGTACTGCGCAATTGACAAGCGGAGCGCCGCCTACGGCATCTTCGCATCGAACATGTCCACCGGCCCAGATTACAATTTTTTCATGAAGGGGGTTATCGCTTCTTTTTTCACGGCGACGGAGACGAAGCACATCCCCATCCGCATTCCGAACGACTACTACTGGAAGCGCCTGAACGCGAGATACATCCTTTTCCACCTCGTCTCTTGTCTTGAATTTGCTGTCCTCAGAGTCTTCGAAATGCCGCGCCAGTTCATCCGCTTTGGAAGCGTCGACGAAGCTCTTGTCTCCAAACAATTCTTTTACGGTTTTCCTGGAGCATGAAAGTATGTTTTCCGCGAGTTGTTCTTCCACCAGACCGAGAATGACATCGGTGACAGTTTCCGCCGTAGATTCTCGATCCAGGCCGGCGGCCCCGCTGGACGTATCGATGGTATGAACCCGGAAATCCCCTTCGAGTTCCTTGGCGCAATCTTTATTCACTTCCCTGATTTTTCCAAGGATATCGAGATTCATAATGGAGCCTTCTTTCGCGTTCGCAGGCCTGATTCCCTGCTCGCGCGCCATCGCATCCTTTGGAGAGACAAGCATCACGAACACGGCCGAGATGCGCTTTTTCCAGTCATCAATTGTTAGAAATTGTTGGATTATTTCTTTTTCTTCTTTACGCAAGCGAGAGAGCCGCTCCATCATGGTCAACCAACAGATGGAGTCGAAAAGCCCTCTGTCGAGAAAAAGAATCTGCGGATCGCCGTCTCTGGGCGGGTTTTGCGTCTTTTCCAGAATCTGCGCGAGCGTAGTGCAAGCGGTCCAGGTGTTGAAATTCGCGTGCTTCTTGTCACGAATCGGGCAAACCGAAGCGCGCTCGACGACGACATCGGTATGAAAACCACAACGCTTGAGAAACGTCTGCACATGCGAAAGCGTCGTCGTCTTCCCTGCTTTCGGGACACCTGCGAACTCTATGACCAACGGTTTGCGCGCCTGTTCAGCGAATTGTTCAGCCAAACGCTCTGCGCGTTCCTGAAGATTCTCCATGTTCAATTATCCCGATTCAGCACTGACTTCCGGCGGCGTTTATTTCTTATTGATATCTTTTCAGGTCTTGTTGAAATTAGAGGCTGCCTTATTCAGAAAACCTTCGTTACTTTATATTCTCGACGCACCTTTGAATCAAACCCACCGCGTGGTACGGGGAAAAATTTGCCCCATTCATATGGATTGTTCGGCTGAAAACGCACCGCTAAACCCTTGAAACGGCATCCTCACCTCTTCTTCTTTGGTGGAGGCGGAGGCTAACTCACGGCCGGGCCTTTTCCGGATCTGCTCGGGGGCGGGTTCTGTTCTTTCGCCGGAAGTTGTTCCTTTGGTTCGGTAGCTCCCACAAATGAGCGGAACAAGACCGCGCGGGCTTCCTGCCCGCCGCCGCGTGACCCTCCATACCGCCCGTGGCCTAAACCGGTTTATTCAACAGCCCCCTCCACGGGTTGTTGAAAAAGTCCTCCTCGTCGGAGGGCGTCCTTTTGTTTTTGATCGTCATTCAAGTGTCGGAGCCGACCAAGGCGGGAGGGTTCGACGGAATCCATTTGCGGGCGCGAGTGAACACACGGCGGCCTTTCATTTTCCGCCGATGCGCGGGAGCGCTGACGAAAGGCGAAAGGCGTAAAATGGATTCCGGCTTTCGCCGGAATGACGATGAGTAATCTCGATTAATGAGGAGGGATACGTCTTTGTCACCGGAGAAAAATGGCGAAGCGGCGTAGGGGAGAACCCGCGTGTTCTCCCGGTTTGGCGTGTCCAGACGCTCGGGCGGACACGCGGGGCTGTTGAAAATGCCCCTTCCCGCTCGGAATTGACCACAGCCGTCATTCCGGTGCATGCCGGAATCCAGAGCAGACGGAAACACCGAATCGCAGGACGACCGGGAAAAACGATAAAGCGAAAAGACAAATACAAAGCCCCTGGATTCCGGCATCCGCCGGAATGACGATCAATACTGCATTCACCCGTAGCAGGGCGGCCTCCGATGGCCGCCCTGTACCCCGTGGCCGCCCGTATCGGATATGTCCAGCCCCGTGATTGCGCTTCTCAGGGGCAGGCACGGGGGCCTCGGACAGGTCGCGACCTGTCCCTACAAACCATCTACTTGCAGGCTCTCCATACGGGGTTATTCAACAACCCCATACGGGTCCCCGGACAGGCTCCTGCGCCTGTCCGGCTACGCAAACCTCATCAATCGGGAATAATTCCCCCTTGGGGTTGTTGAAGAAATCATCTTTACAGGGAAACAGCCTATTCCACATTCGTCGCCCTTGCCCGTAATACCATCTTCATTCCGAGCAGGCGCGCTTGCGCGCCGTATCGAGGGTTTGACCCGACCGAGGAGGGAGGGTTAAACCCTTCGATACAAACACTCCCTCCTCAGTCGCGTTTTACCTTCGGCGGCTACTCAGGGTGAGGCTGATAAGGCGGTATACAAGACGATGGTTTGACGCGATTGATGAATGAGCGTCAAATGCCCCCGCTCCCAGGACCGGGTTTTTCAACAACCCCTCTTCGGTCAGGTTTGACCACCGCCGGAATGACGAACAAAACCGGGGCGTATCGCGATCTTGTGCGTCGTGCGGGACAAAACCCGGCAGCGTTTTCCACGGCGAACCGTCGGGGCCGCGACGAGATCAGCTCCGATCGAGTCTGCCCGCGGCGGGCTGGACAGCCACGTCCATGGCGTTCAGGAACGCCCGGCCGATCAGGTCCATCATCCGCACCAGTTCGAGCCGCGGCGCAGCCTGTGCCGCCTCGTCCGGGGACAGCAGCGGGCCGACGAGGCCGCAGCCGTCCGCGAGGGTGATGATGACGATATCCCCAGGATCGGGAATCGCGTCACTGAGCAGCACGATTCTGATCCGTTCCACCAACTCGCGCTCGACCCTCTCGTCCACGAGCAGGTAGCGCTTCGCCCCGAAAATCCACAGGAAGCGCTCATCCTTCAGTTCCAGGACGCCGTTCCCGATGAGCCGCTCCAGTGCGGTTTCGCGGATTTCGTCGGCGTGCCGGGTGGCGTGATCCACCCAGTAGAGTGCGTCATGGGTCGCTTCCGTCCGCGCGATCTCGGCGAGCATCGGATCGAGCAGGGGGTCGCCGAGCGGCGCCGGATCGGTGAGGAACAACCCGTCGGGGTCGGTGTCGATGCGGTTCTCGAGCGCGAGGTCCATCAACACGGCG
>JAPPHK010000315.1 GCA_028820795.1 Nitrospinota bacterium | reverse complement strand
TTTTGCAGGATGGTTACAATCAGGACAGGCACGGAGGCCTGTCCCTACAAAACCACCCCCCTACCCCCCTCGTCAGGGCCAAAACCGACCGAAGAGGGAGGTTTTGCGAGCCGATGCGTTTCTCGTCAATGGCTGATGCAAACGCTCGTTCCTCACTCGCGTTTGACCCCTGGACAAGGGGGGTAGGGGGGGTTGCCTTTATGGGGTTTCCCCTTCAAGAGCGTTGCCTTTGCCCTCACAGGGACTTTTTCAACGGCCCCTTTCTGCCGCGCATTTGCCCGCATTTGCGAGGCGGACCCTCCTCACGGAATTCCATATATTCCATGACCCGGGCATCTTCCCGCGCCGGAGTGATGCCGATAACACGACGGGAGAAACGCTTCTCCCGATGGGAAAGCCCGCACCCAGGAGAGTGGCATGGGACACCGCTTCATGTATCGAAATCTCATCGATGACGAGACCCTCATCACCGCCACTTCCGTGGAAAAGGGGTTCGTCGGCGCAGGCGTGCCCCGCGTGGCGGGCGCGGGCGGCTCGATGATCTTCTCGGGCGCCTACACCGGAGATGATCAGGAAGTCTACTCCGTGGAAATAGAAGCCCCGGGTGACGTGGGGAGCGCCCGCTTCAGGTGGCGCAAGACATCGCTTCCCAATAACGGCTGGAAAGCCTCGAACATCCCCACCGCGCTGACGGATATCGAACTGGATTCCGGCGTGAAGGTCCGGTTCGCGGGTGGATTGGATTCACCCGCTTTCGCCTTGGGAGATCACTGGCAGGCGACGGCGAATCGCTTCTACTCGCCAAGACGAATTTACGCTCTCGATCCCGCCACGAAGGTGAGGAGCGCCTCTCCGCCCGAAGACCCCTGGTCGCTCGAGCTTGATTTCGGCGCGCGGATATCTCCCGACGCATTCATCGCCCACCTCCACAATTTCTCACCCGGGGCGAGTCTCAGGATTCAGGCGAACGCTTCCGCGAATTGGCGCGCGCCCGCGCTCGATGAAAGGCTCACCTGGCGCGGCCCCACGCTCATCCACTATCTCGTCACCAGGCCCCGTTCATACCGCCACTGGCGTCTTCTGGCCGAAGGCGCCGCCACGGGCCAGGAAGCCCATCTGGAAGTTTCGGAAATCTACCTGGGCGGCTTCTTCGAGCCCGCCGACCACTTCTGGTTCGGAAACGTGATGGGAGAAGAATCCTTCGAGGAAACCGGACGCACGGAATACATGGCGGAGCATCCGGTCCTCCTGAACCGGGGCCGCACGATTACTCTCCCCTACCAGCGCATATCGGATGCGCAGCGAGGGGAGTTTCTCTCTATGTACAGGGCGGTTAAGGACGTAGAAGCGGGACGGGCAAAACCGTTCTTCGTTCATCTGGACGTGGATGACCCCGCCTCTGTCATACTCGCCCACGTCGCGGGCGGGTTTTTTCCGCGCCAGACGGGGCCGGATGATTTCGCCTTCGAACTTGCGCTCAGGGAAAGACTCGCATGAGGCGCGCCACGCACCAGGCGGTTGCGGATATCGCCGGACACGAGGGGAAAACCGCCTTCGTCCTCTATCACCTCTCCACCGCCGGCGGCAAGCGCGTGTTCTGCGGAAAGCCGGCGCCCGACGCCCTCATCGGACAAGGCGGAAGAATCCATTTCCTCGACGGCTCGCGGCTGCTCGACGGCTCCCTCTTGCTGGGAGATGGGGCGGAAGTGCTCCTCGGCCTCCATGACTGGGTCGAAGACGGCGGCCGCTTCTCCCTCGGCGCGTTTCAGGGCCCCTCCATTCTCGAGGCATACCGGGAAAAGGAACTATCCGGCCTCACGACAACCATCAACAACGCCCCCGACGCGGAAGGCCACCCGCGCATGAGCCGCATCCTTGCGACGGAGCCGCTCGTGGGCGGGAGGGTCGACGTGCGCGTCGGGTTTTCGGGACAGAACTTATCCGACGTTCTCTCTATCGGGAGTTTCACCATCCGCCGGATCATCGAGCGCATCGACTCGGTCACGATTGAATGCGAGGGCAACTAGATGGCCGACCCGACGACGGACCGCCTATCGGATCCATTCCAAATCGGACGCGCTTCGAG
Source organism: Nitrospinota bacterium (assembly GCA_028820795.1). Taxonomy (GTDB): domain Bacteria; phylum UBA8248; class UBA8248; order UBA8248; family UBA8248; genus Bin107. The sequence continues at coordinate 7,899 of JAPPHK010000315.1, read as the reverse complement.
GTACGCCAATCCTGAATTCGAAGACCAGAGCCTCCCTGTCGTCTACGGGGATTTGACCACCCCTTCACGACGGAATACGGGCGTCTACGCGCTTGCGAAAATCGACACCGCAGACGGCGGCGTCTACTGCGTAGCCGCTCATGAGGTATGGGGCGCCGTCGCGCTTTTCGATGACGATGGCCGCATCGCGCCGGAAAACTACACGCTGGAGCTGTCCCGGAACTATCAGGGCAGGGGCGCCATCGCCGCCGCCGCTTTCTCCGCGCCGCCGAAGGGGCGCGTGACCGCCGTATGCAAGGGCAGGAAAAACGAAAGCGGCGCGCTCATCGAAAACCCCGCCGAAGTCGTTTATGACCTCATGACGAGCGTCTGGGGATTCAGCGAGCAGGATATCGACATGCAGTCCCTCTCGCGCGCTACGACCAGCGCGAAGGCGCTCGGCTACCGGGCGAGCGGGATCATCCTGGATGACCATGCGCCCGCCGACGTCCTCACCTCGCTATTGGGAGATTTTCTCGGGCGGTACGAAATCGACCCGTTCGGCCGCCTGAAGATTCACATCGCCGGAGAGGAGCCTTTCGCCATTTCGCCCCAAAAAGTTCTGCCCCGCTTCGGCCATTCACGCATCGAATCGGAAATGGCGCGCGACACCGTCATCAATCAGGTTCCGGTGCTCTATGCAAGCGATTATCTGGGCGCGCGCTACATCAAACACGACGACGGGAGCGCCACCCAGAACACGTCCTCACAAAGGCTCTATGGCGTAAGGAGACCTCCTCGAAGCCCGCTCAGGCTCGAATGGGTCCGGCGAGAGAGCGTCGCCGCCACGGTTCAAGCGCGAATCGTGAAGCGCTATCACGAACCCACCCGCATGCTCACCATCGAGGATGGCTCCTTGAGAGCCCTCGAAGTCGAACCGGACGACTATGTGGCGTTCAGCGTGCCCTGGATGCGCTCGAAGGAACTCGAGCCCCTCGTGAATCAAATCGGGGAGGTGATCGAGGTGAATTACGATCTGGGTGAGCAGAGCATGGAACTCAAAATCCGGGATACCGGCTTTTTCCTGACATCCTCCTGCCTTTTGGACGGGAGCAAAACACTCGAAGGCGGCTGGCTCCTGGGTGCCGAGCGCGACGCCGCCACCTACGCATAAAGGAGAATACGATGCCCATCGGAGCCGATCTGTCCGCTCGCTACACCGAGGAAGCCATCGGCGGCGGCCACCCCACGAAAGCCCGCGTGATCGACCGCCTGGCCCTCGCCGCCCTGTTCCCGGACGGGAAAATCAGGGCCAACAGACAACCCATCGAATGCGCGGGCAGGCTCGATTACGTGAACGCCACGACCCTGGCGTTCAGGCCGACGCTGGGCTCCGCCTACTGCCACGCCGTCGCCAATCCCGTGGCGGGACGCCACGTGCCTTTCATCGATGAATCATCGGGGGACGTCTATTACGAGGATCTGCCATGGGAGGGAATCACGATTACGAACGCGGACCTCGCGGCGGACCGATCCTACGCGGTCTTCGTCTACGATGACGGGGGCGGGCTCAAGCTCGAATACGACGACTCGGGAAGCTGGGCGTTCGACGCAGCCACGGGTCTGGCGCACAAAACGGACGAGAAGAGCCGCACCCTCGTCGGCATCGCGAGAACGGACGCCTCATCCCGGTTCGTTCTCGCGAACGACGTGTATGTCAGAAGCTTCTGGAACAAGGCGGAGTACGCCGCACCGTCCAAGGGAACGCTCGCCACTACCTTGTCGACCGACTGGACATCCGTCGCCACGCACGAAATCCTGATGTGGCCGGGCCATGACGTCATCCGCCAGGAAGCGGGCGGACAGGGCTGGGTGAATTCAAGCTACGTCGCCGGCCTGGTGGGCCTGGATATCGATCTCGAACTGTATGGCGGCGCGGATCAAGCCTATCCGGAAGTCGAATTCATCCGTCTCTCGAACAATGAAAAAGACAACTTCTCGATTGCGAGGACACGAATATACACGGGCGCGCTCGCCGAGGTTCACTCCACGTTCGTCTTTCGCGTGGCGGGCTCGACCATCCTGAACATTGGCGATTATCTCTTCCAAAGCGTCGTTTTGATTTAGGAGACAAGCATGGAAATCGAAGTGACCAAAGCGGTCGGCCCGCATTTTCGCGACGAACTCGAAGCAGCCGGCCTCGCGCATCTCTACCTGGGCAGCGCGCACCGGCTGGCGCCGACCATGATTCCCGACGCCGACTGGCGGCCCCGTCGCGGCGAAGCGGAATCCGCCCGTCCCGAAATCCATGGCTCAGGTCTCGACGCCTGGGTCATCCACCTGGCCGATTCGAGCAGCGAAGCCCAGCGAGACGCCATTCTCGCCGCTCATGCCGCACACGCACCCGATGGCGTCGCGCAAATCCACAGGGACCAGACGAAGGAGAAACTCAACCTGTTGCTGAATGACGCCAAGGCGCGCATCGTGGGCGTACCGGTAAGCGCTCTGGGCGGCAAACTGGCCGAATACGAGGAAAAAACCAAGCTCATCGACGCCTGGGCGCAGGATTCACACGAGGACAAACTCGCAAAGCCGGCATACCTGCTCATCAGAAACAGAAAAGACGCCTATCCGGCGCGATACGCGACGGGCCAAAGCGTGGTGGATGAATGGGCGAGCCGTAGAGCGACGCTGCTCGGAAAGCTCGCCTCACTGCTTAAGATTTACGACGAATGCGTTCGCGACACCCAGGATGCCGACATCACTGCGAGCGTAGCGTCTCTCGATTCCAGGCTTGAAGAAGCCGCCTCCGCGTTCGATGGGGTGCGCTGATGGCGTCTGAAGGAAACGGGAAGGGACTCCAGGTATTCCTGTCCATCCTGAGCATCGCCGGTCTCGGGGTGGCCGCCTATACCCCGCTCTACAACCAGATCGTGAACGTGGAAAGGCGCCTGGCGTCCCACATGGCCGAGCGGGGGCATCCCTGGCTCTTGGAGAAAAACGCAGGCGCGCGCGTCCGCTTCCAGGAAGTGGAAACCCAGTTCCGCGAGGCGAAGACGATCGCCGATCTCAAGTTCCGTGAACTGAAGGCAATTTCCGTAAAAAAAACGCGCGAGGACGCGCAGGCCTTCGAGCAAATCCTGCGCCGACTTCGTAATGTCGAAATCGCGCTCGCCAAACTCGGCGAGCGCCTGAACAAGGAGCGTAAGCAATGATTCCTCATCTTCTCGCGGCGCTTTTCTCGGCCGCCGCCGTCTTTTGCGTCGTCGCGGCCATCGAGCCGCGCCTCATCTCGAACCACCTGTGGCACTTCATCAACCCCTGGGCGGATTAGCGCGTCTGGTCACCCATCACATCCCGTATCTCGTTCATAAGTAGGGAATCCCATGCCGGAGCAAGTCCATAAAATCTCGATTACGAAGAAGATTGACCTGAATTCCGGAAACAGCCTCAAAGCGCTCGAGCGATTTACCAAGGCGGCGGGACAGGCGAGAATCGCAACGGAAAAGCTCAATGCCCAAACGCGCGAGTCGCGCAGCGCGCTCCAAAAATCGAGCCGCGCCTTCATGCTATCCACCAAACGCCTCCAGGGAGTCGGCGCTTCGTCCACCGAAGCGGCCGTGGGAATGAATTCTCTGTGGAGGAATGCGGAACGGGCCGGAGCACAACTCGCTTCCGGCCCGCTCGCAAGGGGACTCGATGAGGTCAAGGCGAAGACCGCCGCCCTGCCCGCCTCGTTTCGGATCGCCGGAAGAGCGGTGACCGATTTCGCCTCAGCGAGCGAGCGAACCCTTACCCGGTTTTTCTCGGACGCCCTCAGCGGCAAGATCGACAGCGCCAAGGATCTGTTCAGCGACCTCAAGAACCACGCCATCAACATGGTGCGAAACGCCGCCGCCGAGATGGCGAGTACGCAATTCATCAAGCCGGCGGTGGGCGCGCTCCAGGATTTGGGGCTGAACCTGCTGGGCGACGTGGGCAAGGGACTGCTGGGCGTGTTCGGCTTCTCCAAGGGCGGCCTGGTGAAAAAGCCCACCCTGGGCGTGATCGGCGAAGCGGGGCCGGAACTCGTGGTGCCGCTGGCGAAAATCGGCGGCGAGGCCGGGCTCATGCGCCTTTTCCAGTCCGTCTCCGAACTCGAGGCGGCGAACCGCATCGGCGGCACGGCGATCGCCACCGCCGCGGGCGCGAAGGCGAGCGGCGATCTGGCCGCTCGGATCGCGGCGACGAAAGCGGCGGCGGCCCTGAGAGTCGCTTTCTCGGCGCTGGACTTCCTCAAGGGTCCCAAAACCCTGAAAACGGGGGCGAATCTGGCCATCAACGTAGCGGGCGCTCTCCCCGCGCTGGCGGGCGCTACGGGGCTCGCCGCCTTCGGGCCTGCGGCGGGCGCCTTTCTGCTCACCGACGTCCTGTTCAACAAGGGAGGCGCCATAAAACAGGTGCTCTCCTTCCTGGGATTCAAGGGTTTCAGGAGCAGGGCCACCCCCTTCACACGGGGAATCGCGAATCTGGCGCAGGCGGCCGGGCTGTATCTCGCGCTCGACAGATTCCGGCAAACCGGCGTGGCGGAAGAAGCGAAGAACCTTCAGCTTCCCCAAGCGGTCTACCAGGGGAAAATGAGCGTGGACCCTCCTTTGCTGGAAAAAGCGGGCCTCACGTTTCAACTCATTCAACGAGCGGCCGGAAAGGCGGGCATCTCGCCCCAGGAGGGCGTGAAGCGGTATTTCGGCGAGGGCCTCTACTCTTCCTACCTGGGGGCGCTGCCCGTACTCATAGACGAAGGCGACGCGGCGGGGCGTTTCGTCAAGCGCTCCGCGCTCAGGCTCGTGGGCGAGGCGGGGCCCGAGCACATCATGAACGTGAACCACCCGCAATCCATTGATTTCTTTCAGCGCGGCGTGCGGCCCATCATCCGCGACGCGATACGGGACGAGACGGGCGCAGGAGGCGACACCCACGTCTACCACATCCACATCGAAGGGAACCTGAGTGATAACCGCATGCTCGAGAAGCTCTCGCGCAAGCTGGAAGACATCAACAGGCGCCGGCGCCGCTACGGGCAGGCCTAGTGATGATGGATACCTTCATCGAGGAGAGGGCCGCCGGACGCATCGAGAGAGGCGGCTCGCGATTCCCGCCGTTTTCGCGCGCGCATTTGCCCGCATTTGCCTGCATTCCGCAATCGCAATTCCCCGCAAATCCCCGCATTTCCCCTCGATAATTTTCGGAAAAACCCCGTGAATTTATCGATATTTATCTAAATTTTCGGAAATTCGACCCTCGCGCGCAGGCCTCAAAACAATATAGGCCGCCCCGCACGGAACGCCCTCTCACCCCCTCGTTTACACGCGAATTCAAATTTTAGATAATTCAAGGCGCGTTCCCAGACAGCGTAAATCGGCTTCCATTCGCAGGGTCGAGAAGCAGGCGAGAAGGAGAAAACCATGAAGCGAAACGCGAACAGCGCGCGCTCCGAGTCTTCAGAAAGAGCGTCGTTTTATCGGCAAAATCTCACTCGATTCGCAAGCGTTTTCCTGGGCATGTCCTTCATCCTCGTTTTTTCCACGAATGCGTTCGGGATTGTATGCACTGGCATAAGAACGGATTTCTCTGAAAGTAGCAATAGAGCCTATATAGCGGAAGCTCCTCATGACCCCGTGAGATATTACATGGTGGGTCTATTTAATTATTGTGGGGGCAAGGAAGCCAAAGGCGTAAATTACATGGAAAGAGCTTCGGATATGGAGCATATCGTGGCTTCTTATATTTTAGGGTTGTATTACAGAACGGATCGAGGCTCTAATCCTTCTAAAATGATGCCTGAAGTTCAAGAGAACTTTGACGCCGCTGTTTTTTATTATGAAAGAACAGCGAGTTATATCGAGGCAGCGGCAGCCTACCCCTATAACACTCATACGGATGTACCTGAGTTAGAGGGAAAAAACTATATGAGTATAAGCACCTTCATAAATTTAAGTGAGCTGTATTACAAAGGATATGTTCGCGCCATTCGGGAGATGCTTAAAAAGAATGTGTCCTATACGGATACGATAAAGGTGCTCGTGAAAATGCAAAGCGCGGCCGAGCGCTGCTTGAGAAGGCCATCACTTTCCGTATGGAAGGGAAGGCAGTCTGAAATCGCAAATACGAAAAAGGTGAAATGCGGGGCTTATAAAACATTTGCCGATAAGGCTTTTATTCTGGAGTCACAGCGTAAACAGGTAGCCAAACGGTGTGATGCGCCTCTGAAAGATTGCCCTGAGCACAAGAAAATGGTGAGTCAACTGGTGCGAGCATCCAAAGTAATGGGCAAACAAGTTCGTTCAGTTCCTAACTTTTAACAAGCAGTATTTCCCTACTTCCGGTACGCCTCTCCCGCCTCACGTCAGCAGGTCAAGACCCGGCACCGAACGGCACCCCCCAATTCACCCCCTCGTTTACACGCGAATTCAAATTTTAGATAATTCAAGGCGCATTCCCGGACAGCGTAAAGCGGCTTCCATTCGCAAGGTCGAGGAGCAGGCGAAAAGGAGAAAACCATGAAACGAAACGCGAACAGCACGCGTTTTGAAACACCAGAAAGAACATCTTTTTTGCGGCAAAATCTCACTCGATTCGCAAGCGTTTTCCTGGGCTTGTCCTTTCTCCTCGTTTTTTCCACGGATGTATTCGGGATTGTTAGTTGTACAGGAGTAAATACAGATATTTCTGAAGCAAGTAACCGCAGATATATAGCGGAAGCTCCAAATGATCCTGTTAGATACTATGTGGTGGGGCTATCTAAATATTGCAAAGGTAAAATATCGGAGGGCATAAACTATATGGAGAAAGCTTCCGATATGGGAGAGATTACGGCCTCTTATGCTTTAGGCTTGTATTATGGGTCAGATAAAACTGGTGATGTATCTAAAATGGTGCCTGAAATTCAGGAGAATTACGATGCTGCTCTTTTTTTCTATGAAAGGACGGCAAATCTAATTGAATCCACTCCCCATTATCCTCAAGGAGTTCATGTAGACCTACCTGGTGTAGAAGGGAATGTATTTATGAGTGTAAGAACATTTCTTTCTTTGAGTCAGTTATATTATACAGGCTATAGCCGGGCTCTGGGGGATATGCTGGAAAAAAACGTGTCCTATACGGATACCATCAAGGTGATTACGAATATACAGACTTCCGCTGAACGCTGCCTAAGAAGGCCTTCTCTTTCCGTATGGAAGGGAAGGCAGTCTGAAATTACTCATTCCAGACGGGTTATTTGTGGAGCCTATAAAGCTTTCGCCGAAAAGGCGTTTGTTCTGGAGACACGGCGTAAAGAGGTGGCTTTACAGTGTGAGAACTCTCTGAAGGATTGTGCCGCGCATAAAGCCGTTTTTGGAGAAATCGTAAAGGAAGCTCAAAAACTATCTAAGGCGACTTTTTCTGTCCCTCCCATTTGAGACGCAGTATTTCCCTTCCTTCCGGTTCATATCTCCCGCGTCACGCAAGCGGGTCCAGGCCGAGCACGGCGCGGCGCACGAGCTCCATCCCGTAAATCGGCGCGCGGGACTGCACGAACTGCTCGTTGCCCCCGAAGCTCGCCGTGAAGGTGAACACGTCGCCTCCGGTGTCGAGCGCCATGTGGGTGTCGCCCAGCGCGGGCGCGCGGCGCGAATTCTCCGGTTCGATGTTCTCGGGCGGATTCGGGCCGTAAACGGCAAGGCCCAAATCGGCGCCCGATTCCTCGCGGATTCTCCCCGCGAGCGACTTTGCGAAGCTCTCGGGATCATCACTTCCGTCCACGCCGAACATGCGCGCGAGCTCATCCGCGTGCAAGCCGACGACGCCGCGCTTCAAGAACTGAACGCGCTCGGGCCAGGCGTTCAGCCGCTGGATCAAGGCCCCCCCGGTGTTCGACTCGACGACCGCGATGGTCTTGCC
>JAPPHK010000015.1:352-10050 GCA_028820795.1 Nitrospinota bacterium | reverse complement strand
ACAGGTACAGCCCCGCGATGCCGTAGCCCATCGTGCCCAGCGCCAGGATGGCCGGTATCCTGCGCCTGAAGAGCGCCGTGGCGAGGGCAGCACCTGTGATCATGAGCGCGATCACGACGAGCAGGAACGACGACCCCGCGAAATTATCAGGAAAGACCTTCGCCCCCCAGTCCATCCGCCAGACGAGATAGAGGGCGGCTGCAGTGGGCAGCACCATCATATAGCGCATATAGCGCCTGAGATTGCCATCCTGAATCAGCAGGAGAATCTCCCAGGTGTTGTTTCTAAGCCAGTCGATAGAGGCGTCATAGATCTTATCGGGAGCAGGCGCCTTGCCCCAGGCGCGGGCGCAGGCGTCGAGCACTTTCTTCACATGCGCGAAGCCGAAATAGAGCGCGAGGCCCAGCGTCATCGTGATGACCGACATGATCAAGGGCGTATTCACCCCGTGCCAGAGCGCGAGGTGGAGTTCCACTTGCGCCCCGCCGCCGAGCGTGGCCTGCGCCGCCGGCGCCACGATGGCGTTCTCGATGAGGCCCGGCGCCAGGCCGAACGCGAGCGCCATGAGGACGAGGATCGAGGGCGCGGCCAGCATCCCCATAGGGGGGTCGTGGGGATGCTTGGGCGCTTCTCCCTCCGCCGCTTGCCAGTAGGGCTCGCTCAGGAACCGCAAGTGATAGAGCGCCGTGAACACGCCCGCGAAGACGGTCAGGTACGGCCAGAACCAGCTCCAGCTCCCGGGGCCGCCGGGGTGCAAGCTCACCTCGTAGAGCATCTCCTTGGTAATGAACCCGCCCATGGGCGGTATGCCGATCAAGCTCAGCGCCGCGATGACGGCGAGTATGTGTGTTTTGGGCATGAGTTTTCTCAGGTTACCTAAAAGCCGCACGTCGCGCGTGCCCGCCTCGTGGTCGATGATGCCCACCGTCATGAACATCGCCGCCTTGGCCGCCGCGTGGTTGTAGAGGTGAAGCGTCGCGCCGATGATCGCTCCCTTGCCGCCGTAGCCCAGGAAGGTGACGATGAGGCCGAGCTGGCTGATGGTGCCGTACGCCAGGATGGCCTTGAGATCATAAGCCCTCAAAGAGAGCATCCCCCCTGCTATCATCGTCGTCATGCCGAAGCCCGTCACCACGTAGCCCCAGGCGGGGTGCGCGCCCAGGATGGGGTAGAAGCGCGAGAGGAGATAGATGCCCGCCTTCACCATGGTGGCGGAGTGCAGGAACGCGCTGATGGGCGTGGGTGCTTCCATGGCGTTCGGCAGCCAGATGTGGAAGGGCCACTGCGCGCTCTTGGTGGCCGCGCCCAGGATGATGAGCAGGAATACGCCGAGCGATACCTGGCTCGCTATGTCGGGCATGAGCACGAGCTGCGATAGCCGCCACTCGCCCGCCACGTCGCCCAGGAGCAGGAATCCCCCCAGCATGGCGAGGCCGCCGCTGCCCGTGATGAGGATGGCCTTGGTCGCGCCGTAGTTCGACGCGTCCCTGTCCGACCAGAAGCCGATCAGGAAGAACGAGGTGATGCTCGTGAGCTCCCAGAAGATGAACAGCGATATCAGGTGGTCCGCGAACACGACGCCGAGCATCGAACCCATGAACGCGATGAGAAAGCCGTAGTACCGCCCGAGCGCCTCGTGTTCGTGCAGATACCAGTGGGAATAGAGGACGATGAGCGCGCCCATGCCCGCCACGAGGAAGCCCCACATGAGGCTCAGCCCGTCCACCATGAAGGAGATTTCCACGTTCGCGGCGGGCACCCAGGCGATGGCGCGCGTGAAGGTCTGCTGGCCTCCCGCCGCCCATTCGCCGTAGAGGTCGATGAGCGCCCAGGTGCTCACCACTGGCGCCACCATGGCGAACCACGCGGCGTTTTTGCGGAAACGCTCCGCGAACCAGGGGATGATGAGGGCGGCTGCGAACGGGAAGAACACGATGATGAAGGTGTTGTCCAAAACGAGCGCCCTTCAAAAATCTTTTATGAGCGGGATACCGAAGCGGGCGTTTTGCGTATTCCAGATAATGGCATAATCGCTTTCATCGAACAACGAAGCGCCGGGTCGTCATGCGCCGGGCGCATGAGTCTGGGGGTTGTTGTAAAAGTTCATATTTCATGATTCGGTGTCTGGAGCCGAACGGGGGACGTAGTAACAGGCCACTGGCCTGTCCAAGGCCACTGGCCTGCCCGGTTCCGCCATTGAAAAAGTTCCGGGAAGCGGTTTTGGGTTGCGCGCACGCTTTTGAATTTCACTCCCCCCTTGAGAGGGTTGTTGAAAAAGCCCGATGCGGCGAACCCTCTCCTCATTCTTCGCAGCCCGCCGCTTCGCCTCACCCTGAGTAGCGGCGGAGCCGCGTATCGAAGGGCGGAATTCGCTCCCGACGGAGAGATGCGCTCCCCATCCTTCGATACGGCGCTAACGCGCCTACTCAGGATGAGGGTTTGGGGCACTGGGATGAGGGAGTCAAAGGCGCCCGCTCCCACAGCCGGGTTTTTCAACAGCCCCTTGAGGGGGGTCGGGCTTCCCGAGGGGAAAGCCAGACCCTCAAGGGGGGAGTGGTTGGTTGGTGCTCTGTAAGGGGGGAGGCCGTAGCCGAACAGGCCATTGCCTGTTCGGGGTCGCGACCTGTCCCGATGAGGGGGTGTTGTTTTGTTCGTCATTCCGGCGAAAGCCGGAATCCATTTGCGGATGCGGGTGAATGAGCGGTGGGGAAGAGGCGGTCCTCCCGCATCAATCAGGTTTTCGCCTGTAGGGGCCGCATATATGCGGCCCTTGTAGGGTGGCGAAAAAGTCAGGGTCGCATAATATGCGTGGGGCGCTCCCGAGGAGGGAGCGCCACCTACAATAGAAGCGGCAATGACACCGGAATGACGGTGAACACTCTCGATTCGGAAACCATTTCAACAATCCCCTCCCAAACGGGACAACACGGAGGCACGAAACCTTGAGCGAGACGACCTACAACCTCTACGCCCTGTGCCAGGGTTCGCGCGCGTGCGACGCCTCCTGGCTCCTTTACCTGAGCGAATCGGGGCGGACGCGCATGCTCCCCTATTTCTTCTGGGTGCTGATGCCCGAAGGCGGGGGCAAGCCGATCGTGGTCGACACCGGCTTCAGCGAGGATGCGCAAAAGGCGCGAAACCCAGTCTACGCGGACTACCGTCCGCAGCATCAGCTTCTGAAGCATTTCGGCCTGAAACCCTCGGAAGTCGAGACGATGATCGTGAGCCACCTGCACTGGGACCACTTCGCCTCACCCAGACTGTTCACCGGGGCGCGCTTTTATCTCCAGAAAAGGGAGCTCGATTTCTGGCGGAGCGACGCGGCGGAATACCACTTCATCAACCATTTTCTGGGAGATATAAGCGAAGCGGAGAAGCTCTTGGAAGACGGCCGCATGACTCTCGTGGACGGGGAGGCGGAGATTGCGGACGGCGTGCGCGTCCACTGGACGGGCGGCCACACGCCGGGCCACCAGATCGTCCGCTTCCGAACGGCGCGGGGCTGGGCGGTGCTGGCCGTGGACGCGTGCTATCTCTACCGGAGCCTGGAATCCATGATACCGCCGGGCATCCACATCCACGTGGACGACGCCCTGCGCGCGCTCGAGACCGTGAAGGACTTAGCCTCCGCCCCCGACCTCATCTTCGCCGGCCACGACGAGACGGACTTAAGACGGGAGGAGGCGTTCCCGGGGGTGAGGAGGTTTGTGTGAGTGGGTCAATCCCGACCGGAGAGGGAGGGATTGAGGGAGTAGTAAAGGGGTCGTAGGGGCGGACACCAGGTCCGCCTGTACGAGAGCAAAACCCGAAGCAATTCCTTTCTCACCGGTCGAGATTGGTCACACAACGCCGTCATTCCGGCGAATGCCGGAATCCGGAGCCGATGAGGGTGAAGATGTTACGGCGTTTCATTTTCTCTCCGGTCGGGTGGAATATAGAAGCAAAGCAAAAGATAAATTCCCTGGGTTTCGCAGTCCCTCCTTCATCAGTCGGAACTGACACCGGAATGACGACAATATCGAAGAAGCGCGGACGGCTCGCGAGCCGCCCCTACAAAACCAAACAACCCCGCATTTGCCCGCAATTGCCGTACCCCCTCAAATCCCGCCCTGCGGTATCGTGCGCGTCGCGCGAGGAAACGGTTTTTCCGCACGGATCGGCATTGGACTTACGGGAGGGAGCTTTCTCATGGAATCAGGCGTTTGCAAGAGAATGAAGACGGCGATTCCTTCCTCATCGGGGCCGTTGAAAAAGCCCCGTCTGCGACCCCCGAAAACCGCCAACGCCTCTTTCCTCACCCTGAGTAGCCGCCGAAGGTAAAACGCGACTGAGAAAGGAGCGTTTGTATCGAAGGGCTTGCTCGAGTCTGTCGAGGGGAGCGCTTCCCTTTTTGGCCGGCAATCGCTCCCGCATTGGTCGCGATTGACCTTCGATACGCGGTTTCACCGCTACTCAGGATGAGGCGAAGAGGGGCTTTTTCAACAACCCCTCGTCAGTCGCGTTCGATCTTCTTCAGTTGGATTTGATCCTCGCTCCCTGCTCGGGATTGACTGTTGCTGCCCGAGGAGTTGCGCCGGCGGGTTCCGGGAAACGATTGATAATGAAAATAATCCTATTTTCGATAAAATTCGATAAATTCACGGGGTTTTTCGATAAATTTCCGAAATTTCATACTCCCGCAAACGATTGTAATAAAAAGGGTTATGATATAAATATTAGCGTACCGCACTCAGATTCGGCGTCAAAAAAAGTTTTTCGCCTCTCCCGCATTTGCCCGCAGCAGCCCGCATTTCCACTCAAACCGCATCACGCCCGCAAACCCTCCCTCCTTGGTCGGCAAGCGCTCGTTCCTCACTCGCGTTTGACCCTCATTCATCAATCGGGTCAAACCCTCAATCATCAATCGGGTTTGACCAACTAGCATAGCGGCGTCGCGCGCCTTGGGGTATGGTGGCCCCCAACCATCCGCCTCAGCAAAGGGAACGCGACATGAAAGTAGGGCTCTTCATCACCAACCAGCAGCACCTCGAAACCGACATGGTCAGCGCCCTGGACGAGCAGTACGCCATGGTGCGCTTAGCACGGGATAAGGGCTGGGACTCGCTCTTCACCGGGCAGCACTACCTGAACGAGGGCAACAACAAGCAGCTCCAGATCGTGCCCTTCCTCGCGCGGCTGCAGGCCGAGGCGGGCGAGATGACGCTCGGGCTCGGCATCCTGCTCATCAACCTCCACAACCCGGTCTACGTGGCCGAGACGGTGGCGACGATGGACGTCCTCTGCCGGGGGAACTTCGTGTTCGGCATCGGGCTGGGCTACCGCGAGGCGGAGTTCGACGCCTTCCGCGTGCCGAAGGGCCAGCGCGTGCGCCGCTTCGAGGAATGCCTCGAACTCGTGAAGCGCCTCTGGACGGAGGAAGAGGTGACCTGGGAGGATGAGGTCTGCAAGCTCGATGGCGTGCGCATGAACATCCGCCCCGTGCAGAAGCCCCATCCGCCGATCTGGGTGGCGGCGAACAACGACAAGGCCATCGAGCGCGCCGCGCGCATCGGGGACAACTGGTTCATCAACCCCCATTCGACCACGGCGACCATCAAACGGCAGATGGCGCTCTACCGCGCGGAACTGGACAGGTGCGGAAAGCCGTTCCCGGCGGAATTTCCCTGCATCAAGGAGGTTTTCTGCAGCCGCGACAGAAAGACCGCCCTCGAGATGGCGGGGCCCTACCTGTTCGGCAAATACCAGGATTACGCCAAGTGGGGACAGGACGACGCCATGCCCGAGGATGAGAGCTTCGACCAGGAATTCGACGATTTGCTCAAGGACCGCTTCGTCCTCGGCTCGCCCGAGGAGTGCTACGAGCAGCTCCGCCCCTACTGGGAGGAGGTGGGGATGAACCACCTCGTCATCCGTACGCACTGGGCGGGAATGCCGCTTTCCACGGCGCTCCACAGCATGCGGATGATCTCGGACGAACTCCTGCCCGAGCTCAGGAAGATTTGAGGGGTTTTCATCTCTTGTGCACGCCCGGCGGAATCGTGGTATAGTGAGGCCACATCACGACAGCGCTTGGCCGCAGAATGTGGGGGATCGATATGTCTGAAAAAAGGATGATATCTTTCGTTCTCAACGGAGAACCCGTCGATGCGATGGTTCCCGTGAACCGCTATCTGGTGGACTTGATACGCGAAGACCTCGGCATGATGGGCACCAAGCGCGCCTGCGATCAGGGCGCGTGCGGCTCCTGTTCGATCATCATGGACGGTGAACTCATCAGCTCGTGTCTCGTCCTCGCGGTGCGCGCCGATGGGTCGAACATCGAGACCATCGAAGGCCTCGGCGGCCTCGAAGACCTGCATCCCCTGCAGGCCGCATTCGCTTCCTACGGCGCCACGCAGTGCGGCTATTGCACGCCGGGGATGATCGTCTCGGCCAAGAAACTGCTCGATGAGAATCCCGACCCCTCGGAAGCCGAGATTCAGCACTGGCTCACCGGAAACCTCTGCCGGTGTACGGGGTATCGCCAGATCATCGCGGCGATTCGCGCCGTGGCCGAGGGCAGGACCGAACCCGAATCCCCCATCACGGTCCCCACGGTGAAGGCCTACGACGACTAATCCCTTCCCTCCGGTAAAGGAGGCCGCCATGAAGAGAATGATCGAACACGTCGCCTTGCGTGTCACGGATCTCGATGAATCCATCGCGTTCTACCGCGACGTGATGGGCTTCAAGCCCGTCGGACGCCGGCTCATCCACGGCGGCGAGATCGACCAGGTCGTATTCCGCGTGGGGGATGACATCCTCGTCCTTTTCCACGCGAAGGATTTCGTGTCGGACGACGTCGAGGTGAAAGGCGGCATGGATCACCTCGCGTTTTGCATGGATGACGCCGAATACCACAATGTTATCAATCGTTTGCGCGCGAGCGGCCGGGAGCCTCACCGCGGCGAGGAGAAGAACCTGGGCGCTTATGGCGTGGGCTACGCCACCTATTTCTACGATCCCGACAACGTCGAACTCGAGATCAAGCGCTATGACGATCCTCCCGAGCAGCCGGGTCCCGAGTGGTACGAGAGCGGGCGGAAGATGAGCGTCTCCTAGGCGAACCCCTGCATTTGCGCGCATTTCCCCGCGAAAATTTTCAGAAAAATACCGTTCATTTATCGAAAAACCCCGTGAATTTATCCAAATTTATCTAAATTTACGGGAATTATTATTTGCATTATCAGCCTTTTCACCTCGTCTGAGCGAACAACCGCGGCCGTCGATCCGCGCCTGCGATCCTTGAAAAACCGGGGACCTTCGGACGGCCTGTCCGGCATGCCCGTCCTCGTGTAAGACCCATGTCGCTGATTGCGGAGAAATGCGCTGGTCGAACCCGAGAGATAAGGGGTTGCTGAAAAACCCCGATATGGGAGAGTTTGCCGTCATTCCGGCGAAAGCCCGGAATGACGATTAAAAGCGAGGAGCAAAATCACCTTCCCGCATTGGACGGCGGATTTGGGGGCATCATTCCCCCGGAGGGCTTTTTCAACAACCCCGATGAGTGAAGGTTCGCCGGGTTTGGAACGATGAATCCAACGGCTGAAGCGGTAGCGAATCTCGTGGTTTTACGCCCGTCCGCCGGCGCGTTCGAAAATTTCGCGCAGCTCGTCCGTGTCCTGCGTATGCGCCAGCGCCACCATCAGCAGGGTGCGGGCCTTGATGCCGCTCAGGTAGCCTGCCGATATCGCCCCGCGCTCTATCATGCTTAAGAAAGAACCCACGTGCGCCTTGGCGCGGTGCGGCGCGCCCGCGAAGATGCGCACGCCTATCACCACGGGAATTCCCGCCTCGAGTGCGTCGCACAGGGCGTGGTGGAAAGGGACGTTCACGTTGCCGGCACCGACGCCCTCCACTACGATACCGTCGGCGCGCTCCCTGATGCACGCGCGCACGAGCATGTCGTTCACCCCCTGGGTCACGGTGAGGAACTGCACGTTCTCCTTCACGGCGTCGACCTCGAAGTGGAGCCGCCGCTCGGGGCTGTAGTGGAAGAAGACGCCCTCGTCCGAAACCACGCCGATGGGCCCGCCGTCCCTGGAGGCGAAGGCATGGGGCCGCTGGGAGTGGACCTTGATGACGTCGCGCGCGGCGAAAATCTCCCCGTCCAGCGCGACCATCACGCCCCGGCCGCGCGCATCGGGGGAAGCGGCGATTTTCGCGGCGTAGAAGATGTTCCGGGGTCCGTCCGCGTCGCGGGCGACGGAGTTGCGCATCGCGCCCGTGATGACGACGGGCTTCTCACCGCCCAACGTGAGGTCCAGCAGGTAGGCCGTCTCCTCCATGGTGGCCGTCCCGTGGGTGACCACGGCCCCCGCCGTCTCCTCATCCGCCAGAACCCCGCGAAGGCGGTCGCGAAGGCCGAATGCCGTGGCCGTTTCCATGACGTCGCTGGTGACGTTCGAATGCTCGACGACGCGTGCCTGGACAACGCCTGCGAGTTCGGGAACGGATGCTATCAACTCCTCGGCGCTCGCCGCGGGCACGTTCTCGCCCCCGCGCGTGTCGTATTTGGATGAGATCGTCCCTCCGGTCGTGACTATCGCAATGGAAG
Organism: Nitrospinota bacterium; assembly: GCA_028820795.1. Classification (GTDB taxonomy): domain Bacteria; phylum UBA8248; class UBA8248; order UBA8248; family UBA8248; genus Bin107. The sequence goes on along the minus strand of JAPPHK010000015.1, from coordinate 1,454 downwards.
GCATGTTCATGGCTTCTCCCTTTTCGTTTCTTGAAGTACGGTTGCTGGATCGCCGCTGTGTTCCTAAGATGAGGCGAGCGCATTGTGGCCCCGCTAGGGGACGACCGCAAGGCCGGGTGAGGGAGGGGAGATTCCACATCAACTCCGGGTGGAGAGGAGAATCACTCCCCCCCTTGAGGGGTTGTTGAAAAACCCTATGCGGGAGGATTTGCCCCACCGGCGCGGCAGCGGGCTTCGCGGAACCCCCGAAACCTCATCCTGAGTAGGCGCGTAAGCGCCGTATCGAAGGATGGGAGGCGCAACCACTCCCTTTTCGGTCGCTATTGACCCCCGCAGGCGCGAACTTCGCCCTTCGATACGCGGCTTCGCCGCTACTCAGGGTGAGGCGGAGCGGCAGGCGACGGATGAGCGCTCGCGGCCCGAACACCGCCTTTGGGGACGTGTAATGACAATGCCCTTTGGCTCCTGGCTGCGTCTGGCCTGCGCCGTCTGGGTCGGCGTGATGGCCGGGTTTTTCTTCGCGTTCTCCTTCGTGGTGATGCCGGGCCTCGCGGCGATGGAGCCGCTCGCCGCTCTCGCCTCCATGCAGGCGATCAACCTCGCCGTCAGAAACGCCGTCTTCGCGCTCGGTTTTTTCGGCGCCTTGATACTTTGCGTTGCCGTGGCTCTTCATGCTTTTTTGCGACGCGACGCCCCCGCATGGCGGCTTGCGCTTTCCGCCGCTCTCATCTACCTCATCGGCGCCTTCGGCGTCACGCTCGCTTTCAACGTGCCGCTGAACGGCGGAATCGCGCCCCTGGATACGGCCCGGCCCGAGAACGCGGGGGCGATGGTCTCCTATATCTCGGAGTGGACGCTCTGGAACCACGTCCGCACCCTGGCGAGCCTCGCGGCGTTCGTTCTGCTGTTGTTGAGTCTGCGGTTTGGGTGGAGGGGAAATGAAAGGAGTTGAATTTCGGAAGAACGAGTCCTGCCTCGGAATCCTCCCCCGCTGTTTTTGGGTTGCCGTCAATTTGGGGGCCGCCCGGGTGGTGGGGGGGTTTTTGGTTGTGGTGGGGGTGTGGTTTTATAGCAGGTTTTATGGGGATTTTTATTTGGGGGG
>JAPPHK010000015.1:0-342 GCA_028820795.1 Nitrospinota bacterium | reverse complement strand
GTGGAAAAATTAACTTATTTTAATTTCTAAACAACGATCCCTCCCTCGTACCCCCCCCCGGTTTTTTTGGGTTCGCCGACATCCCGGCCCCCGCCTAATTCACGACGTTGAATGGGAATCTCGTCCGATGAGGTTTACTCCGACTTAGGAAGGGGAATTAGTAGGGGCGGACCTAAGTGTCCGCCCGCGCCGTGTTTGGCCTTGTTTATGAAAATTCGTGATTTACCGATTTACGCAGGGGCGGCTCGCGAGCCCCCCCAGCAGGTAAAATAAAAAGGAAAAAAATTTTATAAAAAAAAAAACGGCCGCCCCAACCGTACCCCCCAACCGCCAAAATAAAAA
>JAPPHK010000275.1 GCA_028820795.1 Nitrospinota bacterium | reverse complement strand
TACATCACCACGGCGTTCAACCCCAAGTTCAGCTTCATCGGCTTCGAGGCCACCCGGGAAGCCGCGCGCCAGGCATACGAGCAGGCCGGCGTAACGAACCCGCGCGAGGAGATAGACTTAGCGGAAGTGCATGATTGTTTTACGATTACGGAGATTCTGAACTACGAGGACCTGGGCTTCGTCGAGAAGGGCGAGGGACCGGATTTCGTGAAGAGCGGCGCCAGCAGGCTCGGCGGCGAGCTGCCCGTGAACACCTCGGGCGGCCTCAAGAGCTGCGGCCATCCCATCGGCGCCACGGGCGCGCGCGTGGTGGCGGACCTCACGCACCAACTCCTCGGACGCTGTGGCGAGCGCCAGGTCAAGGGCGCCAAGCGGGCGCTCGGCCACACCCTTGGCGGCCCCGGCGCCGTATCCAGCGTATTCGTCCTGAGCAAGAATTAACCGGATCATGAATCCCCCGGGCGGACGCCCGGGGGGATTTTCAACCCCGCAAATCCCCGCATTTGCCGTCACCGCAGTTCTTGCGGACCGTGGCAGAATTCCCCTGCGCCCTGGTTCCGGCGGCGGAATCCGGCCGCCGGAACCGATTTTCGTCCGCGCATTTGCCCGCATTTCCCCTCGAAAATTTATGGAAATTTACCGAATAACCCCGTGAATTTATCTATATTTATCGAATTTTTTGGAAATTCAAAATCCCCGAACACGCCAGGCCGCTTCACCATCCTACACGAACCCTCCCCGCCTCCCGCTACGGCAAATGCGGGCAAATGCGCGCGTCGGCGTCGACCGGGGAGGTCGAATCCGGGTTCTGGAGGGGGGTCTGCGCCGCCACGGGATGGTGGAATCCTGCCGCACGCCAACCCCTCAGAATACTCCTCGGCGCTTCGCCTCCCGCTACGGCAAATGCGGGCAAATGCGCTCACCGGTCTCGACGAGAAAAAACATTGGCCGGATGTCAGGGGTGAGTGATGAGACTCGCCGCACATCGTCCCACCAGACGCGGCATGCAGAACGCGCGCACACAGACGCCGCCGGGTCGCTCAGGAGTTGCGTTGTCCTGTTCGTGACGCGGGCCGCAATCGTCTCCGCGTTCATGGGGCAACAACATACTGCTTCCCGGGCAGCTTTCCACGGGTCCGCTCCTGCCGGGCCTCATCGGGCTCGTCACGGACCGCGCCTTCCGGTTCACCATCGGTAGGCTCATGCGGCGCTACACGATCCTCGTGACGCAGTGATGGGAGTGGGGCCTATCGGCTCGGCGGATGGTGCCGCCGCAGTGGCTTCGCCTTTCTCTCGGGCGTCTTGGTTGCAGGAACCTCCGAGGGGCCCGCATGATGCGATTTTGTCTCATCGCGGCGTTATGCTAGATTCATCCCATCCTCTCGAATGAACCCTTCGGTGCAAAACGGACTCCGGGAGAGGACGAGCAGTTCCACGTCACCGCGCAGGATGCCGACGGCGAAAACCCGAGGTCTCCCACATGAACGAAACCGACGCCCGAAAATCCCTCGACGCTCAGGAAGTGAAGCGCATCGCCCGGGAGTTGGGCGCCGACCTCGCCGGCGTCGCATCGGCGGAGGATTTCGCGGAGGCGGAGCCCGGCCGCCGCCCCAGAGACCTCTTCCCCATGGCGAACAGCGTCATCGTGATCGCCAAGCGCATCCCCTTCGCCGCGGCCACGCCGTATCCGAGCATCGGCGCGATGGAATTCGGCGAGTACATCCCCGAGAATTTCCTGAACGAAGCCTGCTACCGCCTCTCGCTTTATCTCGAAGACGCGGGCTGGCTCTCAGGCGCCACGCCGTCGGGGCGCGACATCACGAACTTCCGCGTGGAAGAAGAAGACCCCGAGCCCAGGGTCTTCCTCCACGGCTCCTTCGACTTGCGGCTCGCGGCGGTCAAGGCCGGCCTTGGCCATATCGGCGCCAACAACTGCCTCATCACGCAGGAGTACGGCTCCCGCGTCCGGCTGGGCGCGGTGCTCACCGAGGCGAATCTCGAACCCGACCCGCCCAACCAGTACGGCGCGATCCCCGAGTTCTGCCGTGAGTGCGGCTTTCGCTGCGTGGAGGCCTGCCCCGCGAACGCGCTCCCGGGCGACGGCACGGTGGATCACTACCGCTGCATGGTCATTCGGCCGGATCTGGTCGCGCCGGAAAAGGCCCTCGCCCATTTCAGGAAACTTTTCCGGGGCAAGCCCATGATCATGGCGGCCAAAGGCCTCTCCTACACCGACAGCCCGCCGCACCCGTGCAGCACCTGCATCGCGCTCTGCCCGATGGACCAGGGCCGCGATTTCGCGGATACGCCGTTTCACCGCGAATCCTGGACCGATGAAGACGCGCGCAAGGTGCTGGACCCGGCCCTGTTGGAGAATCCCCAGGATGGATAACGGATCGAGCACCGCGATTTCCGCAGGCGACGTCAAGGCGCAGGCACGCGAATTCGGCGCGGACCTGGTGGGGATCTCCTCTTGTGAGGGTTACGAGAAAGCGCTGCCGGGCTGCAAGCCCGAAGACCTGGTGAAAGACGCGAGGAGCGTCGTCGTCTTCGCGCGCCGGATGCCGTTCGGCAACGCCACGCCCCGGCCTTCGGTGGGTTATCTCGAATTCGGCTATTACGGGCACGAGGCCTGGATCAACAAGCTCTCATACCGCTTGGCGCTCTGGCTCGAGGATGAGGGACACATGGCGCTGCCCACGCCCGCGGGCAGGGACATCCCCTCGCTCCGTATCTTGAGCGAAGGCGCGGAACCGGAAGTCTTCATGCAGGGCTCCTTCGACTTGAGGCTCGCCGCGGTGAACGCGGGCGTGGGCGAAATCGGCGTGAACAACAACCTCATCACCGCCGAATACGGCTCGCGCCTGAGACTCGGAGCGGTCGTCACGACCGCCGCGCTCGAACCCGACCCGCCCAAACGATACGGCGTGGTGCCCGAATTCTGCGTGGAATGCGGCTACAAGTGCATCAAGCCCTGCCCGGCGGGCGCGCTGCCCGGAGACGGGGCGGTGGACCACTACAAGTGCATGGTGATGTATCCCCAAAAGGTCTCGCCGGAGAAGGCCGTCCAGGTCTTCAGGAAACGCTACGGCTACCCCGAACTACAACTCGCCGGACGCATGATGGCCTTCACCGAGAACGCGCCGCACATCTGCGCGACCTGCATAACCCTGTGCCCGATGGACGATGCCAGGCGCGTCAAAGAGAAGCTGACGGGCAACGGCGGGGACGGTCAACCACTTCCAGTAGTACAATAGCCACGCGGAAGATTACGGCGAATCGCATTCAAGTTTATTGCCAGGCAACCACTCCCCCCTTGAGGGGGGTTGTTGAAAAAGCCTGATGCGGCGCAATCCCCCTCCTCGTCCTGCGCAGCCCGCCGCTTTGCCTCACGCTGAGTAGTCCTGAGCTTGTCGAAGGACGTATCGAAGGGCGGAATTCGCGCCTCCCATCCTTCGATACGGCACTTACGCGCCTACTCAGGATGAGGGTTCGGGACGCTTGCCCGGGACGGGGGCGCCAAGCGTTCTGTGAAACCCGATTCCACGCGGTGGGTCAATCCCGACCGAGAAAGGAGGATTGGGATTTTCGTTCGTCATTCCGGCGCATGCCGGAATCCAGAACAGACGGGGATATCGAATCGCAGGGCGATCATGAAAGACGATAAAGCGAAAAAACAAATTCAAAAGCAAAGTCCCTGGATTCCGGCCTTCGCCGGAATGACGGCAGTGGTGAATTCCGGGCGAGGAAGCTTTTTCAACAATCCCCTCAAAGGGGGGAGTGAGAAAAACCCAAGCATGAAGTAGAAGGATTCGAGAGGGTATTATAAATGTAACTTCTGGACTCTTTATGAATTGACCTACAAGAAGAACTCGCCGACTTCAGTATAAAATTTCCTTTTTTCTCGGGAGCCGATAATGCCCAAACCGCTGGAAGGATTCCGGGTGCTGGACCTGACCCAGTTCTACTCGGGGCCCTGGACGACGCTCCTGCTCGCGGGGCTGGGGGCGGAGGTCATCAAGGTGAACCACCCGGCCACGGGCGACGTGGTGGCCATGGGGCCTCCCTACGCGGGTCCCGAGGGCGTGTCCTTCCATAAGCAAACCGAGGACGATTTGGGCATCGCCTACCTGAAGCGGACCCGCGGCAAGAAATCCCTGACGCTCAATCTCAAGGAGCCGCGCGGTCTGGACCTGTTCTACCGCCTGGTGGATGAAGCCGACGTGCTCGTCGAGAACTTCTCGGTCGGCGTGACCGAGCGCCTCAAGATCGACTACGAGACGCTCGAGAAGCGCAACCCCCGGCTCGTCTACTGCTCCATCACCAGCTTCGGCCAGAGCGGCCCCGACGCGCGGCTCAAGGGCTACGACGCCGTCACCCAGGCGGTCTCCGGCCTCATGAACCTGACCGGCTTCCCCGACGGCCCGCCCACCAAGGCGGGCTCCGCCATCGCGGACAGCATCGGGGGCACGTTCGCCTTCGGCGCCATCACCACGGCGCTCCTGCATCGCGAGCACACGGGCGAGGGCCAGTGGCTCGACGTCTCGATGGTGGACTGCCTCCTGTCCCTGGTCTTCGATGAGCCGATGGACTGCTACGAGGCGCTGGGGCTGCCCGAAAGATTGGGAAACCGCATCATGCGCCTCTCCCCTTTCAACGCGTATCCGGCCAGCGACGGCTGGCTGGTGGTCGGCTCGGGCACCGATGAGCACTGGGACAACATCCTGCGCGCCGTGGGGCGCGGGGAACTGGTGGGCGATGAGCGCTATAAGGACCTGAGCGGCCGCATCACGCATAACGACGAGGTGGACGCCATCATCACGCAGTGGACGGAAAAACATACCGTGGAGGATGCGCTGGCCGTACTGCGCCGCTTCGGCGTCATCTGTGGGCCCGTGCACACCATCCGGGACATCCTCGCGTGGCCGCATCTCAAGGCGCGGGGCATGATTGAAGATCTCCCGCATCCCACGCTGGGCCCTCTGAGCGAAGTCAAGACGGCCGCCTTCCCGCTCAAGTTCAGCAAGACCCCCGGCGGCTACGACGCGCCCGCGCCGCTCAGCGGCCAGGACAACGAAGAGATTCTCGGCGACCTGCTCGGCCTCTCGAAAGAAGAGATCGAAAAGCTCAAGGAAGACGGGGTGATTTGAGGCGCGAAAAATTCACACGTCAATTTTCAGATATCTAGGTTTCCGCTCCCTTGCGTATCCTGAAGCGCGTCCATCGAACGTACACTCAGGAGAGGGCACACTTACCTCGCCGAGCATCAGTGAGCCGAAACGAGCGTCTAAGCGAGCATTGGTATTTTTGGGGTCTCCAGTGAGGGAACATCTTCTTGTCGCTACAATATCAATGAAATCAATAATAATCAGGCAAACGACCTGAGCGGCAAGCACCATTAGCATATTGTGTCTATAGCTATTTCTGCGGCAATTTTTCTCCTGGATTTTTGTCAATTGACTGGCCCTGAATACGTTTCTAGGACAACACTATGAAGACAAAGCCTCTACGTGTAAGATAATTTGCATCTCAAACTTGATATGGACGAAACGGAACCAATAAATGCTGGACTTGAATGACTTGGGTAATGGTTTTCACCCTGCGATATCACCAACATTTGGCATGGCGTTAGCAGAAGCGGGCGGTGTATGTTTAGAATCACAGGGACATGATGTAGGTGTCCAACTTCAAGTCAGAGGTTTCCTGAAAAGTATCTTCAATCTAAATTGGCCGCCTATCAACGAACAGTCCCGGAGAACATGGAGTGACCCTGAAGTAGCTACAGAACATGGCGCAATGGGAATTGCGGTTTTACTTGCGAAAAAGGCGACTGGCTATGCAGTGATCCAACGTTCTCGAAAAGGCACAGGCTTTGATTATTGGGTGGGAGATATATCAACCGAACCCTTCCAAGACAAGGCGAGGCTGGAAATCTCGGGCATTCGAAAAGGCACCGATGGTGATGTCAGAAGTAGAGTCCGACAAAAACTGAAACAAACAACTCGTTCCGCCAGCGCTCTTCCAGCTTTCGCAATCGTAGTCGAGTTCAGCAAGCCTCTCGCCGAGGTACAAGAAAATGAACGCTCTTAATAATTCTCATAATAAAGCGATGGAATTTGCAGAACTTGCGCTCACCGCACGAGCGCAAGGCAACGAAGAACAATCTATCAGTTTTTTTAAAAAGGCATTGGAATATGAACTTTCGGCCATCACTGAACTGGATAAAAACAATGAGATAATCGAACCGACTTACTCAGTCCTGCATCGCAGCGCCGGGACTCTTGCATTGGACTGCAATCAAATTCGCAAGGCCGAGCAGATCGTGGCAAAAGCTCTGGCTCAAAATCCTCCCGAAGAAATCGTCGAAGAACTGCGTGACCTGCTGGAACAAATCCATTTCAAAAGACACCTCGAATTGCGAGGTATTGAATTGGGAGAAGACGAAATTCAGCTGAGTCTTGCCGGCCAAGACGTAGGTTTTGGGGTTGTAACATCGGATGAGTTTCTGAATCGCGTGACTGACTCATCAAAACTGATTCAACGTATCGTCGAGCGAAAAAACAATAGGCCATTTAGAGAGAGTGGCCCTCCCGTGAAAAACCTCACGGAATCCTATAAATTGTTTCTTTCTACTCCCAGAGCCGCCAGTTTTTCTGTAACAATGAAACTAGGCCGCCCAACAGGTCAGCCATCTCTACCAGGGATACCTCATCACAAAACATCAACGACAAATGAAATTATTGATGAATTCATGGACTTGATGGAGCTTACAAACAACTTAAGAATTTCAGAAATACAAGAAAGAATCCCTGACCCCGCTTATCGAAGAAACTTTCTTTCACTTGCTAAGAAAATAGCGCCAGATGGAGAGCGTATTCGTCAGGTTGGTTTCACAACAATCAGAAGTGGGGTTGAGCGATTTGCAGAGATTACCAAACCTGCATCGGAACTCCCAATACCAACAGAAGCTGATACTCTGATCGTCCCAAGCAGATTAATTGCAACTGAAACCGCTACAATACAAGGCAGGTTGCTTTATGCAGACTCGACTAAAAGCAATAATGACAAAATTAAGGTGATCGATCTGGAAGGAAAAGAACACAATGTAAAAGTGCCTGAAGGCATGATGAACGATATTGTCCGACCTATGTGGAATTTGCCGATACGAATTAAAGGAGTCCGCAAAAACATCGGTAGAGGTTCGTTTATTGAACTTCAAGATATCGAGCCAGTCGAAACCGAGCCCGATGAAAGCAATTCAGAAATTTAGTCTTCATGAAGTCGGACAGAAAGATATTCACTTGGCCGACTTCCTGACCAAGCTCTTTCTGGTAGGCTTACCCCTTTTCGCCTGCCCGTTCTCCCATTTCAGGGCGGCGTCTCGAGTCGTAACGTAGCCCACTTTCTTGATGTGGCCGTTTCCGCCTAAATCCCGTTTATGTTCCTGCTCGCGCCTTTCGAGATCGTTGGTGATACCTGTATGAATAATCTGATTGCCTTTCTTGAAGTGATATTTATATGTGTCACGGCTCATGCTCTATATCTCCACGAAAAGAGTCTAAAACTGAGCATCATGGTATACGCAATATCTGCATCCAGCAACCACGCGATGCGGCTACTCTACCCCCCCAACTCATCTAGTTTGCATTCGAGTAGCTGGCATTCGAGCCTGTCGATGACTTCGTCAACATCGGCGGCAAATTCGCCTTCGGCACCATCACCATGGCGAATTGAAATAGGACCTAACCGGTTTTTTCAATTCTTGACCGAGCTAATTGGGCTGAAATCTGGTCGTTTCTTAAAGCTCATTCCATGAAGCCAAAGTTGCTCTATCGAATTAGATGCAAGTTTGATTAGTCGTCAGGGGATGTTCCGGGCTGGGAGGTTGATATCGGATAGCTTCGGTGTCTTTGCTTCTCGGCAACTTATAAAGCCCGCCGACCTCCACGTATTGCTGATATTGCTTTTTCGCCTCTTCCAAAATTTTCAAGTATTGCTCGTCGGTATTTTGAAATTCAATATTCATTCGGCCGACCCCCTCACCAAGCCCCTCCTAGTGGGGTTGCCCCATCGCGCCTGTTCGCTCTCCCATACGAGAGCGGCGTCCATGGTAGTCGCGCTGCCTACTTGCTTGATGTAGCCGCCTTCCCCGAATTCCTGTTTCAGCTCGCGCTCGCGCTTTTCGAGATCTTTCGTGATCCCGGAATACAAAATCCTGTTGCCCTTCTTGAAGTGGTACTTGTAGGTCTTTCGCGCCATCTTTCTGGCCTCCATGAGTGAAACGTGGAGTCGCGCGTCATGGTATCGGCAAACCCCGCATCCGGCAACGGTCTCCGCTCCGGTGAGCGGCCGGCGCAACGAGGAGGTTCCGGGCGGTCTGCCCGGTCTTGCGAAAGAAGAGGTCGAAAAGCTAAATGAAGACGGGGTTAATTGAGGCGCCGGTCCCCCAGGGATGTTGAAAAACCCCAAAATGGAAAAGAGCCAGCGGCGCATTTACCGCCCTTGCACGTAATACCTCCCTCATCCCGAGTAGGCGCGCTCGCGCGCCGTATCGAGGGAGCGCCCTTCGATACGTCCTTCGACAAGCTCAGGACTACTCAGGGTGAGGCCGATACGACGGCCAGGCAAGACGAGTACCAATCGCGATTGATGAGAGAGCGTCAAACGCGCCCGCTCTCAGGACCGGCTTTTTCAACTACCCCCTCCAGGGGTGAATGTTTTCTCGCCCACGAGTGAAGAATCACCCGGTCAGGACGCTTCCGGCGCCTCGGGTTTCCAGTCCGGCGCCGTTCCGAAGGCGGCGGCGACCAGGGAGCGTGTGCGGATTCCGGGGGGCATTCCCGAGGGCTGGAAGTTGGTGCAGGAACCGAACGCCATGTTCCGCTCCCTGTCACAGAACGCAAGCGCGCCGCCGGAGCCGCCGTGGCCGAAGGCCTTGATGTTGCTTCCCATCGGTGTGTTGGGCGGGGAGTTGTGCAAGAAACCGAGGCCTATCCGCCGGGGAGCACCGGTCATCCCGCAGATGTCCTCCCACTGAACCTTGGAGAGCCGCTCCACCGTCTCGGGCCTGAGCAGGCGCACGCCGCCGATTTCGCCGTTATTGGCGAGCATCGCGTACACGCGGGCGATGGCGCGTGCGTTCCCGTGGCCGCCCGAGGAGGGGTTCTCGCCCACGCGGTTCTCATGGCAATTCACAAGATCGACTCCAATCGGCCGGCTACTCCACGCCCTGTGCAGCAGCGTGCCGGGCTTCTCACCCATCTCCCAGAACTTGTTTTCGGGATTCCGGTGCATGGGCGCGACCCGCACGAGTTCGTCTGCGTTGAGCCCGACGTTGTAATCAGCACCCAGCGGGCCCGTAATCTCCTCGCGGATGAAGTCGCGGATTCGCTTGCCGCTCACCCGGCGGACGATCTCGCCGTGGATGAACCCGAAGTTGATGGAGTTGTATGCACCCTTGGAACCTGCGGGCCAGGCGGGTTCCTGCGCTGCGATTGCGGCCACCTGGGCCGGGTAGTTGAAAAAATCTCCCGGCTTGGCCGCGTCGCAGAAGATGACGCCGCACTGATGAGAGATGGTGTGATGGAGGAGAATATTCTCCTTGCCGTTCTGGGCGAATTCCGGCCAGTACCGCGCCACAGGTTCGTCCAGCGAAACCTGGCCCCGGTCCACGAGAATGTGAACGGCGAGCGCACTCATGCTCTTCGCGATGGAGCTCATGAGCACGATTGTGTCTTCCGACCAGGGCCGTGTGCGGGCTTCGTCCGTGTGGCCTCCCCAGAGGTCCACGACCTTCTCGCCGTCCCTGTAGACGCATACCGAGGCTCCGATCTCTCCCCGGCTCGCGAAATTCTCCCGGAACGTATCTTCCACCGCAGAAAAATCGCTGTGGCATTTTCCTTCCACCCGAATCTCGGCAACGCTCATATTTTCTCCGCCACTATGTGAATTTCAATTTTTATGGTCTGAATATGCCGATCAAGCCTATTATGAATACATCCCAAAAGACAAACGGAGACAAGTTCCCACCGGAGACCAGACGGGGCTGTTGAAAAACCCGCCCCTGGGATCGGGCGGTATGGAGGTTCACGCGGCGCGGGCGGGCGCGATGGTTTT
>JAPPHK010000022.1 GCA_028820795.1 Nitrospinota bacterium | reverse complement strand
GGGAGGTCATCGCCTTTCCCATGAACCAGAATGCACAAGATCCGCTCATGGGCGCTCCGAGCGAGGTGTCGCCCGAGCAGTTGCGGGAGTTGCACATAGCGATTCGAGCACGTGATTGCGATTTTCCCAGCGCATAAAAAAAGTCGGTGAACTTTTGCGACTGTTCTACGTCCCCTCGGATTTCGACTCATCTCCCGGTGAAACTAGAAGGAGGTGAGGTATGACCATGTAGGCCCAGTTGCTAACAAGTTCTACAACGGTACGAGTATGACGTTGACACCATTCTTGATCTGCTCGATGATATTTTCTTGGTCGGAGCGCTCGTTGGCGGACTACGTTTACTATCACTAGTGTCTTGCGCAACAGCGGCCGGGGCAGAAATAACTCGCCGGATAGGTACTCGATGACGATAAACTCGAAATCAAGATGGGATCCCAATGTCTCAAGCGTTGTGCTGGAGGACGGTATCGCACTGCGCGAGTGGATCGAAAGGGCGGCGCAGAAGGTATCCTTCAAGACGATCCGCTGCGCGACGTATGCGGTCAGTGCGCCTGGCCTTCGATGGCTCCGAAGTCTGACCCGTGGCCGACAAGTCCGCATAAGATTGCTATCGGATGTCGCACAGACTGATCCTCGGCTGGTGCGCTCGATTACGAAGACAATGTTTGCCAGTGGTGAAATTAAGTGTCGAACCGCACCAGCGCGACTAGGTCCGACACGAGACGAGCAAGGGCTGTTCCATCCGAAAATCCTTATTCTGGATGATGTGGCGGCGGTTGTCGGATCGGTGAACCTGACCAGCAAGGGTCTGGGCCTGGGGATTCAGCCTCACAACGTCGAAATGTCGGTAGGACTGTCAGAAATGTCCTCGCAGCCGACCATAAAGCAGTTAGTCGAAGTTTTCGATCGCTGGTGGGAAGGTGGCCAGCCGTTATGGTCGCACTTCGACGACCAAAGCAAGAAGGAGAACCAAGACATGGCGAAGCCAGAGTATGTGGTCTTTCGAGATCGACCTATGTGGGGAATTGCTCAGATGCAGAGCGAGGGCAGCGGCCTCTTCGGACAGGAACAATGGCTTGCGGTTTCGGACATATCGCCGGTTGATCCTGAGCATCGTCCGGCACGCATCCAGGTACCGCAGCAGTTTGTCGACGCGGTCAATCCAGAACATTGGGACGCCCCTGCGGCTCAGCTTGCCTGCGCGGACGTTGCAGCAGTCTCCTACTCCAAGGAGCACTTCCGTCGCTTGGCAGCTTACTGGCTTCAGGCTGAGAACCGATCGGGCCAACTCGATAGCTTGCCCGTTCTCCAATTCCGTCACCAGACAAGTCTCGTTGAGTATCTCAGTCGATCTGACGCACCGCGGGAGATGCTCATTGCGGACGAGGTCGGTCTTGGTAAGACGATCGAGATGGGGCTTCTCTTGGAACGCTTGAAAGCCGCAAAGCCAGACTTACGCGTTCTCTACGTCACTCCAGGGAGCTTGGTAACCAATGTAGTAGATGAGTTCAAGAACATGGGCTTGGATGATTTTTGGGTATTCGCCAACAGTTCATTGGATGAAAAGAAATACCCTCCAGCTCGACTCGGGAGTGAGAACCACGATCCATGTGTCGTCGCGTCACTCCACCGGCTCGGATTTCGCTCAAATCCTGAAAATCATCTTCACGGCACACAATGGGATGTGGTTATCGCAGACGAATGCCACAGACTCAGGATGTATGGCTCTGGCGATAGCCAAAAAGCTCAGAAGTGGTTCCGACTCTTTGAACGGATCATCCGAAGTCATCTCGCCCATGACGGGCGCGTTTACTTTCTATCGGGTACGCCGCATCAAGGTAATCGCGAAGTGTTTCTGAATATGATTGCTCTCATGCGCCGCCTTGACCGAAGGGGATCTCAACAAGAGAAGCAGCAAGCAATAGCCGGGCGGGTTATCTACCGAATCAAAGAGGAAGTGCAGGATTGGGATAACTATCCTGTTTTTCCCCGAAGGAATGTCCGGGATCCCCATGAAGCAGACAATCCTTCCGAATACAACACACTATTGTCCGAGATTGCTGAGTTTTTCGATTGGCTCCAGTACAACGACAGCCTTGCCAGTAACAAGAAACGAGCACTGGGATTCGTTAAGAGCCACGCCCTTCAGTACGCGGCCAGTTCCCCTAAAGCTGGATTCGCCTTCCTCCTGCGCCGCTACTTGCGCCACTTCGCTGACGAGACGAATAGAAATACACTACTGAAGTGGGTCTCTCTGCTTATTCCATACCGACAGCGGTCCGCGAATCAAAGACCTGAGCATCTTCTAGAGGAGTTACTCAAGTCAGTGAAAGAGGAAGAATCTGGTTACGACGAGGAAGACGATGATCTCGATGAGTTGGTTGGACCTGCCGGTGCCGATAAAGTCCGTCAAGAAGAGAGGCAGCAACTCTCGCAAATCCTCAAGAATTACGCTTCATTGATGTCGTCACCGCAGGCGAAGGCTAAATTTGACGTTCTCACAAAACTCTTGGAGGAGGTGGATGAGCCTTTTGTCGTATTTGCCCAGAGCGTGGACACAGTCTTTGAGATAAAACGCCATGTGGAGCGACTCGGCATCCAGTGCTGTGTAATCGTTGGTGGACAAGACCCTTCAGAGCGTAGGAAGGCGATAGAGGGTTTCACAAAGCCTGGTAGCCTTGGCCGCAGAGTCCTTGTGTCGAGTGCTGCTGGTGGCGAGGGGATCAATCTACAAATTGCCCGGCGTCTGATCCATTTCGATCTGCCGTGGAACCCAATGGTCCTGGAGCAACGCATAGGGCGAGTGCATCGTATCGGCACGATCGACACTATCATAGTGGACACAATCTTACTGAAGGACTCCAGAGAGGCCGACATATATCAGCGCCTCACGGCCCGCCTTTTGAACATCGTGACAGCCCTCGCGGAGAGCGAAACGCAGCGCGAAGAGTACTTCCGCCGTATCATGGCAGGCATCCCTTTAGAGAGACTGCGAAATCTATTCGGCAGCCAAAATGCCGACGATGTGGCTATTGGAGAGGCCGTTGACGCAGGCAAACAACATGTGGAGCAGGTGGACGCTGAACTGCGCCGCCACAGGGTTGATCAACTCCCCGACGAAAAAGGCAGGGCTTCGATGGAACATCTGGTTGAGTTGCTCAAAGAATCGGGCAAGATTACAGATACTAGGGGATTAGTGAACTACAACGAGGTAAGATACGATCCCGTCACTGATAGTTTCCGATCTGAAAAAAAGGAGGCCATTCGCTATTATATCAATGACAATCAAATGCAAAATCGTTGGGTCGTCTTTGACCGCGAAGCGGCTGCGCTATCCCCAGCCGTGAGTCGAGGCGAAAGTGGCGGAATCAACCATCCAATAATCGCAATCGCGCTACAGACGCTCCGGACTGCTGAGAACATTGAGGACTTGCCGAGACTCGCCCTCGGTCTGGGCACCTACGACAAGGAGCTTCTTTCCTATTTTTCAAACGGTGCTGACGAGCCGGTAGTATTGCTCAGCTACCTCGTTGCTCACCTGAGAGACAAGCACTTCTTCAATCACGAACTTCGACTGTTCGCCCTCTCTCCCTCCAATCCTCGACCGGAACGACTCGGACCAAACGATGGGGAACTCGTCGAACACATTATCTGGACGAATCTTCGCAAGGACAATACGGAATTCGCCAGCCCTGACTTGGATCAGAGCTTCCTTAAGGAGGTTGCTTCTCAGGATGCGCGTATACGAGAAGAACTCGGCAGCGAGGTTAGGGATGAGGAAGACCGTTGGCGCGGAGCAGTGTGGCCCTTGGCTGTAACCGTTTTGCTACCTACGACATAAGGGAGCGATCCTGTAATAACCACAACTGACGTACGCGGGGGTTTGCGTGCCCACTAGGCAGCCACTCCCTGATTCGAGGAAGCACAAAGGCCCTTTTTCGTAGGACAAAGTATGGGGGGCGGCATGGTCGGAGTTCCGCACCATGTTTCTCCGTTGCCGGAGACGAACAGCGCTGTCGTCGTTGGTCATCATCTCCGCTCTGGAGCCCCAAGCCTTCGCTTGCTGGCCAATACCGTTTGGGCGTTATTGGAGGGGTACAGCTCATCGCCTTGGCCAAAAATCTGGCATACTGTGTCGAAATAAACGACCCTAACATGCCCATTCGGAAGCCAATATAGAGGGGCTAAACGCACACTATGAAAGAATTTACGGCGATTATCGAGCAGGACGGTAAACGGTATATTGCCTACTGCCCCGAAATTCCTGGGGCAAATGGTCAGGGCAAAACTAGGGACGAGGCACGCGAGAATTTGGTTGAGTCCATAGCGCTTATTCTTGAGGATCGCCGGGAGGAGTTGCGCGGTGTGCCACCAGAGGCTATGCGTGAATACGTTGAGAACCGCATCCAAGAAAAGCCCCGGGCCTCGGTTATGGCCCATTTCCAGAGCAGCGTCGAGAGGAACCGTCGTCTAGGTGAAATGTTAGCCAAATGACCCATGACTTACATCACGTATTCGTGGACGGCAATAAGCGCCTTGAACGTGCGTACTCATGCCTAACCACAGCTATTTCGCCAACCTGATCTGGCAGATCGCCGATCTACTGCGCGGCCCCTACCGTCCGCCGCAGTACGAGCGCGTCATGCTGCCCATGACTGTGCTGCGGCGGTTTGACTGCGTGCTCGCTCCGACCAAGTCCAAGGTTCTGGCTGAGCACGACCGCTGGAGCGACAGGCTCCACGGCGACGCGCTCGACGTTAGGCTGAATCGGGCTGCCGGTCAGCGTTTCCACAACCACTCGCCGCTCGATTTCGAGAAGCTCAAGGGCGATCCAGATAACATCGAGAGACACCTCAACAGATACATCGACTGCTTTTCGGCCAACGTGCGCCGCATCTTCGAGTACTTCGAGTTCGAGGCTGAGATCGAGAAGATGCAAGAGTCGAACATCCTCTACCTCGTCGTCTCAAAGTTCTGCGATGTGGACCTGCATCCCGATAGAGTTCCGAACGAGCAAATGGGATTCCTCTTCGAGAATCTCATCCGCCGCTTCAACGAGTTGGCAAACGAGACCGCGGGCGATCACTTCACGCCGCGTGAGGTCATCCGACTAATGGTGAGCATTCTCTTCATTCACGACGACGAACTGCTCGCCACACCCGGCACCGTGCGCAAGCTCCTCGACCCCGCTTGCGGCACCGGCGGCATGTTGGCCGAGGCGCAAAACTACCTGCGAGAGCATCACAGTGCCGCACGGCTCTACGTCTATGGGCAAGACTACAACAACCGCGCCTTTGCCACCGCAGCCTCCGACATGTTGATGAAGCAGGTTGACCACAACGGCGGCGGCGACAGCATCCGCTTCGGCGACAGCCTTACGGAAGACCGATTCGAGGGTGAGACCTTCGACTACTTCCTCACCAACCCGCCCTTCGGCGTGGACTGGAAGAGGCAGAAGAATGAGATCCAGAGAGAACACGACAGGCCTGATGGCCGCTTCGGCGCAGGGCTACCGCGAGTGAATGACGGCTCGCTGCTTTTCCTGCAACACATGGTCCACAAGTTTGAGCCAGTACGCCCAGACGAGCACAAACACGGCTCGCGCTTGGCCATCGTGTTCAGCGGCTCGCCGCTCTTTACCGGCGGCGCTGGCTCTGGCGAGAGCGACATTCGCAAGTGGATCATTGAAAACGAAAACGACTGGCTCGAAGCGATCATCGCCCTGCCCGAACAGATGTTTTACAACACTGGCATCGGCACCTATATCTGGATCGTTACCAACCGCAAAGAGGAGCGCCGGAAGGGGAAAATTCAGCTCCTCGACGCTCGCGACTTGTGGACCGCGGGCGGGAGTGCAGACAATAAGCGCAGCCTTGGCGACAAGCGTCGCCACATCGCCGCAGAGCAGCTTGAGGAGATCGTGCAGCTATACGGCCGCTTTGAGGACGGCGAGCGCTCCAAGATCTTCGACAACGCTGACTTCGGCTACGCACGCGTGACTGTGGAGCGTCCCCTGCGCTTGCGCTACCAGATGACCATCGAAGACAAGTCCCGCTTTCTCGATGCCTGCCCGTATCTCCTCGACGATGTGCAGGCCATTGACAAGACGTTGGGACGCGAGCCGAGCTACGACTGGAATGCGACATGGGAGAGTATTGCCGATCTCCTGCGTGAGCGCCAATCGCGCTGGAAGAAGGTAGAACAGAGGCTCTTCCGAGATGTCTTCACCGAGAAGGATCCGCAGGCCGAGCGGGTCAGGAAAGATGGCCAGGAGAAAGGCTACGAACCTGACACTGCGCTGCGCGACTTCGAGAATGTGCCACTTAAGGACGACATCGACGCCTATTTCGAGCGTGAGGTGCGGCCTCATGTGCCCGACGCTTGGATGGACCGCGACAAGGACAAGGTCGGCTATGAGGTCAATTTCAACCGCCACTTCTATAAGTACACGCCGCCGAGGCCGCTGGAGGAGATTGACGCGGATTTGAAGGAGGCGGAGGAGAAGATTGTGCGGTTGCTGAGGGAGGTGACGGAGTGACTAGACAGGTAGCATCCCTGTTCCCGGCCAAGCGTTTGAAACATGTCGTCTCGCTGCGGAGATCGCGCGTTGATGGAAATGAGGACGACAGGCCGTACGTCGGGCTAGAGAATATCGAGTCGTGGACCGGAAAACTTCTTGGCAACTCGGCGACTGACGAGGCATCTTCGGCCATTATGGTAGAAGGCACATCGCTTAGCAACACCTTTGAACCCGGTGATGTGCTCTTCGGAAAACTACGTCCGTATCTCGCAAAGGTCTGGGTCGCGGAGTTCCCAGGCCGGTCTACCACCGAACTCCTCGTTATGCATCCGGTGGAGATCGAACCGCGCTTTCTTCGGTACGTTTGTCTTTGGCATGACTTCGTCAATGCGGTAGACGCTTCGACGTTTGGCTCAAGGATGCCAAGGGCCGATTGGGATTTCATCGGGAATATGTCCGTTCCAATTCCAGAGTGGCGCAAGCAGTGCGCCATCGCCAACTATCTCGACCGCGAGACAGTGCGGCTCGATGCCTTGGTGGCGGAGAAGGAGCGGCTGCTGGACCTGCTGGCCGAGAAGCGCCGGTCACTCATCACCCGCGCCGTCACCCGCGGCCTCGACCCAAACGTCTCGCTCCGCGACTCCGGTATCTCTTGGCTGGGCGAGATTCCGGTGCATTGGGAGACTTGGAAAGTCGGACACCTCGCAGAGGTCGGGAACGGATCTACCCCCAGCCGCAGCAATGCTGCGTATTGGAGTGAGGGCAAGATTCCTTGGCTCAACAGTAGCGTCGTGAATCGCCCCAAAGTCACCCACGCGGATCAGTTTGTGACTGAGCTAGCGGCTCAAGAATGTCACTTGCCCTTGGTCAAACATGGTAGTGTTCTCGTGGCGATTACTGGCCAAGGGAAAACGAGGGGACGAGCTGCTGTTCTCTTATTCGATGCGACCATCAATCAGCATCTTGCGTTCATCCATCCGAAACAGTCTCACCTTCTGCCATGGTTCTTGAGATGGACATTATTTGCCGCATACGACTTTCTTAGAAGCATCAGTGATGATGCTGGAGGAACCAAGGGTGCGCTTACGTGCGAAGAGGTCGCAAACCTGCGTGTGCCAGTCCCCCCGGTCAGGGAGCAGGCGGTCATACTGGCGAAGATAGCCGTGTCCGTTGAACGACTCGACTCGCTCCAAGCCGTCACGAAGAATACCATTTCACTGATCAAAGAACGCCGCTCCGCGCTCATCTCAGCGGCAGTTACAGGTCAGATCGACATGGAGCAAGTAGCATGGAAATCACCTCGCTAAAGCTCACCAACGTCCGTTCAATTGAGACGGCTGAGTTTCGATTCCAGCCGGGATTCAACCTGATCGCCGGAGTGAACGGTGTCGGGAAAAGCACTGTTCTGGATGCCTTGCGCTTCTGTCTATCTCGGATCCTCACCTTGACGACCAAGTCTCGCGCCAAGTCGCTATCCTTTGAGAAAAGAGACATACGTAGTGGCTTCCCTTTCCTAGATGCAGAACTATCGTTGACCATTAGTGGTAGCAAGCTCCGTTTCACGCGACGCCAGTGGAGGGAGGAGTTCGCTGCGGATGACGAAGAAAACCTTAAGAAGCTTCGACGGGAGATTCTGGAGTCAGAACGGCTGCGCGACCGGGCACTCAATCTTCTTCGCGAACTTGAAGCGTCTCACGGGGTTTATGACTCTGATTCCTTCGTGCCATCAAAGGCTCGCTTCCTAGTCGCCGACCGCATGGCTGAGGTGGCTCCCAACGGCGTCTTCTTTTCCACCAATCGGTCCGTGGTCTCTTCTGCTAGTACAGCCAAGTCGAGGGCAGCGGGAGGTAAGTCAGCGGCCTACGCTGAGGCCCTTGTTCCGCGACGGATGTACGTCGCTCAATTTGCCGACTGGATGCGAGTGCAGGAGGCTCTTGCCAAGGAACAGAACACAGCAAAGCAGCATCTACAGGTGCTGCGATCTGCGGTCAAAAGATTCCTGCCAACTTATGAGAACCTTCGTCCGGCTAATGAGGCTGATGAAAAATCATCGCACCTGATGATAGGCCAAGGCAAGATTGAGCTTGACGTAGGACAGTTGTCGGACGGCGAGCGAGGCGTGTTAGCCTTGGTCCTCGACCTCGCTCGACGTCTATCTCAGGCAAATCCATCACTCGATGATCCACTGAGCGAAGGTCATGCGGTCGTCCTGATCGACGAGCTTGACCTGCATCTGCACCCGAAATGGCAGCGGCAAATCGTTCACAATCTGACCAGAACCTTTCCGCGGTGTCAGTTCATCGCGACGACTCACTCACCGCAGGTCGTGGCATCCGTCGAGCCCGATCAGGTCCTCCTCTTAGCTCCTAATGAAATCATCCATCCGGACCGCAGCCTTGGAATGGACTCAAACTGGATCTTACGCCACCTCATGGAGGCCGATGACCGCCCCGAGGCCGCGATGGTAGCCATCCAATCTGTTGAGAACTTGATTGAGGAAGGGGCCTTCGAGGAAGCACACACTGCGATCTCAAAGGCTAAGGAGAACGGGCTTGACCTACCAGAGTGGTCCGTTCTTGAAGCGCGCATAGCTCGACTGGAGATTTTGGCCAAATGAAGTACATCCAGAAAACTGGATGCCCGCACTCTTATTCCGGGTGGTGCGCTCAAGTTGCGGAAACAAACAAGTCTGATTGGCGTGAGGTGCCTTCGGCCCAGAAGGAGCTAATATTGACGGCTATGATTGCAGACCAAGGCGGGTTGTGCGCCTATACGATGCGTCGAATCGAAAATAAATCATCGCATGTGGAGCATATCAAGCCACGTCGTCGCTGCCGGAAGGACCGGCGTGGATCGGACTTGGACTACACCAATTTGGTAGCGTGTTTCCCACGATGCGATGTGAAAGGACAGCCTCGCTATGGCGCACGGCTTAAGGATGATTGGTGGGATAACGATGGTGCCGAATTCGTATCTCCGCTTCAGCCTGCTTGCGAACAGGTCTTTCGATTCAAACTTAATGGTGAGATTGAGGCAGTTAACAATCGAACCGAAGCCATAACCACGATTGCCGTCCTCGGTCTCGATCACAGGAGTCTTACCGAGGACCGAAAGCGCGTCATTGAGGAGTTCATCTACGGGCCGAGGGGGGATGCCCCAATATCTTATGCCGCCGCACAGCGTGCTCGAAACTCGATTTGCAACCGTAAGGGGAATAGTCTCTTCAACGTGTTCTGCGTTGCAATACGAGCAGCTCTAGAAGAGCACATGGCAGCCCTCACGAAACTCCGCCAGCGCAGGAGATACGCACAGAGGAACAGATAACTTGCCGAGTGACAACAGACATTCCGAAGCCGCCTTCGAGACCGTAATCGAAGCACACCTGCTCCAGAACGGTTACGTCTCCATTCCCCGCGAAGGCTTCGACCGCGACCGTGCGATCTTCCCCGATACTATCCTCGCCTTTATCCGCGAAACCCAGCCCATAGAATGGGCCAAGCTAGAAGCACTCCACGGCGATAAAACCGGCGAACAGATTCTCACGGATCTGTGCAAGTGGATGGATGCCAACGGCTCGCTCGCAACCCTGCGCCACGGCTTCAAGTGCTACGGGCGGACGC
>JAPPHK010000146.1 GCA_028820795.1 Nitrospinota bacterium | reverse complement strand
ACCTCGAAGCTTTCAGCGCCTATCTCCACCAGGTGGTCAAGGGCTTTCACGCGGTCGAAGAGAACGAGGAGGACGGCGTCCGTCTCGTCGAGGCCCGGAAAATCCTGGCGCTCAGAGGCGAGGTCGTCACGCTTCCCTTAAGGCTTCCGCCCACGCTCCTTCTCAACGACCTGGACCCCGACGCGGAGGATCTCGACCACATCGAGGCGCGCTGGCCGGACTACCCGCGCTGGTTCCAGGACGGGATGCGGAGAAAACACCCGTATTTAAGGCGTCTCTAGGGGGCAAGAGAAACACGAATGAGTTACTGCCGAATCTTGTGGTATGGCCGTCGTGAATCAGGCGGGCATACCACAAGATTCGGCAGTAACTCATTGACTCAGTGTGTTTGGTGTAAAATGAATTGAGCTAAAATTTGCGAGGTAGATGTTCGATTCTTTTTTCGATATGGCACAAAGGCGAAAGAACAGCCCGAAGTCTGTCTATAGACTCATCGTCGCATTCCACAATGATGCGGAGTTTGTCTGTTAG
Organism: Nitrospinota bacterium; assembly: GCA_028820795.1. Taxonomy (GTDB): domain Bacteria; phylum UBA8248; class UBA8248; order UBA8248; family UBA8248; genus Bin107. Next base: position 9,626 of record JAPPHK010000146.1, on the reverse strand, counting down.
AGAAAGTATCTTCAGTTTCTTGATAGCTAAAGCAGGTTTAAACCAATCCTCCTTTGCATTAACACGCTGCTCGCGTTTTACTGCGACCACGTACTGTGACATTTTGTGCACCTCTTATGGTACCTGCGGCATGCCATATCCTTGATATTGCTGATGTAATCCAATGTCGTTACAAGATTGCTGGAATAGCAATTTTGCATGTTCGGTTCGTACATCGCTTCGTGGCAAGGCTCTGTACTGTTGATCGGCTGCGAGTACAGCGGCGAGGGCGGCGCAAGCCGCCGGGGTCGCCATGGAGGTGCCCCCCATGGAAGCATAGGGTACTTCCAGATCTAAACGCTCCGGCACAGTCGAAATAATACCGACCCCGGGAGCAGTTCCGTTTATTTCTGGGCCGAAACAACTAAAATTTGCGTGATATAGATTGTTCTGCCCAAAACGTTCTAATTCTATTGGTAGACGCTGTGCAGCAATCGATCCGGGAGGTCCCCAGCCTTCTAAACCAAGTGCAGAAATCGCCAATGTCTCAGGAAATGCTGCGGGATATTCAACAGCCCCGTTGGAATTTGCAGCAGCGCAGACACACAGTGTACCGCGTTCAGCCGCGTCAATAATTGCGTCGCGTATGATTTGCGATCCTACGGAAGCACCGAGGCTCAAATTTATCAGGTCTACTTTATGCTCACGAGAAAGTGCATCTATGGCATTGGCGATATCACCCTGATTTGCACCACTAGCCGGCTGGAAAACCCGCGTGGAGAACAAACGTACGCCAGCCGCTATTCCACCAAAATGGTCTGACGAAGTTGGCCGTGCCCCAATGGTACCGCAGACATGACTACCGTGGACATCAATGTCTGCTCCTGCTGCCTGCTGTTCTAACCCGTCGACAAACGCACCAATGTCTATCACGTGTACCAGTTCCGCATGTGGCCCAACTCCTGTATCTGCAACTCCAACTTTTATTCCGCGACCCCGTGTTTTTTTGAAGCGTTGAATACCGAGATGATTGTGCCACCAACCGCATCGGCTTTTAGCTGATGGAAGGGGAGGACATTCCACTATATTTCCACTTCTCAAGCCACGGAACATCATTGGCCAAAACCCGGCAGCTGGCACCACAACAATTGTTGAGATACTAAAGCTATCCGAAAATGTGAAACGAACCCTACCATTCCGGTTAGTAACTCGACTTGTCGAGCGATTTATTCCCCCTGTTCGCAAATGAAGAATTACCTCACAACCGTAAAGCGGATTCCCTGCACCTTGAATTGTAAGGTTAAAATTAATTGTGTTCCCAAAATTGACATCGTCACTTAACGAACTACGAGGTAACTGCACAAGTTCTGCTGGGCGGATACTACTATTATAGTGGAAAATCTCCGGTTCAATAATGACATCTCGATCGATACTATCTTTCTTTTGGTTTATGAATTCATCTTCTGCTTCAAAATATACAACAGCACGGGCTGTATCTCGTTTGGGCTTACTCTCTATTATTTTGTCTACGTTGGAAATAAAACTACTATCCATTGTTTCTAGCAATGCCTTGCGAGATTTCAGTTTCTCCGAATTGCTAAATTTTCCCGCACGCCTATTAGTCATTAAAAATCGGGACATTACTAATCCTCCTACTCATTGCATCATATTTGGTAGCATGTACCCAGGTTCTCAGACCAACTAATACAAAAATTCATAACGTACTTCTAAAATGTTACCATATTTTGCGGAAACGCTACCCGAATTCGAACTCTCTCTGCTCTTTTTGTACTGAAAGGAAAAACAAAATTTCATCACTTCATCTAAGTCGTTATCATTTTATCAACTTCACTAAATTATTCCTGAAACGAATCAGGGGCTGATCTTCAGGAAGTTCGGGTCGCTCTCATCCCCATAGGGTTCGAGCGGCTCGCTCATATCGTCCGCATCTTCCGCGCGCGGGATTTCCTCTACTGCAGGCGTGCGCTCGCTCTCTTCCCGTTTATTCGCCCTATCCTCTTCAAGCTCCTCCGGAAGGTTCTCTGCGGAAAAGATTTGCATACCGTCATCGTCTTCCGCCTCACGCGCCTGAAGCGCGCGCGGGGTTCTCTCCAGGGGCGATATCTGTTCGAGTTCGCCTTCGCTTTCCGACCCACCCGCGACGGCGCCCAGCTCCCGGAACTTCCGCGCCGACACCAGCACGCGCGTCTCATACGAGCCCACCGCCTTGTTGTAGGCATCGACCGCTCGGTCCAGCCCCCGGCCCATGGCGTCGAAATGCTTCGCCAGCGTCTTCAGGCGCGCGTGGAGCTCGGTGCCGAGCGCGCTCACGGCCTGGGCGCTCTCGGCCACCTTCTCCTGCCGCCAGCCGTAGGCCACCGCGCGCAACAAGGCGATGAGCGTCGTGGGCGTCGCCAGAATCACCTGCCGGCTCACGCCCTCCTCTATCAGGCCGGGTTCCTGTTCGAGAGCAGCGCTGAAGAAACTTTCTCCGGGCAGGAACATCGCCACGAACTCGGGCGTGGACTCGCACTGATCCCAATACGCCTTCGAACTCAGGCGGTTCATGTGATCGCGAATCTGGCGCGCGTGCTCACCCAACAGGGCGCGGCGCGCCTCCTCGTCCTCCGCTTCGAGCGAGTTGAGATAGGCGTCGAGCGGCGCCTTGGCGTCGACCACCACGTTCTTCCCGCCGGGCAGCTTCACGATGAGGTCGGGGCGCAGGCGCGCCTCCTCGCCCTCGATCGTCTGCTGCTCCACGAAGTCGCAGTGCGCCACCATGCCGGCCATCTCCACCACGCGCCTGAGCTGCATCTCCCCCCAGCGGCCGCGCACGTTGGGCGCGCGAAGGGCTTTTACGAGATTCCCCGTCTCCGATTGAAGCTCCTTCTGGCTGCTCGCGAGGGATTTGACCTGCTCGGTGAGCGAGCCGTACGCCTCCCGCCTGGCCCGTTCGAGGTCCTCCACCTGGCCCCCCACCTTGTCGAGCGACTCCCGGATGGGAGCGACGAGGGTCTCCACCGCCTTCTGGCGCGCTTCGAGGTCGCCCTTGGCCTCGCTCTGGAATTTCTCGAGCGTCGACTTGGCCAGGTCGAGGAACGAGGCGTTGTTGCTCTTGAGCGCGTCGGCGCTCAGCGCGCCGAAACTCTCGCGCATCTCCTCCGTCGCGCGGCGAAGCAGGTCGAGCTTCTCCTCCCCCGATTTTCGCTCGTGCGTCAGGTCGGACTCGAGGCGCGCCACGTCCGACCGCAAGCCCATGTTCTTTTCCAGCTCGGCGGCGTGGGCCGCCTGTGCGTCCGCCTTTTCCATCTCGGCGTTGCGCAGCATCTGGGACAGGCTCGAAATCCGCGTTCTCATGGCGAACCAGCAGCACAAGACGAGAACGGCGGCGCCTAACGCGACATGCCAGATTTCCATGCGGGGATTCTCCCGGGGCGATGATCTCTCGTGGCGGGCGGGTGTCGCAAGACCCGGTGGCATTGTATCAGGCTTCGCGGAAAAATGCGCCCCGGCGGGGTTTGGGCATAAAAACGGGCGACAAGGAGCGGGCGTTCCGCCTCTCCCGGGGTTGTTGGGAATGTCCGTATAGACCACCTTGCAGGTAGAGAAATTGTAGGGACAGGCCTCCGTGCCTGTCCTCATTGTCGCCATCCTGCAAAAGGACAACCACGGTGGGCAGGACAACCCCTCGCGTCGATACCTCCCTCTCCGGTCGGGCCGAACCTTCGATACGCGGCTTCGCCGCTACTCGGGAAGAGGCGGAGAAGGGTTTTTCAACAGATCCTGACAAGGGGGGTTGGGGGGTTCACGGCATGGAGGGATGGGAAAGCTGTTTTCCCGCGTCCCTATAAGGCCCTTGCGGGCCTACTCGGGATGAGGGGGAGGGAATCCCGATCATCGAATTGTTCATCCGTAGCGGACAGGTACAGAGGCCTGTCCCTACAAAACCAGCACGCGCGCCCGCGCCGCGTCAACCTCCATGTCACCCAAAAACGAAACGGACTTTTTCAACAACCCCTCCCCGCCCCTATGAAATCACTCCTCCTCGAGGCGGACGGCGGTGTCGATGAGAATGCGGTAAATCTGCTCGAGCACCTCGGGCGGGCACGGCCCCTCGTTGCCGTCCAGTATCCTGGCGATTACCTCACCCTCGCGCGCTTCGTCCTTGACGGCGATGCCTTGCGCGCTCTTGTACTCGCCGACCTCGAGGCAGATTTTGAGCCGATCGTTGATGAGGCGGATGATCTGCGCATCGCACGCGTCGATTCTCTTCCTGAACCCGGATAATTCATCCGCCATTCGGAACTCCATGATTTAGGACGTGATGATAGCTGATGCTCCATTATACCACGATCCGCGGCGGTTTCATTCCCTCAGGCCCAATCCTTGCGAAAACGACGTATCGGCCTCATCCCGGGTAGGCGTCGCAGGTCAAACACTCCTTCACCGGGGCTGCTGAAAAAGTCTCCCTAAAGTGTTCTTGCCCCTAATCGAGAATGTTCACCGTCTTAGAGACATAAAAACTTTCGACGGCAATCAAAACCCTTTAAAGATGTTGAAATTACTTGAGATAGGCAATATTTGGACCGTTTTCAAAAATTGCCACTCACAGTTAGTAATCAAAACGAAAGCGGATTCATTAAAACTCCTGCGCAATTTGGCGAGCGCATGTCGGTTTACCGTTCAGTCGCGGGGTGATGAGTATCTAGAATGCGCTGCCTCCAACCGAATACGCTGCACTATACCAGTATCTTCCTCCGGGACTTGCACCTTTATCACCCCACCACCGAACGCATACGCATGTCGATACATGTTCAGTCGTAGGGTGATGGTAAACAGGAAAGCACCAGCCCAAACCGACTACATCGCGCAATATCAGCAATTGCCTCTGGTACCAGCGACGATCTCACCCGTCAACAGAATGCTTACCCGTGTCTGAATATTGTATATGTCCTCCAAAGTCCGGTCCGTAACAGATCGCTTATGATGAATTTCCAGTTTGCGCACGAGAAACTCGAGAATCCCATGGAACAAATCAAGCACGGAAGACGATCATATCATCTTCCGGGAAACGGGGAATGGTCGTCCCGAATTGCAACAAGAGGGCATGGATGACAGTTAGGACAGAGAAGTTTTGTTGGCTCAATCCCGATCGCCTTGAACTACCATTCTTGTTGATGACTTGCCCTGGAATGCGATTCGGCAAGCGGTAGCTCGTACCCCGTCCACCATCGGGATTCCGGATGAAAACCCCGCGGGCCTTCAAATCCTGAGTGTCCCGAAGCGCCGAATCCGTGGAACACTTCGCCGGTCGGGCGTGTTTCGAAGTACGCATATGGGAATTGTATACGTGACCAGGCGGAAGTAAATCCAAATTCATCCGGGCTGTTGGTATACAATCCATGAAGGAATGTCCGCCTATTTCGGTTTGGGTGTATGGTATTTGGCGGACGGCCCGGAACATCAGCATACAATAGAATAATGAAACAAGGGAATCGGCGCTGTTTCGACCCGTACACGGGTCATGCCCGGACGCTGCGCGAAGGGACAACCCGCTCGAACCGCGGCGCTCATCTCTCCCCCACCGGTTTTCCTCCGTTTTCCCGTAACGGTTCACCCCACGTCGTCTTTCCTTGCCCCTTCCCCGGGGGCCCCACATTTTTTTGTCGCACCGCTGCGCAGCTTGTCGCGCACGAGATCGCAAACCCGATGAAAACGTAGGTTAGGCGCAACCGGAAATGATTGCGGGGCAATTATTTTCGTCTTATATTCGCTTTCTGATGATTCCCGGGTCCCACAAGAGCACGACCCTGGATGATCGATCGAGAAGCTGTTTTGCCTCCCGGCACCCGCGCCGGAACGCCGGAGGCGACTGACACCAAAGCCATTCGCCGGGACATGGCGCCCGGCGCTTTCACCACAAGGGCCCCTGCTGCCGGGGCCGGTCACGAAGAACAAGGAGAGATACGCATGAACGAGAACGCCAGGAACTATCTGAGCACGCGGCAGGCGGCGGAGTGGCTCGGCCTCTCGCCGAGGACGCTGGACCGCTACCGCGTAACCGGCCAGGGACCCGTCTTCCACCGCTTCGGCTCGCGGGTGCGCTACCTGCTCGCCGACCTCGAGGCGTGGGCCTCGGCGCGGCGGCGGGCATCGACGTCCGACGACGGAGGGAGGATTGCGTGATGAACAGAGTTTCTTTCCTGAGCAGGTGCCTGCTCGCCGCGCTCCTGTGGGCGCTGTGGGGATTCGACCAAGCCTGGGCGACGACGGACACGACGTTCTCGGCTCCGCTCGACACGGTGACCGGGATCGTCTCGGGCACGGGCGGACAGCTCGCGGCCGCGCTCGCGGTGGGCGCCGCCCTGGTGGGTTCGGTGCTTCGCTTCAACGCGGCGCAGATCGCGGGCGCGGTCGGGGTGGGCATCGCGGCGGGCGCCGGCACCGGCATCGTCACGGGCCTCGTCGGAACGGCGATCATATGAGGAGGACGGATGAGCGATCAAACAAGGCACGCGATTCCCTCTCGCCTCGACGACCCGGAACGCTGGCTGTTCTGGACCCTGGACGAGGCGGCGGCCCTGCTGGGACCGGCGCTCCTGGGCCTGGCGGCGAACGCGTTCCTGACGGGTTTGCTGATCGGTCTCGCGGGCTGGGCGCTCCTGCGCCGCGCCAAGCGGGGCGGCGGGGCGGACGTCGCGATCTGCGCGCTCTACTGGTTCCTGCCCGGCTTCGCGCTGGGTCTCAGGGGCGCGCCTCCGAGCCACCTGCGCCGCTTCATCGGATGAGGAGGTCGTAGGGGATGAAACGCGAACTGATGGAAACCGAGCGCAGGCGCGTTCGGGACGGGCGCATGGCGCTGGCCGCGCTGCTCGCATTCTCGCTGCTGGCCAACCTGGGCCTGAGCCTGGGCCTCGCCTCGGTGGAGCGCATGACGGTGCTGGTGCCCGCGGTTGCGGGGCCGGCGTGGCAGGTCGGGGGCGGGCGTGCCGGGCGCAGGTACCTCGAGGACATGGGACGGACTGTGGCCGTGACGCTGCTGACGCTGACTCCGGAGAACGCGGAGCAGGTCCGCGAGGCGGCGGCGCGGCTCGCCCACGCCTCCGCACGGGGCGCGATCGGGGCCTGGGTCGCGGCCGAGGCCGGGCGCATGGCGCGGCGCGACCTCTCGACCGCCTTCTACCCCGGGCGGATCGAGGCGGACCCCGAAAGGCTGACGGTCGTCGTGGGCGGGGAGCTGGCGACCTGGGTGGGGCGCGAGCCGGTCTCGCGCGAGCGGAAGCGCTACCGGTTGTCCTTCCGCGTGGACGCGGGCCGGATCGGCCTGCTTCGCTTCGAAGAGATGGAGGCTCGAAAATAGGATGATGCGAACGAGAAGAATTCCGATGATTCTGACCACTTTGATTCTGGTTGCGGCGCTCCCGCCGTGGACGGCTCCTGTTTTTGGAATGCAGATCCTGGACGGTGCCGATCACGCGGAACTCGAAGCCGAGATATCCGACCGTGCGGTGAGCCGGATAACGCTTGCAAACGATCGTGTCGCGCGCGTGGTCCGGGGGCCGGACGGTTTTACGCTCGAACACGACAAGTCGCGCGGGGACCTCTACCTGCGGCCCCTGGAAACCACCGTCCCTGCGCGGGCGCCGTTGACGCTGTTCATCGGGACGGCGAAGGGCTTCACCTACCGGTTGACGTTAAGGACCGCCGCGCGGGATTCCGCGCAGATCATGATCCGGAACGCCGACGCGGCGCCCCGGGAGGAAAGCCCCGCTCCCCGCGAGGGCCGCGTGGGCGCAATCGTGGCGCTGGTGCGCGCGGTCGCGCTGCGCGAGGTTCTCCCCGGCTACGTGATTCACACGACATCCGAAACGTCACGTCCAGAGGGTCTCGCGCTCCTGGAAACCTGGCGCGGGCGGCGCTTCATCGCGCGCGTCTACGAGGTGGATTCGGCCCTGGGCGACGACCCCGAAGCCCTCATGCGAAGCATGGCGCCGGGCGCCGCCGCGCTCTGGTCGGGGAAGCCTGCGAGCGGTCCCTCGGACGGACGGCTCGTCGTGACTGTGCGTGAGGTCGGACGCGGAGGGAGGCCGTGATGAGCAGTGCGGACAAAACGACGATGGACCCCGAGAGCCGCAAGATCCGCGGACAGCAGTTGCTGCTGTTCTCGGGTATCGCCGCGGCGGCGCTGATCGCGTTCGCGGCCTGGTTCTCGGCGGGCGGGGGCGAGACGCCGCCACCGCGGAGCGGGGTCCGGGCGAAACTCGCGGGATCGGGATCCGCCGAGGCGGTCTGGGTGCGGCGCTCTGAGGCGCGGATCGGGCAACTCGAGGCGCGGCTCCGGGAGATGGAGACGAAGAACCGCCGCTCCGATGAGGAGAACGCGCGGCTCCGGGCGCGCCTCAAGCGCAATGCCGAGGACGGACGCCTGGTGATCGACCGGCAGTCGGCGGCAATCGACGAGTTGCGCCGAAAGCTCGATGCCCGCCCCGTTGCGCCCGTCCGGGCGAAGCGGCCTGCGCCGGGTGCCAAGGGGGACCGCGCCCCACCCGGCGGGAGAACCTCGTCGGTGAATGCCCCCATGATCCGGGAATTCGAGAAAACCCCGAATCCTGAGGGCGAGAATGCTTCAGGTTCGGGACCACGCCCTGTTTCCTCCTGGCTGCCCGCGGGCGCTTATGCTGAGGCGGTGGTGCTGGCGGGCGTGGACGCCTCGGCGGGCGTCGCCTCCCAGGGCGACCCGAGGCCGGTGCTACTGCGGCTCACGGGCAGGGCGCGGAGCGCGGCGGCGGAAGGCGAGGCGATGGAAGCCGACGTCGCCGGCTGCACGCTGACGGGCGCCGCCTACGGGGACCTCTCCTCCGAGAAAGTCTACGTGCGCCTCCAGACCATGACCTGCGCCGGTCCCGAGCCCGGGACGGTGATCGAGACGGAAGTCTCGGGCTTCGTGGCGGGCGGCGGCAAGGCCGGCGTGCGGGGCCCGGTGGTGAGCCGCGAGGGGGCGCTCGTGGAGAAGGCCTTCCTCGCGGGCCTGGTTTCGGGGGCGGGCGAGACCGCCGCCAACGTGCTCCAGGCGCCTGCCGGGACGGCAGGATCGGAGAACGCGGCGAGCCTGAGCGACCTGGGGCGCGCGGGTCTGGGCGCGGGCGCCGGGTCGGCCGGCCGCCGGGTGGCGGACTACCTGATCCGCCGGGCCGAGCAGTACCAGCCGGTGATCCAGCTCCAGACGGGCACGCGGGTCACCGTCGTGTTCATCGAGGGCGCCCGGCTCGACGGGAGAGAAGACAGGAAGAGCAAAAACAACCACGGGAGCAGAAGATGAGAACGAATATCCAACAAAGAACTGGAACACCCTTGCGAGCGTTCGCCATGCTTCTTGGAGTCCTGCTCCTCACGGGCTGCGCGGGGAGCAGCCACGTGGGCGAGAGCTGGCAATGCCCCATCGCGCAGGGGACGGCGTGCGCGAGCGTATCCGAGGCGGACCCCGCCGCCACGACAACGGTGGAAGCACGGGAAACGACTCCCCCCGCTGCCCTCCGCTCCACGGAAACCACGGGGACAGCGTTCCTGAGCGGCATCCTCGCCTGGTTCGTGAAACTCTTCCGCCTCGATGAGGAAGATGACGGGGAGGTGGCCACGGCCGAGCCGCT
>JAPPHK010000164.1 GCA_028820795.1 Nitrospinota bacterium | reverse complement strand
CACCACTCGCCACATTCTGCGCGGGGAGACTTTTCCTCCTAGCCTCAAGCGGTAAAGTTGATGTAATGAAATTCCTTCACGTCAGATTTCAAGAGCAGGTTCTCATCGCCAATTGCGATGTGAAGTACGCATCCGATGTTTTTCTGGACCAGTCTCGGGCGCGCGAAAACCCGAAAACCCATTGCTGGAAACATATTCATTCGAGGACAGAAATATATCTGAGAACCCTTTTATTTCTCACAAGACGAATTTTCTTCCTAAAATTCCAAGCCGTTGCGAATCAGATGGTGTTTGAAGTTCAGGGCGACGAATACATATCAGGAATAGAATTCATAAGTGTTTGAAAAAAATAATGAGTTCGAACAAATTTGTCAACACTTTTTTATTTCATTTTCCAGAAAGTAATTTCATTAGCTCCTCTACCTGTTTTCGGGTATCATCGATTGAACCCCGATTGTCAATCACGTGATCCGCATATTTCACTTTTTCCGAAAGCGGCATCTGCGCATTGATGCGCCTTATGGCTTCTTCTTCATTCATCGCGTTTCGCTGGCGTAATCGGCTGATCTGCTGAGATTCATCACAATCAACAACGACTATCGAGTCGAATCGCCTCCAGCTTCCAGACTCGATCATGACGGCAGCGTCCACGATCGCGACGGGCGTCCGACCCTCCCGTTCGAGGTCTCTCAGCCTCCTGTCTTGCTCGGCTATGATTGCAGGATGCAGAATATTCTCCAGAACCTTTTTTCTCGCCGGATCGGAAAAAACGATCTCCCCGAGCCTAGCCCGGTTCAGGCTCTTATCGTCGGTCAGGATTTCTTCGCTGAAGGCATCGACGATTGCCTGGAGAGCGCGAGACCCCGGCGCAACCACTTCTCGCGCAATCAAGTCCGCGTCGATTATCGGAAAGCCCAACTCCCTGAACATCCCGCTCACCGTGGTTTTTCCGCTGGCGATTCCCCCGGTCAGACCAACCTTAAGCACATCACCGCTTTCGACTATCGGGAAACATCATTTGAAGACATCAGTCAAGGAGATTAGATTCCCCTTCGTTTGGCTTCTTGCTCATAGTGCTTGTTGAAGAGTATCTCCCAGTCACGACTCCCCTCCACCAGCCTGCTGGAGTAGGTGCTTAAAATTCTTCGCACTTCTTCTTCAATCTCGTCATCAATGATCAACTCGTTGCTGATGGCGCGCAGCACATTCATACGCAATTCCTGGGGCTCGACCAGAAAATCCACATCCTCGCACTCTTCCATATCCTTGACGACCAAATTCGTCAGATGATTGATTTTCTCGCGGCTGAGTTTCATGGCCGCGGTCTCCTTATAATTATATCGTGAAAACTTCTACATTCCGCTAGAGTACCAGATTTCGCTCGCGCGCCAGCTTCGTCTTCACCATCGTAAACATCCGACTGTAGTCGACATTCCCCCTGTCCATCTCATCTTCGAAACCGCGCAGGATTTCCTTGACCTCGTCGTTGAGGCGATCCTCCACCATTAGATCCGACTCAATAACATGCGCAATTCGGGTTCGAAGCACTTCCTGATTCGAATCCTCGGATATCAGTTCACGCCGAACCAGCCTTTCGACCATCTTATGAGCAATTCGCTCAATCATCTCTTTTTTCAATCTCACATCGGGCCCTCCTCAGCAACTCATAAGGCCGTATTACTTGCTTTCCTTCCCCGGCGGCCCTTTCGGTACTTCTTCAAGGCGGCTTCCAGATCCTGTGCAAACGCATCGCGCAATTCGGCCGGAGCCATCAACTCCGCTTCCTGACCGAAAGACATCAGCCATCGTCTGAAACCCCAGGTATCACTTACCCGAACCAACACCTCCCGGCTCGATTTGTTTGATTTCTTCAAATGCTCCACTTCGCCGAATGCTTCTTTCATGAAGGAGACGACTGCATGGAGCGCCACGTCCCTCCCGAATCGAACCCTCACATTCAAAACATTATTCACCGCTTCGCGCAAGCACTCGGCCAGCAAAGCCTTCAAATCCAAACCCAGCGGCATTTGAAAGGCTCCCGCCATGAGGCGAACGCTCTCTATACCTTCAAGATGCCAGACGTCCAAGGCGTTTTTTTCAGATTCGCGCGCCAGCAGGTGATAGCTCCCTCCGTCGAAATGCAATAGATAGGGGTCTACCTTCCACCAGCGTTTACGGATCTCGCCTGCACGGGCTGCCAGGATGCGGGCAGGCTTGCCCTTCTCTATCGCTTCCCTGAGGACACCGCCCACCCTGCGCTGCCGCCCATGTTCCCTAAGCGCTCCCACGACCCCGGCGTAGCGCGGCTCCACACCTTCCGCATAAGCACGCAAAGCCGCAGGAATATAACCCCGCAAGTGGCTGAATACGCCGCTGACGCTGTCGCCGAGTGACCGCTCCCCCAATGGGCTGCTCGGTAAATCCCGCATTATGCACAAAGCGTAATACAATGACGCCCACTGGGAAGGCGAAAACGGTTTCGGAACCGAATCCACATATCCCCTCAACAAACGATACCGCATCTTCCGGCCGGCGCGAACCCTCTCCATCGGGAATCCCGACTTGATTAAATGCGAGATGTCCCTTTGAAGCGTTCTCAAACTCCACGTCTGGCCACTGTCTTCGGTCGACTCCTCGCTCAAGAGCGCCAGGAGTTCGTCATAAGACCAGTTCTCTCCGCTCTCCAGAGCCCTGAGAAGCCGCCAGCGACGAATGAATTGATCCTGAAGCGCCATGTGGCGTTCCCTATATTCCCGCCCGGCGAGTTTTCGCCCGTTTCGATAATGCAAGCAATAAACTCATGGGCTGTGAGAATTGCCCCAACCTATTCTGTTTGTGCGGGACTCCGTGGCAATCGGAGCCTCCCATACATAACAGCCCGAGTTCTTCGGCCATTTTCCGGTAATGATGGCGCGCATCCTCGTCTTGCGAGGGATGCTCCACCTCGATCCCAGTCAGCCCCGCTTCGGCCATGGGCGGTATGAGATCATCACACCCGCTCAACATCGGATGGGCAAGAGTGGAGACCCCACCGGCGTCATGAATGAGTTCGAGCGCATCGAAAGGAGAAAGTATATCCAGTTTCACGTAACATGGCGCGTTTTCTCCGATATATTTCTCAAAAACTTCTTCGCGGGTTCTGGCGAATCCTTTATTGAACATATATGCGCCCAACTGGCCCCGGGTGATGCTCGGGCTGTTCGCATAGGTGGTGAAAAAATCCTTCTTGTCCAAGGGTAGGCCCCTGTGGTTCAGCCGATCGATGATTTCTCCCATTCTTCTCACTCTGGCTGATTCGTGCGTTTTGATTTGCGACACCAGGCGGGGCGCTTCCGGCTGAATTAAATGACCCAGGATGTGCACGCTCCGATCATCATGGATGCAAGTGAACTCGATGCCCGGCACAAGCTTCATGCCCAGTCTTTCCGCCTCCGCGCCAGCGCGAGGCAAACCGGCAACCGTGTCGTGATCCGTGAGCGATATGACGCGAATCCCGGCGCGTTTCGCCCTCCGGATGAGTTTTTCGGGAGACTCCAGCCCATCGGACATGTTCGAGTGGGTATGTAGTTCCACGACCTTGTCATCGGGAGAGAAGCCATTGAATTCTAATACACGCGCCATTGACACGGGTTCCTGGATGAGAGGGAAACGCCGACTTCCACCCGGCTCGATGAATGGAGCGGGCGATGGGATTCGAACCCACGACGTCCAGCTTGGGAAGCTGGCATTCTACCCCTGAATTACGCCCGCCTACATTTGGACGATAGGGCCATGTCACAGGTAGTGTCAAGGAAATGGATGGTAAAATAATGCAATCGGTGAACGCCTCGTTACCTGGCCAGTGTCCATTCCTGGTTCTCGTATCGGCTACGGGAAATCTCTGTTGCCCTCGTACTCTCGATATCCGTCAACACGCTTGGAGAAAAGCGAAAACCCAACACCTTCTCCATTCCCGACTTCAAGGCATCGGCCAACTCCCCAAACGAAATTTCCTCGCCTAGAACCTCCCAAAGGCCGACTGCGTGAGCACCCAGGGAAAGCTGACGCTCGGCGCCCCTCGGTTTGAGAAGACTCGCGAGCCGCTCCTCCGAGGAACGAAGCAGGACACTACCGTGCTGCAATACCGCACCGGCTTCACGGCATTGCGCGCTGCCCACCATCTTTTTACCGCCAATCGCAAGCTCCCACACCGACGCCGTGGCGAAACACGAACCTTGCGAGGCGTACGCGCTCCCGCTCGGGGGAGCCAGTTCGACCTGCGCCCCCAGGGCCGCCAGCCCTTCCGCCAGCCCCTGGCTGATTCTGCGATAGGTTTCCTCAATCGCATCGCCGAGCAGCGCCTGCGGGCCGGTGATGGAATACGTCAATTCACAATCGTGGAGCACCGCCCGCCCGCCGGTGAGTCTCCGGCAAATATCGATTCCCTCATCCGCGAGTCGTTCCAGGAAAATATCGCGCTCGGCAGCCTGTCCGCGGCCCAGGGATATGGCCGGAGGCGACCAGGCGTAGACGCGAAAGGTGAGGGGCGTCTCCTCGGGAGACCGACCTGCTCTCAAATGAGTCTGGCAGCTCTCGAACAACAACTCGTCCACCGCCATGTTCCATGCGGCGATGGACTCGCCCGTGTTCAAGAAGCGCGCAAGGGGAGTGTCTTTCGGTTCAGGATTCGCAGGTTCCATTCTCAGGCATAGTTCTCAACGGGCAAACAGGAGCAGACCAGATTCCTGTCTCCATAGGGGTTGTTCACCCGCTTTACGGGAGGCCAGTACTTCGCCGCGCGCACCCAGGGCAGCGGGAAGACGGCTTTCTCGCGCGAATAGGGGTGGGTCCATTCATCGGCCGCGATGTCCGACGCCGTGTGGGGCGCATTGCTGAGCACGTTGTCTTCCGCGCTCATGAGCCCGTCCGCAATCTCCTGGATATCGCGCCTGATGTCGATCATGGCGTCACAGAAACGATCCAGCTCTTCTCGCGATTCACTCTCCGTCGGCTCGATCATCAGGGTGCCCGCCACCGGGAAGGACATCGTTGGCGCATGGAAACCGTAATCCATCAGGCGTTTCGCAATGTCCTCGTTGCTCACGCCGGAGGCTTCCTGGAGGGGCCTGATGTCGATGATGCACTCATGCGCCACCATGCCGTTCGCCCCCTTGTACAGAACTTCATAGTCGGGCTCGAGCCTTCCGGCCACGTAATTCGCGTTCAGAATGGCCACCTGCGTCGCCTTGATGAGGCCTACGCCGCCCATCATGGCGATGTACATCCAGGAGATGGGCAGAATCCCAGCGCTTCCCCAGGGAGCCGCGGAAATCGCGTCGACGCCCGTCTCGGGGCCCACGCCCGGAACCACCGAATGTTTCGGCAGATAAGGAGATAGATGCTTCACGACCCCGATGGGGCCCATGCCGGGTCCGCCTCCACCGTGAGGAATGCAGAACGTCTTGTGAAGGTTCATGTGGGAGACGTCGGGGCCGAACTCACCGGGCTTGCAGATGCCGACCAGGGCATTCAAGTTCGCGCCGTCCATATATACCTGCCCGCCGTTTTGGTGAATGACCTCGCAAATCTCCACGATGCCTTCCTCGAAAACGCCGTGCGTCGATGGGTAGGTGATCATCAGCGCGGCCAGTTTTTCCGAAAATTTCTCGGCCTTCTCCCTCAGATCCGCGATGTCCACGTTCCCGTTCGAATCGCAATCGACCACCACCACCTCGAAACCGGCCATGACGGCGGTGGCGGGATTCGTTCCGTGGGCCGAACTCGGGATCAGGCAAATGTTTCGATAGCCCTCGTTCTTGCTCTCATGGTACTTGCGAATAACCAGCAAGCCGGCGTATTCGCCCTGCGCGCCCGAGTTGGGCTGCATGGAGATGGAATCGAACCCCGTGCATTCGGCCAGCATGTTTTCCAGATCGGCGATGAAATCGCGGTATCCGCGCACCTGATCTTCCGGCGCGAACGGGTGAATCCCGCCGAATTCCGCCCAAGTCACGGGAATCATCTCGGTGGTGGCGTTCAGCTTCATGGTGCACGAGCCGAGGGGGATCATCGAGCGCGTAAGCGCGATGTCTTTTTCCTGAAGGCGGTAGATGTAGCGCAGCATTTCATGTTCTGCGTGATAAGAATTGAAAACCGGATGCGTCATGTAGGGAGAGGTTCTTCTCAAGGACTCGGGTATCCTCTCCGCCGCATTCGCTTCGACATCATCGAAGGATATCGGGTCTGAATCGCCTTCGGCGAAAACCTCCCAAAGCGCTACTACGTCTTCTCTCCCGGTGGTCTCATCCAGGGCGATTCCGACGATATCTTGATCGAGCGCTCTCAAGTTCATGCGCCGCTGCGCCGCTTTTTCGACGATTCGGGCGGCGCCTCCCGCATCCACGCACACCGCCACGGTGTCGAAGAATGAACCCGCCGCCAGAGAGTAGCCCATGCGCTCCAGGCCTTCGGCCAGCGCGCATGACAGGCGATGCGTTCTCTGGGCGATCCTTTTGACGCCGTCCGGGCCGTGGTACACACCGTACATGCTCGCGATGACGGCCAGAAGAACCTGGGCCGTGCATATGTTGCTCGTAGCGCGCTCGCGGCGTATGTGCTGCTCTCTCGTCTGCAGGGAAAGCCTCAGAGCTGGTTTCTCATCCGCGTCGATGGAAACGCCCACGATGCGGCCCGGCATGGCGCGTTTGTATCTCTCTTTCGTCGCCAGATAGGCCGCATGCGGCCCACCGAAGCCCAAGGGAACGCCGAAACGCTGCGAATTGCCCACGACGACGTCCGCCCCGAACTCACCCGGGGGTTTCAGCAGCGCCAAGGCGAGGATGTCCGCGGCGACGACGACCAGCGCTTCGGTCTCGTGCGCCTTGGCCGCAAAATCGGCGTAGTCGAAAATCTCCCCGCCCGTTGCGGGGTACTGAAGCAACGCGCCGAAGACATCGTCATCCAGCGCGTCGTCTCGGTGATCGCCCACCACGATTTCGATGTCTTGAGGCTCCGCTCTGGTGCGCACCACTTCGATAGTCTGCGGGTGGCAGTCTTTCGAGATGAAGAACTTGCGCCCCTTGTTCTTGCTCGCGTTCATCACCATGGTCATCGCCTCGGCGGCGGCCGTGCCCTCATCCAGCAAGGAGGCGTTGGCGATCTCCATGCCGGTGAGGTCCATGATCATGGTCTGGAAATTGAGCAGCGCCTCCATGCGCCCTTGCGAGATTTCCGGTTGATAGGGCGTGTACGCCGTATACCAGCCCGGATTCTCCAGAATGTTGCGGAGAATGACGGTCGGGGTGTGGCAATCCGAATACCCCATGCCGAGCATGGACTTGAACACCTGGTTTCTGGATGAGAAAGAATCCAAATCGACAAGGGCTTGTCGCTCGGTTCTGGGCGGGGCGAGATTCAGCTTCGTGTCAGAGATGATGGATGAAGGGATGGCTTTTTCGACCAGTTCGTCGAGAGAATCCAGGCCGACGACACTCAACATCGATTCGATGTCCTCATCGCTCGGCGCAATGTGGCGATGAATGAATTCTCCCCGATTCTCGAGATTTTCTAGAGACAAGCGAGATTCCGGCATGAATGCGCCCCTTCAAGTTATGGGGATTCAGGCGGACACGTCTTTTCCGTTCCGGCTCATAGGAGACAAAACCGCTTCAAGCGCGAACCAGAGAGCCGTTTCGGGCTAACCGCTTTCCTCCTCGGTGTACGCCCTGTACGAATCGGCTTCCAGGAGATCGTTCAGCTCCGACTCGTCTTTCATCTCCACCCGAATCATCCAGCCATCTTCATAAGGCTCGGAATTCACGAGTTCGGGTTCGTCTTCGAGCGTGGTGTTCGCTTCGACGACGACGCCGGAGACCGGCGCGAAAAGGTCCGATACCGCCTTGACGCTCTCCACGACGCCGAACGTGTTGTTCGCTTCCACCTCCGTGCCGACTTCGGGCAGCTCGACATACACCACGTCTCCCAGTTCGGATTGGGCGAAGTCCGTGATCCCAATCACCGCGATGTTCCCCTCTACTCTCACCCACTCGTGTTCTCTGGAATATTTGAGGCCGCTCGGTAGTTCCATGCTCCTGAATGCCTCCCTCTTTGATGACGGCAGTGTTCTATGATTTGTTGTTAGAAACCGGAAATCACTCCGCTTGGGTTTTCTTGTAAAAAGGCGTCTTCACAATCTGCGCCCGTCTGGCCTTGCCGCGAATGTCGATTTCGAGTGCAGCGCCTTCATCCGCATTCGACGCAGGAACGTAGCCTATCCCAATGGCTTTGCCAAGAGAGGGACTCATCGTCCCGCTCGTCACCTCTCCGGCAACCTCACCATCGATCAGGATGGGCGCTCCATGTCGAGGAATACCACGATCCACCATCTCGAATCCAACCAGTTTTCTCTTTACGCCTTCGGCCTTGAGGGACAGCAATTTCTCGCGGCCTATGAAATCTCCCGCCTTGTACTTCACCACCCAGCCCAGGCCCGCTTCGAGCGGATGGGTGGATTCATCGATGTCGTTTCCATACAGGGCGAATTTCATCTCGGTGCGCAATGTGTCCCGCGCGCCGAGGCCGCAAGGCTTGAGTCCCTCACCCTCGCCCTCGCTCATCAGACTATCCCAAAGAGCGGGCGCATCCGCAGATTTGCAATAGAGTTCGAAGCCGTCCTCACCCGTATAACCCGTGCGCGAGACCAGAACCTCACACCCCGCCACATCTTTATTCCGCGCCCCGTAATAGGGGATGGCGGCCATGTCGCCACCCCCCGCAATCAGTTTCGAGAGGATGGTTTCCGCCTTGGGGCCTTGCAGGGCGAGGAGGCCCGTCCCCTCACTCACGTTTTCGAACGCGCAGTCCCCGGTGCGGTGGGAAGCCATCCACTCCCAGTCCTTCTCGATGTTCGCCGCGTTCACGACGGCCATGTAGCGCTCCTCATCAAGCCGATAGACCGTGAGGTCGTCCACGATTCCACCTTCCGCCCTGCACATGGCCGCATAGAGGACGCCGCCCACTTCGAGCCTGAGGACGTTGTTCGTGACCATCTTGTGGATGAAGGCGCCCGCCTCTTTACCGCGCGCCTCGAACTCACCCATGTGGCTCACGTCGAACAGGCCGGCCGCTTCCCGCACCGCATTGTGCTCGTCGATCACGCCCGTGTATTGGACTGGCATTTCATAGCCCGCGAAGGGCACCATCTTGGCGCCGGCGGCCTTGTGGGTTTCATACAGGGAGGTTCTGCGCAGGTCTTGCTCGGAATTCGTCATGACAACCTCACGTAACGGCTGAAATTACTGCCCTCCTTGAGCCTTACCGCGTATCGAAACGAATTTCAAGAGATTTCATTTATTCTTATTTTCAGAAATAACGCAAGCTGGACGCGAGACGGCATCAAGAAGTGAAATTTGAAGGACTTGGAAAATCGCTCCCTCACGCGAACGCGCGGATTCCGGTCTCATAGCCTGCAATGATGAGCTTCTGTATCTGGCTGGTTCCCTCATAGATCGTCGCCACGCGGGCGTCGCGCATGTAGCGCTCCACGGGATACTCGTTGCTGTAGCCCATGCCCCCGTGAATCTGTATTGCGTCGTTCGCGCAGCGAAGCGCCGCCTCGGAGCAGTAGTATTTGGCGATGGAGGTCTCGCGTGTATTCGGAAGACCTGCGTTCTTGAGTTCCCCCGCCCGGTAGAGCAGCAACCTGCTCGCGTCGATATCGACCACCATCCGGGCGATCATGTCCTGTACGAGCTGGTGCGCCGCGATGGGCTTTCCGAACGTATGGCGCTCTTTCGCATAGGCGACCGACGCCTCCAGCGATCCCTGCGCGATTCCCAGACATCCCGCCCCCACGGAATAGCGTCCGTTGTCGAGTGCGCTCATCGCGACCTTGAAGCCGTCGCCCACCTCTCCCAGCAAAGCGTCATCAAGCACTTCGACGTTCGCCAGGAAAAGCTCCGCCGTATTAGAACTCCTGAGCCCCAGCTTTCCGTGCATCGTCCGCGCCTCGAAGCCGGGCAGGTCGGTTTCCACCAGAAAGGCCGCCATCTTCCGGGGGTTCTCGCGGTCGGTCTGCGCGATCACGATCGCTACTTGCGCGACGCCGCCGTTGCTGATCCATATCTTCTGGCCGCTCAGCTTCCAGCCGCCGGGCGTCTTCTCCGCAAAGGTCTTCAGGTGCTGCGCGTCCGAACCCACGTCCGGCTCCGTCAAGCCGAAACACCCGATCCACTCCGCCGAGCAGAGTCTGGGCAGATACTTTTTCTTCTGCGCCTCGCTCCCCCACTTCAGGAT
>JAPPHK010000181.1 GCA_028820795.1 Nitrospinota bacterium | reverse complement strand
CTCTCACTGAGGGAACCAACGCATTGGGGATTTCCATCACCGTTTGCGTTGTGTCCTCCCAAACGGCCTCATCTTCCGCCACGGCCTCTTCCTCCGTTTGCAATTCGTAATGCTGGAGGAGACGTTGGACGCGTTTCTCGTCCCAACCGGCCGGAAATCTAGTTTCATTTTTTATCTTCCTCTCCGATTGCAACACGCGATCCTTCTCGTCCGGGTCTATCTGATCGTGCTGTTGGGATTGGAACCGGCGCAGCCTTGACCTCGATTATTGCAACACCACCTCATCAAGCTGTGATTTTCTGGTCTCCCAATCGGGCATACAGCGGTCGAGCAGGCGGAAGAACGCCGGGCTGTGGTCGTAGACGCGCAGGTGACAGAGTTCGTGCATGATGACGTATTCGATGCAGTGCAAGGGCGTCTTAATGAGTTCGGTACTGAGGGTGATGGTTCCTCTCCTAGTGCAACTACCCCAACGCCTAGTCATCCGTTGGATTCTCAAGGTGGGTGTCACCTTCTGCAAGGACGGCGCAGACTCCAAACAGTGAGCCATTCGCTCCCGGAAGATGGGCTCAGCGTGTGCGCGATACCAAGCGTCAAGTGCTGTGCGAACACACCGAGGCTTTTCCGGCTCTGGAACAGAGACGTTCAGGAAACGGCCAATTAGCTTGACCTCAACGTCGCGAGCGCGGCGAACTTTCAGCCGATACTGACGCCCAAGATAGAGGTGGGTCTCTCCAGAGACGAACCGTTTGGCTTCCGGCAGTGGATGAAAAGTCTCGAAATAGCGACGCTGCTTGGCAATCCACGCCCGTCGGCTCTCAAGATATGTTAGCACCTCCTCTATGGGACAACCCACAGGTGCCGACGCTGTCACCGAGCAGTCGGGATGAACTGAGATTGACAGGTACCGGCTCTTTTTGAATTTGAGCGCGACTGGAATTTGTTCACTCGAATACTCTACGACGACATGCTGGATACGCTCGTCAGGCATATCGCACTCTCGCGATATCCAGCACCGATTCCAAAATGCGGTCGATCTCCTCGAAGCTCAGTTCGAGATTTTCTCGCTCCATGAATTCGAATAAGTAGTCCTCAATCGCCAACTTCATCCGGTTTTGGACATC
Organism: Nitrospinota bacterium; assembly: GCA_028820795.1. Classification (GTDB taxonomy): domain Bacteria; phylum UBA8248; class UBA8248; order UBA8248; family UBA8248; genus Bin107. The sequence continues at coordinate 9,157 of JAPPHK010000181.1, read as the reverse complement.
GGTGTTGCGGTTCCAGTGGACAATGCGATGCTCCTGGACGATGTCGTCGATAGCTAGGCTAACTGTAGCACCAACGTCCTGGACATTGGCCACCTGGACGGTACGGGTCGAGAACACTTCTTGAAGCACGCCAAAGAATGCCTTGGCCACGTCTCGATGAGCGAGGGCTGAGGGAATATCGTCGCCTGTTCGGTTGCGCACTCGCTCGGCAATTTGCTCTACCTTCCGCAGGTATTCTGCGTCGGAAAACCGCTGTTCCCGAAAGGCCCGGATCGCGTCTTCAAGCAGCTTTGAGAATCGGCTGTAGAAGGCCGGATCCTGCTGCATGAGATCGCGAATCGTGTGCTTCGTGCGAAAGGCGATAGTGTCGGCCTTGGACGCCGCGCTATAGAGCCTGTCAACTTCCTTAGCGAAGGCGTCGGCGTTGAAGATGTCCACCAAGTCCGTGATCCGTTCCACCTCTCCCGTCCCCACGTACTGATTGACCAGCTTTTGAATACGCGGCTCGTACTCTTTGAAATCCACCACTTCGGCGTAGCGTCGGCTTACCGAACTGCGCAGGCGCATGAAGAAGCGAAGATCATACTTGTATGAGGCGATCTTCTCTTCCGGCGTCGCATCGAGGAAATCCGCACTGGAGAGCGCGATCCCCAGCGTCCGTGAGAAGGCGCTCAAGCGTTCGTAGAAGCGGTCACGCAGCACCTCGTCCGCCAAGAGTTGCTCGTATTCTTCCTCGTCTTGTTGTCTGTTTTCGATGGTCTTGAACAGATCCCACAGGTCCGAATATCGCTGCCGCAGCTTGTGGGATTCAGCACTCACATCCGTTATCGCGCTGGCTAAATCGTCGATCCCCTCTCTTTCGAATTCGGCGAGTTGGCCGTAGAGGTCGAACGCTTCGTCGAGGTTCTGCAAGACGCCCCGGTAGTCGATGATGTAGCCGAAATCCTTGCCGTCAAAGAGGCGATTGACCCGGGCGATCGCTTGCAGTAGGGAATGGCTCTTTAGCTGCCGCGTGAGATAGAGCACAGTGTTGCGCGGCGCGTCGAAGCCAGTAAGCAGCTTGTCAACGACAATGATGATCTCGGGCTCCTCAGCCTGCTTGAACGCGCTGATGATCTGGCGATTGTATTCTTTCTCACTGCCGTATTTCGCCATCATCTTCTTCCAAAAAACCTTGACCACATCCTTGGATTCCTCGTGGACATCCTCCTCACCTTCGCGGTCGTCGGGTCCCGATATCAGCACCTCGCTGCTAACCATGTCGAACTCGTCGAGGAAATGCTTGTAGAGTAGGGCCGTGGCTTTGTCTTGAGCCACGAGTTGCGCTTTGTAGGGGGTCTGGTGCCAGTTGTCGCGGAAGTGTTCGCTCACGTCCCAAGCGATTCGCATAACTTTCTGCTCGGCTTTATTCAACTGGTCGCTCGACGAAAATTTCTTCTTCAAGTCTCTTTTCTGCTCGTCGGACAAGCGGGCCGTAATCCGTTCAAACCAATCGTCCAGTGCCTCGGAATCAACTTTCTGATCGACGTGCCTCCCTTCGTAGAGCAGCGGTACCACGGCATTGTCCTGTACGGCCTGCTCTAGGGTATAGGCGTCGATTAGGCCGCCGAAGCGGTCAATGGTGCTCTTGTCCCTCTTCATCACGGGCGTGCCGGTGAAGCCTATGAAGCAGGCGTTGGGGAGCGCCTGTCTCATTTTGGCGTGCAACTCTCCAAACTGGCCTCTGTGACTCTCATCGACGAGGACGAAGATATCCGGATTCTCATTGCGCACGCCGGCTTTGCTGACTGCGAGTTCAAACTTGTCGATGACCGTAGTGATAATCTGCGCCTTGTTGTCCCTGAGCAGTTGCTCCAAGTGCCTGCCGGTCTTCGCCTGAATAGGCTGTGTACCGCAGTGATGGAAAGTCTTATATATCTGATCGTCGAGATCGACGCGATCCGTCACTAGGATGATTTTGAAGTCCGTAATGCTTCGTTCGAGGGCGAGGGCCTCGGCGAGCATCACCATGGTCAGACTCTTGCCGCTACCCTGGGTATGCCAGACTACGCCGCCTTGGCGCGTTCCGTCGTGCTGGATTTTCCGCACTCTATCGAGGATCTTGTTGACGCAGAAGTACTGCTGATGACGGGCGATCTTTTTTTCGCCTCCGTCGAAGAGCATGAAACGGAAGATCAATTCGAGGAGCCGCTCCTTGCGACACAGAGCATAGAGCGCTTGGTCTTGTGGCGTCACCTGTCGTTCTATGCTTCCATAACTCTCCCGCTCTCGGCCCCAAAACTCCTTCGTAGCAAGAATTCTGTCGATCTGGCCCTCACTCAGCGGAAGACTCACCCTCTTCTTCAGGTCGGCCGTATCGCTCTCGCTGAAATTCTCCTTCCACACCGACCAGAACTTGGCGGGTGTACCCACAGTGGCGTACTTGGCCTCGTTTTTCGAGATGGCGAGGAGAAGTTGTGCGTAAAAGAAAAGACGGGGAATCTGGTCTTGTTGCTGGTTTCGGATATGCTGGCTAATGGCTTGGCCAATCGGGTCCTTCTTGTCGGGCCGCTTGCACTCGATGACCACCAGTGGAATCCCGTTGACGAAGAGCACGATGTCGGGCCGGCGAGTCTCTTGGCTGCCGCTGCGCTCGACCACGAACTCCTCGGTCACGTGGTAGGCGTTGTTTTCGGGATGCTCCCAGTCAATGTAATTGAGCTGAAAGCTCTTGGTATCTCCTTCGACCGATTGTTGCAGGCTCTTTCCCATGCACAGCAAGTCATACGCTTTCTCGTTGGTTGGCAGCAGGCCGTCATCTACTATGTCCTTCAGTGCCTGAACTGCCGCGAGGATATTGCCCTCGCTAAAGGGATACGTGCGACCCCTGAAGATGATGGCGTTCTGCCTGCGAAGTTGCTCCGTCAGTATCTTGTCGAGGAGTACGTTGCCCCGTCGGTCGCCGCGAGCTTCGACCGCTTCTTCGGAACTAAGGTACTTATAGCCGAGGTTCTGTAGGAGTGCTACTGCAGGTAGCTGAGAGATAAACTTTTCTTGAAAGGAAGGTAGGGCCATCAGGCACCTCGATTAGGTTCGACTGCTTAGCGGCGAATCTGTATGCAAATCCTCGTTCGTCTGAGGCTCTTTCAGTACTTTTCCTGTAGCTAGAGTGTCACGCGAACCATGAAATCTGAGAGACTCTGGAGCATTAATGAGACCTGTTCCTTTGTGTACTCTTGATATTTCCCGTGGGCGGCTTTATTCCGAAGATCCAGCCATGCTATCACATTCTTCTGATCAAGCTGGTTGTAAACCTTTTTTTTAGCGAGACCTGCATTGAGTGCATCTGCTTTCTTGGGTTGCGGGCGACCCTGTTTGCCCTGTTTGGTCGCTTCCGTTGGTATGCCGTGTTTCTGGCAAAGCTGTCGTAAATGCTCTTCCAGAACGCTACCGGCCATAACCGCAGCGGGATCTTTGTATCCTTCATCAAGCAAATGCTGCGCCATTTCGAGGAAATCAGAGAATATCTCAGCGGAAATCAGGCCCTTGGTTGTAGTAAGCCAACCACCTGCTAATTCTTCCCGCGCAACAGATAAGATACCTCGTCCTATCTCGGCACAGGGTAGCTTTGATTGATCGGCCTCTGAATTGAATTCAACATAGTGAATGTGCTCCTTGCCAAAAGTCATGGCGAGGAACGAAAGAGAGGCCGACCGAAAGGCGTGAAACAACCCTTCATTGACGTAGGTTTGCATTGGGTCAAAGGGACCTAGCCTTATCTCTTTGGACTGAATAACCTCGTCGGCCTTTTGGATTAGTTGATCTATCCGTTGAATTAGGTCCTCAAGAGGCATTACGATTTTCCTCTCCTGCTAATCTGACTTCACTTGTACTGTCGGTAAAGAGCCTTTGCATCAATCCTCTCTTGATCTCCCGAAGAGCGGTAAGTTTCGTTTGGAGCAATTCGACGTTACGGTCAAGACAACCAAGGACGGCAGCAATTCGTAGTTGCTCCTCCTGACTCGGCAGCTTCAGAAGCAGACTCGCTATGGCATGTCGGCCAAGTCCATAACGAGTGACGCCGTTGGCGACTCGATAGAATTCGTGCCGAATGCGAGAGAGACGAAGAAGCTGGGAGAGGAACGGACCATGCACTTTTTGGGGCCGCAGAATTGCTAAGTGGTATCCACAAAGCACTCCAGGCATGTCTTCGATCACCACCGCTGGTTTAGCAATGTCATCTGGCGTTTCGGAGTCCTTGGTGATAATTACATCTCCCTTTCGTAGGGAATAGTTTTCTATCTCAGCGGCGCTCGCAGTCGCAATCATAAATTCACAGTCCAATCCGATACGATCTTTGTAGTAGATGTCCGTGTAATTGCAGAGGCGAATTTCCGCCTCTGCCGACTTACTTTTTTTGTCCACTCCGCTCACGATGATCGTAGCTATATCCGCTAACCGAACGTGCCGCCACTTTTCAGGCTTAGTACCTAGCAATCGACACCTACCCGTCAGCAGTCGTTCAGCAAGTCCCTCCTTGAGCCTTCCCTTCGCGTCTATAAGGTTTTCAGTTCGCGCAATTGCTCGGTCGGCTGCTGCGAGAATTCGTACGATGCGCTCCTGTTCCTTTAAAGGCGGTAAGTAGAATCGGTGTTTCAACCAAGCGTCGAGGTTGAAGATCATCTTCTCGATCACAACCCCCACACTGGCGTGGAAGCAAGTCTTCTGGAAGTGGCTTGTGTGGGAGAAGCAAGCCAAAAACTCCAGACATAGACCATTCTTGGGAACAAATGTTGAGTATTCATTGGACACTAATGCTCTATCCAACTCGGGCGGAACAATACCGCAGGCTCCATGCACTATCTGTCTCCGAGAAATCACAAAATCCTCAGCCGCAACATAGAACTGAGTTTTGGTCTTGATCTCACGACCTCTCTTCGTCTCACGAGGGATAACCCCTCCACGATTCCGCTTAACATTGATGAGTTGGTAGCTCTGAGTTGGATCGATTGTCGCTGGCCGCTTAACAACTTCAAGCACATCCCCAAAAGCGACCTCACGCCAGCCATCTGGCTTCCGTCCAAGCCGAGGGATACCTTTAACAACACTGCTTGGATATGCGGATCTTGCACTCAAAAGTATCTTTCCTTACGCAACATATGAAGAATAGATTTCCGTAATCACTGCCGTAGTAGGACGTGAGGCGTAGCAGCCTTTATACAGTCTCTGACTTTGGCAAATACTGCTTCCATTGGTTCATCACATATTCCCGAAATCCCTCCACAGACTCACTTCCGCATATCGGTGCAAGTTCCTGACCAATCTTTGTAAGGAGTACCTTCCCGATCCCAAGCTCGTTGTCAGAATCTTTGGGCATCTCTAGCTTAAGCAGCTTACCGTAGTAATGTACGGTGAATTTCTTCGGCAAATTGCGCTGTACAAGGCTAGCAACGCTATCGAACTGAACAAGTCCGATGCTTTCAAGATGGCTCAGGCTATTAAAGTTGATCCCATGTTTGTTGTATATTTCTGCCTGAACGTCGAACACCAATGGCACAACATATCCAATCATCCAGCCGAATCCGCAAAGCTTGGCAAATAACTCCGCGTCAGCCTTGTCGAGATCCGATAGGAAGTTGACGGTCCTCTTTGAGTAAGTGCCGGGAGTATTGGCCTCTCCAGCTAGGACGCGCGACCATAGCTCCTGCATCTCATTGTCAGATACGATTCGAGATTTATCGAAAAAGTTGACGAGCCAGTCGTCTTCCACAGAATCGGGGGTCGCCTTTTCGTCCAACTGAGGTAACGCTTTGGCAGTGATGTCTTCCATGTTTTTCTGACGTTGCGCTTCCTCCTCAATCCACCGATGTACGGCCCGTCGATGCAGGTCGGTGATCTCAGTTTTGGATTGAGCCTTTATCATTGCAGCCTCGGCCTCTGCCTTGGCCATTCTCTTGACTTGGTACGGCGCAAAGAGACCGCCGACTGCGTCCGATACCTTCTTGATCAGGGTATCAGCCGGTTTTGACAGATTGCCCAAGTTTATGAGAGAATTAGAAGAATTCTGTGACATAGTAAATTAGTCCTATAATCGAGTTCTATCTCGGAAAGAGTCGACCGCATCTATATTGTCATTACTCCTGTTTCGATCCCTGTGACCGACTGTCGATTTCATCCATCATGTATCGGCAAATCGCCTCGACTATGTGCTCCAATTCAGCGTTTTGGCTGTCAAGGTCTGAATAAGGGATGCGACCGCCTACGGCCGTAAGGGACTTTTTGTTGATCTCGACCTCTAACGAAAATTTTTCGCCGCCGAGTCTCCAAGCGACGGATAGGTTCAGGTGGAATCCTCGTCTTCCACTCCCTGTGTAACGGTCGAACTGAAATTCGCACCTTAGCTCGATTGGCTGCCCGTCGTCGAGATCAAATCCCAGCGTTGCGATGTGGGCTTGTTTTGTCTGTTCCCAGTTTCTGTCTTCCAGCAAGCCAACCGCAGAATGTTGCTGCTGCCCGATTTTAAGGGATGAAAATCGGTTGAAACTATGGAATAGCTGGGAAAGCGGCTGTAATCGTGCCTCCAATTCATTTAGGATCGGACGAACGTGCATAAGAAAGACGTTATCGAGTACTTCGAGATCGGATTTGTTCGGCTCCGGCCCTCTCTTGCTCCGCACAAAGAGTTCCATCTCTCTGGCCACATCATTGGGTTCGCGAATCGATTCTCCCTTCGCAGCCCGAATCGCCAATTCAATCGACCATGAGACATTTTCCAGCATAAACTCGGCGAGCGGCAACATGCGCCCTACATCGGCGTTCTGGAGTCCGTTGATATAGCGGTCCCGGTCGTCGCTCTTGATCACGATAGGCGGCAGATTATTCCGAATCAAAGCGTAGTTGGCGAGCAGCCGCGCGGTGCGCCCATTCCCATCGTCGAATGGATGGATATGAATAAAACTCCAGTGCGATTCAGCTAGGAACAACGGCAGAGGATAGGCGCTCCGCTCCAGGTCACGCCGAAAATCACGAGTCCATTCCTCCATTAATGGGGGCGTTTCCTCGGGTTCGGCAAACCGATGAAGTTCTCCAGTCGCCGTCCGCACGTGATTCGGCTGTGTCTTGTATTGGCCCGGAACAATGCGCTTCTGCGTCGGTTGGCCATCCGGCGTCTCCGCGTATTTCAAGAAAGGTTCCTTGAGGATAATTTTGTTTAGCTGTCTTATATCGCTCTCCCCAATAACCTGTTCCTCGCCTGCAAGCGATCGCGTATAGTCGATCGCAACATCGTGCGCCTTCATCTCCTCGTAGTCCCGCATCGGATGCCCGCCAGCCGTGCGGCCGTGGATGAGCAGCAGTTCGGTCTCATGGTAGGTCAGCGTGTTACCCTCGATATGGTTGCTGTTGTAATTCCATTCGAGTCTGAGTTTCCTCCAGAGTCGTTCGTCGTCAGCGCTCTTCATGCCTTCGCGCCGCTCGTGCCATTCCGCAATCGCTGCCTCCAAATCCACCAAGCGTTCAAAGAGGCGAACGTGATCATCGGTGAGGTTTGGGATGTCGATACCTAGCGAACGGGATTCGGCGATCCAGCGGGCCATTCGCTCTTTGACTCCGACGTCGGCTTCAAGCGCAGAAAGCGCATCCAGCACGTTATTCATAGCTCCAACTCCTTCAGATACCCCTCCAGCTCAGCCTCAGCTTCGGCAAGCTCGGTCTCAAGGTCCGCGATCTCCTGCCGCACAGCCGCGATATCCACCTCCGGCTCCGGCTCGTAAGTATCCACATACCGGGGAATGTTGAGGTTGAAATCGTTATCCACGATCTCGTCAAACGTGGCCGCATAGGAATACTTATCTACAGCCCGGAAGATGCCGAACACCTCGACGATCTTATCGATGTCCTGGGCACGGAGCCGGTTCTGGTTCTTGTCGTCTTGGAATTCCTGGCTGGCATCAATGAAGAGCACGTGCTTCTCGCGGTCGGTGCCAGCTTCACTCCACGGCTTCCTCGCCTTATTGAAAATCACGATGGCCGCCGGGATGCCAGTGCCGAAGAAGAGATTGACGGGCAGCCCAATAACCGCTTCAAGCATGTTATCGTCTATGAGCTTCTGCCGAATTTTGCCCTCGGCACCCCCACGAAACAGCACCCCGTGCGGGACAATGACGCCAACGCGCCCCTCGTCTTGGAGGGCCGTCTCAATCATGTGGCTAATAAAGGCATAGTCCCCCTTGCTTTTGGGTGGAATGCCACGCCAGAAGCGGTTATAGGGGTCATTCTCGGCGTGGTCTTGCCCCCACTTATCCAGACTGAACGGCGGATTGGCGACGACGATGTTGAACTTCATCAGCCGGTCGCCCTCAACTAGGCGGGTGCTGGTGATCGTATTGCACCACTCGATACGAGCGTTATCCATCTCGTGCAAAAACATATTCATCCGGCACAGCGCCCAAGTGCTGCCATTCGATTCTTGGCCGTAGAGCGCGAAGTTGTCCGAGCCTACGTTTTTGGCAACGCGGATCAGCAGCGAGCCCGATCCACAGGCCGGGTCGCAAATCGTGTCGCCATGTTGGGCGTTCAACAGCTTCGCCAAGAGCATTGCAACCTCACTAGGCGTGTAGAACTCCCCTCCCTTCTTGCCCGCATCTGCGGCAAACCGACCAATCAGATACTCGTAGGCGTTGCCGATGATGTCCTCATCCCCGATGCGACTCGGGCGAAGGTCGAGCTGCGGCTTAGCAAAGTCCTCAAGAAGGTGGCTGAGCCGGCGGTTGCGATCCCTAGTCTGGCCGAGATTCGGCTCAGAGTTGAAGTCGATGTTGCGGAAAACGTTTTCTAGTTTGGCCTTGTTGGCGTCCTCAATCTTTTCCAAGGTGATGTTGATCAACTCGCCGATGTTGGAGCGCGTGCGCCGCTCGTAGAGACTATAGAAGCTGGCCGGGAAGGATTCCTCAACATTGCCATCTTGGTCCTTTAACTCAACCTCGGGCATGACGAAGCGCTCCCGACTGAGGGCTCGCTCGACGCGCCGCTCGTCTCCCTGATAGCGCTCGCGGTACTGTGCTTGCCTGTCTTTCCAGAGGTCAGACAAGTACTTGATGAAGAGCATTACCAAGATATAGTCCTTGTACTGGGTGGGATCGAGCGTCCCGCGAAACGTGTCGCACGCCTGCCAGACGAT
>JAPPHK010000055.1 GCA_028820795.1 Nitrospinota bacterium | reverse complement strand
GCGGATGATTCGTTGCGCGCCCTCGCGCACCAATTCGCTCAACTCGTCACGAAAGTCTCCTTCTTCAATTCAGCCCATACACAAGATCTGAGGGTAACTCTATCGGGCGAAGAAGCACCCTAGATTGGGCTGATTGAATTTGACAATATACAAGGCATCGGCAGTTTGGCCCTAAACTTAGTTAATCTCCTCCGAAACGCATATATATCCCATATGAGAGATATTAATGCCCCCATCTGCCATTTAATACACCTTTTTATATGTGATATTAAATAATAAAACTATTTAATATCACATATAAAAAGGTGTATTATTCTTTCGGGATGTAATTTATCCAAAGGAGATTTTGAATATGAAAATGTTCTTGGCTGGATTCGTAATGTTTCTCAGCACCTTTGTCATTATTTATTTCATTGACGAAAAGGGGCTGGATGTCGCCAGAAACAATTATATGTTGAGTCAGGCATTAGGTTTGCTCGGCTTGGTGTGTCTTGTTGGTGGAATTGCATTAGGCGGTTTTGGTTTGATTCAAATGTTCTGGAGTATGGTTTTTGGTTTCTTTGAAGGCGATACAGGCGATACCGAGGATAAATAGTAATTGCCCTTATGACTGATAACAACGAAAAAAGATAGACAAAGAGAAAGAGACGACAATCTTTTCCGCATGAGGTTCATTTAATGAGAATACACCCCGAAACACTGAAAAAGCTACGCAAGGCCCAAGGATGGAGCCAGCAGGAACTGGCCGATAAGGCGAAAATCGAAAAGAAAACCATCGGCCGCTTAGAGAGCAAAAACGGAGGCGAAGCAAGAGAAACCACCGCCCGGCTGCTCGCCACAGCCCTGAAACTCGGGAATCCCCGGATTCTGGCGCTTGGCCCCGAAACCGAGGCGGTGCGGGAGGAAGTATCCCGGATCCATTTCGATTCCGGCGGTTCCGGCCCCAGGGTTCACTTGGACATCGAAACCGCCCTCGCCTACGACCTGGTGGAGGAGCGCTACGGGGTGGACATGCACCGGCTCATCGAGGAGGCGCCCGCCCTCTTCGCACTCCTTGCGGAGGCGAGCCTCGCCGAGCGCCGCCGGCGGGTCGGGGAGGCGAAAGCGGCTCTGGAGGAGTTCAACCGCGCCCTGCCCGGGCATCTGGCGGAATCCGCCTGGGCGTATCAGGAGGAGGAAGAATCCATCGAGCGGCGCGACCTGTTCCGCCACCCCGGAGACCTCGAATGGGACGACCCCCGCTGGGAGGATTACAGGGAAAACGGAAACCCTTTCGCCAACTTCCTGAAAGAGTTGGCAAAGAATCTGGAGGCCGGGAACGGCGCGCTCGACCCCGCCGACGTCGGGTTCGACCCCGACTTGATTTGCCGGGGCCATCTCTTCCCCGAACGCCGCGCGCGCCTGACCGGCGGCTCACGCCGCGCCGAGTGGGCCCTTTCCCACGGACATGCGCGCCTGGGCCAGATTCCCAAGCGCCTGCGCGGCGAAGGCGAGGACGCCGCCCGCGAGCGCGTCGAGTGGCTCGAAGCGCAGATAAGCGATGATGAGTGGGCCAGGTGCGAGGAGATGATAGCCGCCGCCGAGAGACTCGGGAAAATGCTGTCGGGCGAAACCGGGCCCGACGAGGCGGCGGACTAAAAAAGGGAACCGATACAAAGATGAGCGAGACGGGAAAAATCAACATCAGAGAAAAGGCGATGGGATGGGTGAATGACAGCGTGTATTCCTGGATTCGGGAAGGGCTCGACCTCGAGCAAATTTGCAACAGAAGCTGGTTCTACTACGGAATCATTGTGAAACAAGCAAACAATTCAGCCAGGAAAGGAAGAAACGATGGCGAATGATTCTATCTTCACCACCGCGGAAAAAGTTGCGCTCATAGCGGCATTCAACAAGATGGGCGCAATCAGCGATTCACTGGAAAGAATCGCCGACGCTCTGGAGCGGGCGTATCCTCCCCCGCCAAAGCCCGAGAAGAAGGGCTGGTTCAAGTCGTAACGCCGCGTTTTGTTTCAACCAGCCAGATGAAGAAGGAGAAAACATGAACGCCGAATGTCAGATGCAGTGGAACCGCCTCACAAAAGAAGCAGGCGGGGATTTTCCCCTGGAAAAACTCGAAGGCGAACTCCAAACCTACCTGCGCGAAAACCCCGATGACGGGGAGCGGACAGCACGCACCACCCTCCGCTCCATTCGCGAGGCCCTCAGATGCAGGGAGCACGAAGATGATGCCGTAAGACACAAGGCCGGGAAACTCATCAAGAGTTGCCGCCATTCTTTCGATGGAGTCTGCAAGAATGCAGACCATTTCAGAAAAGCATTGACCGAGGCCCGGGAGAGGCGCGCCGATGCAGAAACCGCGCCCGGAATCATCCCCCTCAGCGGCGAATTCAGGCTTGAAGAAGTGGCATCCATCAAAAAGCTCATAACAATCGGGAAAACTCTCGAACTCTGTGTCGGAAAGCGCGAGGATGCACAGAGATATTGGGAACAAGCCGAAGCCGGTGAATTCAAGTTTTTGCTGCTGCTCAAGGAAGAGAAACCATTCGCCCTCTTGAAAATCGACGTGAATGAAAATGAGGAGGTAGTGGGACAATTTTCCGCCCACAATAACGACGACCCCAAAATCTCATTCGAACTGGCCATGAAGATTCTCCACGAACTCGGCGTCACCGCAGACGATGTAACCTCATTCACCCGCGTCGGGGCATACGGCAGGTTCAAGGGTGGGCGGCCCGAGGTCGAACCCGTCCGGGTCGGGGAGCAGGAAATGTGGATCTGGCTGTATGAGGACGAACTCATCGTGGCCATGGAGGAACACTCCGACGGAAAACTCTTCTGGTCTCACTTCCAATTGACAAGGACCGGAACCAAGCCTTGGAATGATGATTCCATGAACCAGTTGGAATGGGACGATCATTTCAGCAATTATCTCAGCATGGGTATGTTCTTCGAGATTGTCCGCCGAAATCCTCACATCCTGGAAAAACTCCGCTCCCCCATCATGGCCGAATCGCCGCATCTCAAAATAGTGGCCTGAGTGCGCTAGATCCTGTTTGACCCGCACCCGAAAAATCCACCTCGCAACTTCGGCAACACCCTGGATTCGCCCCGGCTCGACGCTAGGCTCATAGCTACCCCGGATGCTGGTCGCGGGGCGCTGGCCAATCGAATGGCGCGCATCGCCACATGAGGTGACTGCCGTTACCACTCCTCTTGTAATTTTGTGGTCTCAAAACCGATGCAGGGTGAGGTGGCCGTTCCTTTTCTGAAACGTTTGCGGCCGGATGAAGGAATTTTCTCATTGCTCTTGACGTTCCTGTCTACATCACCGAGATAACAGTGCCGGAGGTCATAGCCACGACCAGACCGCGCTCTGCGCCAGTGGCGTCAAGGTAGGCGCGGATTTGGGCGCGGTAATGTTCAAGCGTCTCGGGTGCCAGGTCCACGTCGCTCTTCCAGTCGATTACCACTTGCGGCGCGCCATCGGGGCCGAAGGCGATGGCGTCGGCGATGCCGGTCGTCACCTCCTCATGTGCCTCGATCAGTGTCGAGGCAAAGAGCGGAAACTCCGGCAACAGCCTCGGCCGGAGGGCAGCGACCTCGGGCAGCGACAGGGTGCGGACGACGCAATCTGCAAGCTCGGTCGATGCCAGGCCCAGAGCGGGATCGTCCACGACGGGGCGGCCCAATGCGCGGATCAAGTCCTCGGCGCGGGCGACCAGGGCCGGCATCGTCTCCGCCGTCTCGCCGGTAAGAACCTCCTCGATGATCTTATGCAGGACGATCCCACGCTCGCGCCCGCCCTGGGTCGTAAAAACCGTATCACTCTCCGCCGGTGCCCCGTCGCCGTCGGTAACGAGGATCGTCGGGACTTCCTCCCGAACAACTGGTCCGGCCACGCCCTCGTCCCGGCTCGGTGCGCGCCAGACGATGCTGCGCTGATGTTCCACGATCGCGGCCCCCTCGACGGCGAAGACCTCGCGCGTCTGTTCGTTCTCCGCCCCCGCGTCCACCACGCCGACCTCGGGTGGGTGACGATCGAGTTCGAGCGTCGTCAGATGGGGCAGCGCCAGATCGACAAGGGATAGCCAAGCCGTACTCGAGGCGGCGACATCGAGCCGCGGCAGTATGAGAAGCACGCGCGCCCTCGTGACGGCGACGTACCAGAGGCGAACTCGCTCCCGATCAAGCTCGGCCTTCTCGTCGTCGCGGGCCTCCGTGTATCCGGTCGGCTCCACGCCCAGCACGGAACAGTAGAAGCGGCCACCTACGCGATTGGTGACGGCGGTCTCCGTTGTCCTCACCCGCGTCATCGTGTTGATCGGCACGACGATGGGCCACTCCAGCCCCTTGGCGGCGTGCATGGTATAGAGCGCCACCGCCTCTTCCTGTGCATCGGGCCGACCTTCCACGGCGCGGGCTTCGTCGCCCCAGGCAGCCGTCATCGCTTCGGCGAAGGCGCGTAGCCCCCGTACTGCGTAAGCGCGGCTGAAGCTGAGATAGAGGTCGACATTGGAGAGCGCCCGCTCGGCCTGGCCGCTATGGCGCTGGAACAGGATGGGCCGGACGCGCAGCACGTCGACGGCCTGGGAGAGGAGCGCGTGGGGCGTTGTCGCGTTCACCTGGCGGCGTAGCGCCTGGAGCTTCTCGATGATATCGCGGGCGTGACCGTGCACGACCGCGTCGGGCACCACACTGAGGTCGAGCCGCGGGAGTTCGTCGGGCGTATCGTCGCGGCGCGGCAAGGCCCAGACTATATCCAGAAGTTCCTCCTCGCACAGTCCCACCAACGGGCCGCGGAGAAACGCACCGAGGGCGAGCGTGTCGCGATGATCGGCGAGAATGCGGGTCACGGCGATGAGGTCCTGGATCTCCTGGCGCTGGAACAGTCCCTTGCCGGCCTGGGTAGCGACCGGGATGCCGCGCCGCTCCAGAGCCTCCTCGTAGCGCCAGAGATCGCTCCCGGTGGGCGCCAGCAGGGCGATATCGCCGGCACGGCACGGGCGCTGCTCGCCGCTCTCCGGGTCGCGGATGAATTCGTTGCCGATCAGGCGCGCGCACATCTCGGCCACGACCTCGGCTTCGCCGTCCCGCTGTTGCCGGGTGTTGGCCTTGCCGTTGGCGTCGGCTACCGCGATGTCCAGAGCGGCGACCGAAGGTCCCTCGGCGCGCTCGGGCTGAAAGGGATCGAGGGCCTGGAAGCCAGGCTGGCCGTTCTCCTCTGAGAGCAGGCGTTCAAAGCGGTCGTTCACGTAGCCCATGATCGGCGCGCAGGAGCGGAAATTGGTGGTGATAGAGAGCACGCCCTCGGCCGCCTGGAAGTGGAACGCCTCGCGGGCACGGATGTAGGCTGCGATGTCGGCGCCGCGGAAGCGATAGATCGCCTGCTTGGGATCGCCGACGAGAAATAGGGCGCCGGGTCGGAGTGTGAAGGTCGTCCAGTCGGCGGCGTCGTGCTCGGCTGGCGGGTCACCGCAGAGGCGCCAGAATATCTCGGTCTGCAGGGGATCGGTGTCCTGGAACTCGTCCACGAGGACGCGAGTAAAGCGCGCGGCGATGGCCCGGCGCACGTCATCGTGATCGCGCAGCAGATCGCGGGCGGCGAAGATCAGGTCGTCGAAATCGAGCAGCGCCGTCGCGCGTTTGTAGTCGCGGAAACGATCCATGACCGGCTGCACGAGCGGGATCAGCGCGGCGAGCACGCGCGAGGCGACGGCCTGTCGCAACGCCGTCCAAGCGCTGCAGCATCGGGCATAGTGGGTACTAGCCAGGTCGTTCAACCGCTCCCCGTCGGCCCGGGGCAGGCCCGCAAGCTTGGCCGTCGCGACCCACTTCCCCTTCTTCCGATACATTAGGAAACCGCCCGACCTGGTGCAGAGATCGGGATGGGGCGCGGTAAGAAGCAGCGAGACAAGATCGGCTGGCGTTCGTGCCGGCAGGCAAGGCTCTACCGCTTCGGCCAACTCCCGTAACTGGCGTACGATGGTGGCGGTCTCCGGCTCCTCGGCGTTCGCGCCGGCCACGAAGGCATCGAACCTGTCCACCACCTCCCGGAACTCGGCGACAAGCGGCGACGGGTCCTCCGGCGCCTCGTGGGTGATGGCGCGATGGCGGCGGAGGTGGTCGAGGATGGTGCGGATCAGTGCGCCCGTCCCCACGGGGTTGTGCAGGACAAGTCTGGCGAGCAGTCCGTCCTCCTCGCCGGTCAGTTCCTCCCGCAGCCATGCGTCCGTGATCTCCCTGAAGGCGAGTTCCGCCTGATCACGGTCCATCACCTCAGCACCGGGGTCAATATCGGCCTCGACCGGATAGGGTGTGATCAAGCGTTGGCAGAAGCCGTGGATGGTCGAGCATGTGATCTCGTCTAGCGCCTCGCTCGCGTCAGCAAGGCTGCGCCGCTGGCTCTTAGAGAGGCCGTCCGGCAGGGCCACACGAAGGGGCGTCGGAATATCGCCGTCCGCCAGCGCGTCGACAAACTCCCGCACCCGGATGAGCAGCTCACTGGCGGCGAACTCGGTAAAGGTCACCGCAGCGATGGAGCGGGGCGCGACGCCTTCCGCCAGCAGCATCGCGATACGCCCGGCCAGCACAGCGGTCTTGCCCGAACCTGCCCCTGCCTCCACCAGGAAAGAACCGTCGTGGACGGAGATGGCGGCCCGCCGGGCGGCGTCATCCGCAAGCGCGCGTGGCCGGCCCGTCATCACGGTGCCTCCCAGATCCGCGTCGCGTCACCGAGACGCGCGCTGGCGGCGTCCATCTTCCGCTCGCAATAGGTTGCCCCGGCATTGGCCGGCAGGGCGAAGGCGAGATCGTCGTACTTGTCGCCCGTATCCTTGCCCATGACGGCGCCACCGGCGGCGAGGCTGGCGCGTGCGGCCTGCAGGTAGCCGGTCAGCGCGTCGAGCGTGCCGTCGGGGTCGTCGAGCCGCAGGTCCCGTTGGGCGCGCGGGTAGAGCAGCGACGCGCCGATGCTCACCTCGTCGCCCAGCAACGACTTTACGGCGAAGGCGTAGAGGCAGCGTTGTAGCTCTTTGCCATGGTCGAGGACGATGTCGTCCTTTGGGGCACCGCCGGTCTTGTAATCGCGCACCAGCGCACGGCGGCCGTCGGGCGCGATATCCAGCCGGTCGATATAGCCCCGAATGCGGAAGCCGGCGCCGGGGATTGCGACGGTCGCCGTAGTGTCCCAAGGGGTTACGGCATCCGACTTTGGTTCCGCACCGCCGAAGGGCACCTCGCCGTAGGCGCGCGCGTCAGGCAGGTGCTCGTCGCGGAAGGCCAGCGCCCAGACTACCAGCACGCGCACTTCGTCGAGGGTAAAGCGCCAAATCACAGGCGGGGGCACAGCTCGCTCGCCCTCCCATAGGCGTGCGACCTCGGCGGTGGCTGCCTCGACGGCGGCGACGATCTGTTCCTCGGCGGCGGTTGTGAGTCCACCGTACGCCTCCAGCGACTGGAGGGCTCGGTCCAATGTACGATGGACAAGATCGCCCATGGCGAGCGCATCGAGGGTCAAAGGGTCCTCGCTGATCTCCGGCGCGCGCCAGCGTAAGCCGTAGCGCCAGACGAATCCAAGCGGGTTGCGCAAGAGCCGTCGCAGCGAGTTTGCCGACTGGGTGCGGTCGAGAATGGCGCCAAGTACCGGATGGTCCGGCCGGACCACGCCGTCGTGCGGCGTGAGTTCATCGCGCCGCCAGTTGCGCCAACACGTCGACGCGGCCGCCGCTTGCGGCAGGGCGCGGAACTCTTCGGGCCGGGCCATAAGCCGGTCGGTCTCGCTGAAGGCGTGCGCCGGCACGGCGTTGCGCCGCAGATAGGTCTCGTCCGACGGCGCCTGCAGAAGCAGAGCGCTCCGACCGAGCAACCGTCCTTCCTCGTCGCGCCGGGCGCGACAAAGAACGACCGCGCTTTCCGTCGTCGCCAGGATGGTTTCGAAATCACGGCGGTCGGCGGCGGCAACGGGCAGGGGATCTAGTTCGGCGGTGGGAACGATATGATCGGAGAGCAGCCGATCCTCGGCAATGCTGCGCGGCCAGCGCGCGGAGTTGAGGCCGAGTAGGCGCACGAAACGCCGTGGCGACGCCGCCAACGCGCTGGCCGGCATCCAGCAGGCCGAGACGCACGCCTCGAGGCCGTCGTCCTGCCGCAGCGTCTCCAAGGTGAGATCGAGCGATGCCGCCGCGCCGGCAGCGAGCGCCCTGCGCCAGATCGTTAGCGCCCGCCCGTACAGCAGCTTTTCTCCCACTTCCTCCGCCGCCTCGATGCCTCCGGCGAGAAGGTCGATGGTGGCGCCCAGCGCAGGGCTGTGGTCGGTTCCGTCCGGCCAGTCGGCTGCGTTCAGCCCGTCGAGAAGGCGCGCCCATGCCTCCGCAGACGAAAGTGTCGAGTCCGCCGGCAGGATGCGTGTCCATCCTTCCGGCAATGCCTGGAAGGGACCGGGGTAGGCGCGGAGCAGCGTGTTCAGTCGCCTGATCCGCGTCTGCGAGAAGCCGCGCAGCAGGATATCCGCGAGTGCTGCCGCCGCCTGCCCCTCCCGGCGCGCCGTGACCTTGACGCCGTGCACGAAGTGCAGGTCGAGGTTGGCGTCGGCGCGCAAGGCCAGGAAATGGTCGTCATAGTCGGCGGGCGCGACGGCGGCGATGGCGATATCGGCCGGCTCCGCCATGCCGGAGGCAATGAGCAGCCGCGTCCAGCGCAGGGCCTCGATGGCCTCGTGATAGGCGGTGGCGGCGCTGACGGCGAAGACCTCCGGCGTCTGAGGCGCTGTCCGCACGATCTCGATGAGATCGCTGTCGAGCCAGTCCGGCACCGGACGAGGCCCCGCGATCCAGCGAACCGGCACGCGGCCGGCGATGGCGTGGAGTAGTGGTCGCCAGACAGGCGAGAGCTCCGTGATGCCGACAATCTCGATGGGGCCGAACAGCGTCGTTGCATGGTCCAGCCTCGCGCGCCCCGCCGCCACGAGGTCAGCGGGACGCAACATCGCCGGCGGCAGCGCCTGCACGACCGCCGCTTCCATAATGGCCACCGAGTCGAGGCGGGGATGCTCGCCGACACGCGCCTGGAGGTCGATGCCCGCGAGCCACGCTTTCCGCAGCGTGTCGGCGGCGGCGCTCACCATGCCGGGCAGCGCCTTGATGCCGTCGAGCTCGCCGAGCGTCGTGTCCGGCAGAACCGCTTTGATGGCCTCCCGCAGAGCATCTCCGTCGACGGCCCGAACCAGTCCGCCCGCGAGCCGTGTCGCCAGATGCTCGAACGTCATGATCTGCAGACCGTGCCGCCGCTCCCGCGCCGCATCGAGCCGCATCTCACGCATCTCCAGCCGACCGTGGGCAACTGTCGTTCGACGCTCCAAGTCCTTCACTTCCACTTTGCGGCCCCCTCAGTCTCGCGGCCTGTGATCTTGCGGCGGATATGGGCTCCTTTGCCCGGTCCCTTGCGGACTTCGAACCCGCCGGACTTCGTGACCAGCGTGCTCAGGTTGGCGCAGCCATAGGTTCTCGGGTCCAAGTCCGCCGCGGCCCCGAGTATCCGGCTACCGACGCCGCCGAGATTCACCCAGCCGTCCGCGATGCTCCGGTTCTCCAAGGAATCCATCACGGGCACGGTCCCGGGATACCGCCCGTCCCGAGTGAATCGCCTTGCCCCCGGAGAATGTCCGGGACTTCATCCCGCTTCATCGTTGCTCCCATGGGTTCATCAAAAAGGGGCCTGTCCCCTGTTTCTCCATGCGGTATCGTATTCGAGAAGAAAACCATCCACAAGTTTGTGGAACGCGATCTCGATCTACTGGAAGTCGGTGAACTCGGCGAACGCGCGGACTTCAAGGCCCGGCTCGAGTCGTCCCCGCAGCGGTGTGGCCAGAAAGAGAGACATATTCTCCGGGGCATCCTGTCCACCGGTCTTGGGTAAAACTTTACGTCTACCGGCTTTCAGCCACATCGGGGCCGAGGGCGATAGCCATCAATTGTTCAACGAAAACGAGACAACTCCATGGAGCGGGCGCCATGCTCTGGTGGGTGTTTTGCGTGAGTGGATCCGTGCGACGACCCCTCCTACCCGGCCCGACAGGAACGCTCTATGCCGCGCGAGAGTTTGAATTCGCCTGCTTTCGTTTTGATTACATCCTTTAACCAACGAATCCCGAGCGAGAATAGGAACAATGAGCCTTTCTCAATGATACCAACACGATAGAAAGTTTTCTTGACCGTAGGAAATCCCCTACTGTCTGAAAACGGGCGAAGGATGCGATTTGCGAGGGGGCCCACCATAATTTGTTTCTC
>JAPPHK010000031.1 GCA_028820795.1 Nitrospinota bacterium | reverse complement strand
GCAGGATGCGCCGCCTCCTTCAATTCGCCTCATACACAACTTTTGAGAGTAACTCGCGGGCGTCGCCGAGAATCCTCTCGCCACCCCGAGCATAACGGCCGCTCAGGTGGAGGCGGGCACAGCCGCCCTCAGCGATTTCGCCTTGACCGCGAAGCGATATATGGAGAGCGTCCAGGGAGGGCCGGCACTGGCGCACAACGCCTGCGTCGTCAGGCAGGAAGGTCCCTGGAGGTCCGGCGACACCTACCTCATCACGATAAATACCGAGGGAAGGGTGTTCTTTCACTCGAAAAGCGCAGTGTTGGGCGGCAGGCCGCTCAGGCCTGACATTTGGAGAGCGATCGCCGCCGCAACGGGCGCCGCCGCATTGCGCACGACTGGCGCCTTCGGGAATCCGAACGGCGGCGCTTTGCCGGCGCAAATCGGCGGGTTAGAAGTCGGCGGCTACGCCGTCGGCTTCCAGCGCGCGGGCGCCAGTCCGCTCATCCTCTTGGCTGGCCTCGATATCGGGGAAGCCCACCTCGACACGGAGACCATCGACCCGGGTGACCCCTCGATAAGGGCTGACCAGGTGGTGGACCGCGAAACACTCAAGACCTTCGTGAAAGAGGCGAGGGATTTTGTCCTGACCACGTTTCGCTCGCAAGGCCGCGCCGCGTTCAATCAGGTAAAGAGCGTACTGCGCGATCCGAACGGACCCTGGCGGCACGGCCCCGTCTATCTGTTCATCATGGATCCCACCGGCTACACGATCTTTCACGGGGCGTTCCCGGACAGATTCGAATTCCGCAGACCCACGGATACCCTGAGAGACCAGGTGACCAATCAGCTCATCCTGCCGCAGATCATCCAGACCGCGACAAGCAGCCAGGACGGAGGCTACGTAGAGTATTATTTCGACAACCCCGACGATCCGAACGACGATTTCAACACCCTCAAGGTGAGCTATGCGATCCAGCACCGTTTCGAGACGACGCTGGCGGATGGGAGCACGTTCGAATACCCGCTCATATTCGGCGCGGGCATCTACGGAGAAGGGGGTGGCGTATTGGCGCAAGGCTGCCCGCTCCCGGCGGGCGTCGCGGCGAATCCACTCGCCGACCCGAGCATAACGGCCGAACAAGTAGAAGCGGGCACAGCCAGCATCAGCGATTTCGCCTTGGCGGCGAGAGACTACATGGAGAGCGTCCAGAGAGGGCCGGAACTGGCGCACAACGCTTGCGTCGTCAGGCAGGATGGCCCCTGGAAGTCCGGCTCCACCTATCTCACGACCATTTCCACTGATGGAAGGGTGTTCTTCCACGCGGCCAGGGCGGCTTTAGGCGGCAGGCCACTCAAGCGCACTGTATATGGAGCGATTCTTCGCGCGCTGGGGATCACCGCCACTGCGCCTGCCGACGTCATGACCGCCCTGGCCAATGTGGCGATGACAGGAAGCTTCCCGAACGCGAATGGCGGCCAGATACCGGGAGTCGGCGGCTACGCCGTCGGCTTCCAGCGCGCGGGCGCCAGTCCGCTCATACTGGTCGCAGGCCTCGATATCGGGGAAGCTCATCTCGACACGGAGACCATCGACCCGGGCGACCCGACGGTACGGGCCGACGAGGTGGTGGACCGCGCAACGCTCAAGACCTTCGTGAAAGAGGCGAGGGACTACGTCCTGACCACGTTCCGCTCGGAAGGCCGCGCCGCGTTTACGCAAGTGAAGAGCGTTTTGCGCGATCCGAACGGACCCTGGCGGCACGGCCCCGTTTATCTCTTCATCATGGAACCCACCGGGTACACGATCTTTCACGGGGCTTTCCCCGACAGGTTCGAATTCCGCAGACCCACGGACACCCTGAGAGATGAAGTCACCGGGCGGCTCATCCTGCCGCAGATCATCCGGACCGCGACGACCACCGAGGACGGCGGCTTCGTCCAGTATTATTTCGACAACCCCGATGATCCGAACGACGATTTCAACTCCCTCAAGGTGACCTATGCGATCCAGCACCGTTTCGAAGCGACGCTGGCGGACGGGAGCACGTTCGAATACCCGCTCATCTTCGGCGCGGGCATCTACGGAGAAGGGGGGGGCGTACTGGCGCAAGGCTGCCCGCTCCCGGCGGGCGTCACGGCGAATCCTCTCGCCGACCCGAGCATAACGGCCGAGCAGGTAGAGACGGGCGCCGCCGATTTGAGAGATTTCGCTTTGGCCGCAAGAGACTACATGGAGAGCGTCCAGAGAGGGCCGGAACTGGCGCACAACGCCTGCGTCGTACGGCAGGATGGCCCCTGGAAGTCCGGCTCCACCTATCTCACGACCATTTCCACCGAGGGAAGGGTGTTCTTCCACGCGGCCAGGGCGGCTTTGGGCGGCAGGCCGCTCAAGCGCCCCGTTTGGCAGGCGATTGCCGCAGCCACGGGCGCCGCCGCATTGCGCACGACGGGAAGTTTCGGGAACCCGAACGGCGGCGCTTTGCCGGCGCAAATCGGCGGCGGCTACGCCGTCGGCTTCCAGCGCGCGGGCGCCAGTCCGGTCATACTGGTCGCTGGCCTCGACATCGGGGAAGCTCACCTCGACACGGAGACCATCGACCCCGGCGACCCGACAGTACGGGCCGACGAGGTGGTGGACCGCGCAACGCTCAAGACCTTCGTGAAAGAGGCGAGGGACTACGTCCTGACCACGTTCCGCTCGGAAGGCCGCGCCGCGTTTACGCAAGTGAAGAGCGTTTTGCGCGATCCGAACGGACCCTGGCGGCACGGCCCCGTTTATCTCTTCATCATGGAACCCACCGGGTACACGATCTTTCACGGGGCTTTCCCCGACAGGTTCGAATTCCGCAGACCCACGGACACCCTGAGAGATGAAGTCACCGGGCGGCTCATCCTGCCGCAGATCATCCGGACCGCGACGACCACCGAGGACGGCGGCTTCGTCCAGTATTATTTCGACAACCCCGATGATCCGAACGACGATTTCAACTCCCTCAAGGTGACCTATGCGATCCAGCACCGTTTCGAAACGACGCTGGCGGACGGGAGCACGTTCGAATACCCACTCATCTTCGGCGCGGGCATCTACGGCGACCCGGATACTGTGGCGGAGGACGTCTGCCCTCGTCCGGCGGGCTTACCCGTAAGTATGTACGAAACCCCGAGCGTGACGGCCTCACAAGCGGCGGCGGGCGGCAGTCTTCGTGATTTCGCCCTGGCGGGGAGAGGTTATTTCAACAGCATTATGACGCCTCAGGAGTTGGCCTATTCCGGGTGCCTCATCAGGAACGAGGGACCCTGGAAATCCGGCGACACCTACATCGTCGCCCTCTCGCTCGACGGCAGGGTGATCTTGAACGGGAAGGACATGTCGACGGGAGGCAGGCCGCTCCAACCCGCGGTGTATGGGGCCATCCTCCGTGCGCTGGGAATCACCGCCACTACCCCCGCCGACGTCAGGGCGGCATTGGCCAATGTAGCCACGACCGGAAGCTTCCCGAACGCGAACGGCGGCATGATACCCGGAATCGGCGGCTACGCCGTTGGGTACGGCACCACCATTCCCTACATCCTGCTCGCGGGCGTTGACCTTCAGGAAGCGCACTTCGCGCCGGATACCGTCGACCCCGGCGACCCGGACGTTAGCGCCGACGAAGTTGTGGACCGCGCGACGCTCAAGCTATTCGTGAACGGGGCGATAGATTACCTGCTGGAGCTTTACCGGACGAACCCCCACGGCACCATCGGAATCGCGAGGAGCATTCTGAGAAATCCGCCCTGGAGAAGTAGTAATGATGGCCCCACCTACCTCTTCATCATGGAAGAGAGCGGCTACACGCTGCTTCACGCCGGGTTCCCGAACAGGTACGAATTCCAGACGCCGACGCAGATATTGCGAGACGAAGTCACCGGAGAGCTCATTTTGCCGCAGATCATCGAGGCGGCGAAAGCGGGCGGCGACGAAGGCGCCTTCGTCCGCTACTACTTCGACGACCCCAGTGACGATTCCGACAGCGCCGACGTGCCGAAGGTGACCTACGCGCGCCAGTTGACATTTACCGTTCCGGGGGGCCCGCCGGTCTCCTACATCATCGGCGCGGGCATCTACCGCGACGAGAGCATGGTGTCGGATGAGAGCGTGGCGGCGACGAGAGGCTGGCTCGCGCGCTTCGGCCGCGCGCTCGGAAGCCAGGCGGTGGAGATGATATCGGGCCGCCTGAACGCGCCCGCGCAGGGCGGAGCGAAGATGACGCTCGGCGGCCAGACCGTAAAACTGGATGCGGATCCGGAGCGCTACCTGACGAAAGAAGACGTGGGCTTCGCCTCGCTCGCGCATCATGGAATCGACGCGCGCAGCATCGCGCGCGCGAGAACCGCGAACCGGCTGACCAGTGGGGAGGCGGATTCCACAGGCGCCTACCGCGAGATGACGCTTGGCCAACTTCTCTCGGGCGCCAGGTTCCATTTGGCCTCAGCGAAGAATGCGGAGGGAGAGGCGGGCAGCCAGTGGTCCATCTGGGGCCGCGGCGCGCAGAGCTCGTTCGAGGGCGGAGGAGACGCCGCGATCGAGGGCGACGTGACGACGGCCATGCTCGGCGTGGACTACGAGAAGGGGAAACTCCTCGCGGGCGTGGCGCTCGCGCGCGCCAGCGGCGATGGCGGCTTCGAGAACGATGGGCGCAGCGAGATCGAGGCGACGCTCACGAGCGTGCATCCCTATCTTCGCTACGCGGCGAGCGAGCGACTCTCGCTGTGGGGGGTCCTGGGTATGGGCCAGGGCGAGATGACGCTCGATGACGAGCAGAGCGGAGAGAAGTACGAAACCGACATCGATATGCGCATGGGCGCGTTCGGCGTCCGCGGCGCGCTCGCGAAGGTGGGCGGGTTCGACCTGGCGGTGAAATCGGACGTCCTGCTCACGCAGATGGACTCGGACGCGAAGGACGGTCTCGAATCCATTTCTGCCGAGTCGAGCCGCCTGCGGGTGTTGCTCGAGGCCTCGCGCGAGGTCGCCATGGAAGGCGGCGGGACGTTCCGGCCATCGCTGGAAGCGGGCCTGCGCCATGACGGAGGCGACGTGGACGAGGGGCTGGGCGTCGAAGTCGGCGGCGGCCTTCGCTTCACGAACCCGGGCATGGGCCTCACGTTCGAGGTGAAAGCGCGGGGACTCATAACGCACGAGGAAGAAGACGTGGCCGACTGGGGCGTGGGCGGGATGATCCGCATCGCCCCGGGCAAGGCGGGCCGGGGTCTCGCGCTCACCGTGGAACCCTCGGTGGGCCGGACGGCGAGCGGCGCGGCGCGCCTTTGGGGCATCGAGGACGCCTCGCGTCTGGCGAAAGAGGAAATCGAGGACCTGGACCCCCGCGTTCGCGCGGAGGTGGGCTACGGCCTGGACGCCTGGGGCGGCCTGCTGACGCCCTATGCGGGTCTCTCGGTGTCGGATAGCGGAAACGGGACCTACCGCGTGGGCGGGCGCTTCAGGATGGGCGAGCGCCTGAGCATGAGTCTCGAAGGCGACGTGCGCGAGCGCGTGAACGCGGACCCGGTTCACGGCCTCGCCCTTCGCGGGTCGCTGCGCTGGTAGGATAGAAGGAGCAAATTCAGCAGGGGCGGCCCTCCTGGGCCGCCTCTGTTTCTTCCCGGAGGGATCGCTCCCCCCTTGAGTGGGCTGTCGAAAAAGACCTTATGAACGAGGATTCGACTCGACCGGGAAGGTATGGTTTTTGTAGGTAGCGCTCCCTTTTGGGGAGCGCTACATATTATGCGACCCGCGTGTCCCTAACGGGGAGGGTCGCATGTATGCGACCCCTACACAAACAAATTTTCCCTCTCCGATTTTTTCAAGGGAGCAACCCCCCCTACCTCCCCTTGACGGGGTTGTTGAAAAAGTCCTCCAGGGGAGGGAGAGAATCCCGATCGTCGAATTGTCCACCGTAGGGACAGGCACGGAGGCCTGTCCCTACAAAACCATCGCGCCCGCCCGCGCCGCGTGAACCTCCATACCGCCCGATCCCAGGGCCGGCTTTTTCAACAACCCCAAGGGGGGGTATAAAAAGGCGATGCGCCCCCGCCAAAGCAGTGGCCCCCGCCGGGCAGAGGGGACTTTGCTTTTTCTTGCCCCCCTGACAAGGGGGGGTAGGGGGGGTTGCTCTTTCAGTTGACCAGGCGGGACACATCGGTCCCCGGACAGGACTTTGCGCCTGTCCGGCTACGAACACCTCGCGTATCGAAACGATCCTGTAGGGGCGGTTCGCGAACCGCCCCTGCTACGGGATAATAGCGACCAACAAGTCAGGACAGACACGGAGGCCAGTCCCTGCCATTACGAACGCTCCTCATCCTCCCGCGCCGGGTCTTTGCACCACACCCACCACCGCCGGTCTCGCGCATCGGAAGCCCACCCCGTGGTTCGACTCGTATGGCGCAAACCCTGTGCGGAAAGCGGAGCGCATCAGAAAACGGCTGTTGAACCATGCGCCGCCGCGCAGCACTCTCAGGCTCCCGGAATCAGGTCCTCTCGGGTCTTTGGAGGGCATCCGCGCATAAAAGTTCCCCCGGTACCAGTCCGCCACCCACTCCATCGCGTTTCCCGCCATGTCCATCGCGCCGTAGGGGCTCGCGCCCATCGGTCTGCTGCCCACGCTCCAGGTGGCGAACCCCTTGCGGCAAGAGGGTATCACGCCGCCCATGACGGCCCGCGCGCACGTCGCCCGCTCATCCCCCCACGGGTAGACGCGCCCGTCCGCTCCGCGCGCCGCCTTCTCCCACTGCGCTTCGGTGGGCAGGCGCCGGCCCACGCGCCCGCAATACGCGCGCGCCTGAAACCAGGTGACGCCCACGACGGGCTGGTCGGGTTCTTCGAAGCTGCCCGCGTAGCGATCGACCGGCGTGAAGAACTTGCGGAAGCGCCGGTTGGTCACCTCGTATTTGTCGATGTAGAAGGCCTTGAGGAATATCCGGCGGCGCGGCGTCTCGTTGTCTCCGAAAATGTAGCCGCCCGGAGAGGAGCCCATCACGAACTCGCCCGCCGGCACGAGGAGCAACGGCGCGCCGTCCAGTCCGGTGATCCGCCTGGGCAGCTCTGCACCTTGTGCTACGCACGCCGATAACGCCGTGAGAAAAAGAGTTAAGTATACGGTGAGTGGAATTCTAGGCTTGTCCAAATAGTTTTCTTCACAATATGCATGTTCTCTTGATGATCAATAAGCCACACCAAACATTCTTCTAAGTAATTTTTTAACGACCTTTGCTTCTAACTTTTGGCTCTTTGGTTGGCTCTTGGTTTTGTTTGCCGCCTATCGAACCAAAACCATATTCGGGTCTTTGATAATCATATTTGGGGAGATCCGGGGTCTTTACAATTTCTATCGTTTTATTTTCACTCTCCTTGTTATCTCTATTCAACATGATCTGTCTCCTTCGGGTTAAGCTCAGCCGGGTAATAGTGTTTCCGTTTAATCCATTTGAATCCTTCATGCTTCGTTACGGTTGCGATATCTGTATCCCCACCTACAACATCTGCACCCGGCAGAAAGGCGAAATAGCGTTTAGTTACGTCCACAAGGAAGTCAGAGAGGTTTATGGCATCCTGCACAGGCATGGATGAATGAACCAGTGGTGTTGCTGTCTGTTGAAAGAGTTTATCAACAAGCGACTGAGCCTCTCCTTCAGACAATCCATTTTCAGCAAGTAACGCTCCTAGGTTTCCGTCAAATCCAATCAGCAAGCGGTTGATTGCTTGTGGCTGACCGCCCCAAACCACTTTGTCATCATCTTCCGCCATAGCAACTTGTTGTGGCTCAAATACTTCCCCATCTTGAATAACGAGTTTCCATATTTCGCCTCGATCAACTTCAGACCCATAACCACCAATCCAAAATTCAAACACATGCGGATTAGCGGGAGGGGGGACTATTTCCCTGTATTTTGATTCGAAAAATTCACACGCTCTCTTTGCAACTTCTTCGATTGTATAGTTTTCTTTGTCCAACGGGTTTCCTGCCTTGGCGCTAGACAAAGAGAGCCGCAAATCTTTCGCCAAATTGCTGATTGAAGCCGGTCCAAAATGGCCCATTCCGGCAGTCATGGCTACAATCGGGAGTTCTTTGTGAAGGTTAAAAACCTTAATTCCATGGCTCCAGATGTTCACGACCGAGGATACCCCGGGCTCGGGGGTTGCGACCAGAGAAGATGCGCTGTCCGCCGCGAATACAATGCAATCATGTACCTTGATTGCAACGCAAACGGTCATTCTATTTTCCTTTCACAAGTGAATATCATCAACAAAGGCGGCTATCTACCATAAAATATATTTCTCAGGGGTTGGATCTCCAATGTAATCTTTTATGAATTCTGTTGCAATTCCCCGCGCCGCCTTCTAGGATAACTTGCGTTTGCGCGCATCCGCGCCGCGGACTTGTCACCCATCTAAAAACGCGAGGACTAAAGAGTGAAAACCGCACTGACTCTCATCGCCGCCCTTTGTGTTTTCCTCACCGCGCAGGCGGCCAACGCCGCGCGCGGGGCCGACGGGCACCTGCGCATCATCTACTGGCAGGCGCCCTCCACCATGAACCCCTACCTCTCGGGCGGCACCAAGGAGATAGAGGCCGCGTCGCTGGTCCTGGAGCCCCTCGCGCGCTACGACCAGAACGGGAACATGAAACCCTGGCTCGCGGAGCGTGTCCCCACGCTGGAAAACGGCGGCGTGTCGAAGGACTTGCGCGCCATCACCTGGAAGCTCAAGAGCGGCCTCAAGTGGGCGGACGGGACGCCCGTGACGGCGAAGGACGTGGTCTTCACCTGGAAATACTGCACGCATCCCCAGGGGGGCTGTTCGCAGAGCGAGAAATACAACGACGTGAAGAGCGTGGAGGCGCTCGACGCGCGGACGGTGCGCGTCACTTTCGGCGCCGCGAAACCCTTTCCCTACGGGCCGTTCGTCGGCGCGCAGGCGCCGGTCATCCAGGCGGCGCAGTTCGCCGACTGCCTGGGCGCCAAGGCGCCGCGCTGCACCGACGCCAACTTCAAGCCCGTGGGCACGGGGCCCTTCGCCGTGGCCGAATTCCGTCCCAACGACGTCATCTCCTTCGTCGCCAACCGCAACTACCGCGACCCGGCCAAGCCGGCGTTCGCGCGGGTGACCTTCAAGGGAGGCGGCGACGCGGCGGCGGCGGCCCGCTCGGTGCTCGAAACCGGCGAGTTCGACTACGCCTGGAACCTGCAGCTCGCCCCCGACGTGCTGGCGAACATGAAAAAGGCGGGCAAGGGGGTGGTCATCTCCTCGTTCGGCACGCTGGTCGAGCGCATCGTCGTGAACCTGACGAACCCCGCTCCCGGACTCGGCAAGGAGCGCTCCACCGCCAGGCACCCCCACCCGTTCCTCTCGGACCCGAGCGTACGCAAGGCGCTCTCCATGGCGATCGACAGAAAACTGCTCGTCGAGATCGGCTACGGCCCGGCGGGCAGGCCGACGTGCAACGTCCTCCCCGCCCCCGCCATCTACAAGTCCACGGCCAACGACGGCTGCCTGAAACAGGATATCCCCGGCGCGAACAAGCTGCTCGATGCGGCGGGCTGGAAGCGCGGGCCGGGCGGCGTGCGCATGAAAAACGGCGTGAAGCTCTCGATCCTCTACCAGACTTCCACCAACGCCGTGCGCCAGGACTTCCAGGCGCTGATAAAACAATGGTGGTCGAAGATCGGGGTCGAGACGGAGCTTCGCAACATCAGCGCCTCGGTGTTCTTCGGCGGCGACCCGGCGAGCGGCGACACGTTTCAGAAATTCCAGGCCGACGTGCAGATGTACGCCAACAACTTCGACGGCACGGACCCCGAATCCTACATGGCGAACTGGGCGTGCAAGGAAGCGCCGCGTCCCGAAACGCAGTGGCAGGGCAACAACGTGCCGCGCTTCTGCGACCCCGCCTACGACGCCCTCATCGCCAAAATGGCGCGCGCGGGGGCGCTCAAGGAGCGGGCGCGTCTGGCAAAGGCCATGAACGACATGCTCATGCAGGCCCACGTGC
Organism: Nitrospinota bacterium; assembly: GCA_028820795.1. Taxonomy (GTDB): domain Bacteria; phylum UBA8248; class UBA8248; order UBA8248; family UBA8248; genus Bin107. The sequence goes on along the minus strand of JAPPHK010000031.1, from coordinate 549 downwards.
TCATTCCGCTGGTCGACAGGGGGCGCGTATCGGCCCACGCCAAATCGCTGGGCGGCGTGGTCCTGAACACCTGGGATTCGGAGCTTTGGAACATCGCCGACTGGCGCCGCGTCAAGTAGGCCCGCGCGCCGCCTAAAAGTCACGGCGAGCGAGGCTTATACGCGATGGGGACCTACACGCTCAGGCGGCTGCTCTTCGCCGTGCCCACGCTTCTCTTCATCAGCCTCGTCATTTTCCTGCTGCTCGATCTCGCGCCCAGCGACCCGACGGCGAACCTGCCCCTCACGATTCCGCCCGAGGTGCGCCAGAAGATCCGCGAGTCCCTGGGGCTCGGCCAGCCCATCCACGTCCGCTATCTGCTGTGGTGCAAGCAGTTCTTCATCAACGAGCCGCTGAACGTGCTCGACGCCCTGTTGGGCATATCGGGCGATTCGGAGCGGCTCCGCGTGCTCAGCTGGCAGACGCGCTCCCCGGTCGTGGACCTGATCGTCGAGCGCCTGCCGCAGACCCTGTGGGTCGTGGGGCTCTCCTACGTCATCGGCGTCCTGA
>JAPPHK010000043.1 GCA_028820795.1 Nitrospinota bacterium | reverse complement strand
AGGTGACGGCCCCGCCCGCGCCGGTCTTGTTGATGGCCACCACGGGAACGCCGAGTTCTTTCGCCATTCCCTTGGCGAGCAGGCGACCCTCGATGTCGGCGCCGCCGCCCGCGCCGAAGGGAATGATGAACTGGATCGGTTTTTCGGGAAAGGCCGCCGAAGCGGATTGCAGCGGCAGCGCGGCTGCGAAGACGGCTATGAGAACGACACACAATATGCGATACGGTTTCATCTGCTTGCTCCTTTGAAGAGAATAGTGATGCTCCCGATTCACGAAACCGGGAAACTGAACAATCGTTCCTGATTCTGGAAGTGCGCATTATGGCTCATTTCGGCGCGAGAATCCATACCGCATTTTTGGAGGAGGGGGCGGGGCGTTCGAGAAGGCGGGGAGGCTTGCGGGGAGTTGCAGGGAAGTGCGCCGATTTGCGCCCAAATCATCGCAAATGCGGGCAAATGCGGAGGCTCGAAGATTTTCTCAGTCCATATCTGAGTCGACAGAACTCATATTTAACAAATAACGCTTTTTATATCAATATCTTAGGAGTTCTATCCCGTACGGTAATTTATCGAAAAACCCCGTGAATTTATCGATATTTATCGAATTTTTCTGTAATTCCGCTCCCGCGGAAAGCGCCGGTTCCGTTGCCGGTGGAATTCGGGTCGCCGTATCCATTCGCCTTGTTCTTCTCGAGTCCATCGGAATTCCTCCCGGTTCGCGCGCCCGATTCTGCCCCGCGCGAGCGCAAAACCGGCAACGGCAAATGCGGGGAGATACGCAGCAATGCCGAACAGACCGGGCCTGTTGAAAAAGCCTGATTTTGTGACATGGCGTTTTGAGTCAAGCAGGGAGGGAGGTGACAACTCTCCCCTTTCCAGAACGCCAACCAATCACTCCCCCTTGAGGGGGTCGGGCTTCCCGAGGAGAAAGCCCGACAGAAACCGAGCAGTTTGTGCGAAGGCTGACGCGGTGGGGGGTCCCCGCCAAGGATGCAGGACCGCTCTCACCTTTCCAGTGCCTCACCACCATCATTCCGGCGAAAGCCGGAATGACGATCATAACCGCAAGGGTTGTAGGGACAGGCCTCCGTGCCTGTCCGATGTCGGGGTGAACATGATCCGAGGGCGGCCACGGTCGAACTTCCCTCTTCGGGAAAGTCCGACGCCCCTACGGTCGCCATTCGAAGGGGTGTGTAGGGTCAGACATATATGTCTGACATGGTATACGGCCCGTTCGCGGGAAGGTCGAAAATCCGGGGCGCATGTATGCGACCCCGACGAATGCCAAACCTTCACCCCGGAAGACGCCCCCCTCCCCGCTTGTCAGCGGGGTAAAGGCCCCCTGCTCGCCTCTTTTGCCGATCTGCCCCCGCCGATTCTCCCTGCCTCGTTACCCCACAGGCATGGAAATGCTACCATCGCCCCCGGAACCGTTATGGAGCCGACCGAGGGGAAGCGATGAAGAACTCGCGTGTTTATCGAGCCTACAAGCTTTTCCGGTACAGCCTGGCGCGCCGGCTGCCGGGAGCATGGGGGCGCTATTACGAACGCAAATTCCTGGGGCTGCACGCCAAGGCGGCGTTCGGCGAAGCGCTGCGCCGCTCCGAAGGCAAGACCTGTATCGATCTCGGCGCCAACGTCGGCATCTACACCAGAAAGATGGCGATGGCGGCGAAGCGGGTCATCGCCTTCGAGCCCGACCCCTGGGCCTGCGCCGAGCTCCGGGCGGGCGTCGCGGACCTCGAAAACGTCACGATTGTGAACGCGGCGGCGGGCGTGCGCGATAAGAAGGTTCTTCTCTACCGGCATTCGGGATTCAAGAGCGACCCCGTCTCGTATTCGACGTCGAGTTCGGTCGTCCCAGACCAAGGACATCTCACCGAAGAAGACGCCGTCGAGGTCCGGCAGATAGACTTTATCCGCTATCTCGAGGCTCTCTGTGAAGAAATCGGCGTGATCAAGATCGACATCGAAGGCGCCGAGGTCGACCTGCTCGAATCCCTGATCGAGCGGCCGGACGTCCTGGCGCGCATCGACTATATCTTCGCGGAAACGCACGAAAAGGGCATTCCGGCTCACGGGCCGCGGGTCGACGCGCTCTACGAAAAAGCCCGAGGCATCGAACATCCCCGCATCAACCTGTCCTGGCCTTGAGCGAATTGAGAAGGATGCTCAGGGCAGGAGGGTTTTTATCGTCATTCCGGCGGTGGTCGACTCCGACCGATGAGGGGTTGTTGAAAAAGTCCCGATTCCGCGATTCTGCCTATGGAGCCGACCTTGGAGGTGGTGTAGGGACAGGTCTCTGCGCCTGTCCGAGGTCGCGACCTGTCCCTACCAATAATGGCGACCAACACGTCAGGACAGGCACAGAGGCCTGTCCCTACGGCAAACAATTCGATGATCGGGATACCCTCCCCGACGAGGGCTTGTTCAACAAGCCCAATGCGGAAGGAACCGACCAGGCGAGGAGGCCTTTTTCAACAACCCCGCATGCGTGGAGCGGCCCCGAGGAGCAGGTTCCGACCGATAAGGGAGCAGGTTCCGACCGGTAAGGGAGAAGGTTCCGACCGGTGAGGGAGAAGGTTCCGACCGGTGAGGGAGGAACCACCCACCCCCTGCATGACCATCGCACGTCCACGATTGCGGCCACCACCGCGCTTTCCCGCCCGCCAATCCCCCTCTCCCTCGTTACTCCAACAGCCAAGAAATGCTACTATCGCTCGAAGTAATATTACGGAGCCGACCCAGCGGGAATTGACGGGAAATTTCCATGAATTTCCTGATGAAACCAGCGAATCAAGCGAAGCAAAGGGGCGAAACAGTGGTTGACACGCCGCGCGCGATGAAGTGCATCGTCATCAACCTGCCGCGCGCAGATGCCAGGCGTCGGGCGATGGTCCGGCAATTCGACGCTCTCGGAATCGAATTCGAGTTTATAAACGCCACCGACTGGCGCGATCTGGACGATGAAGAGTGGGCCCTCGTGGACAGGGAATCGCGCGACAGGGAGGGCCGCCGCCCGCTCTCGGACGGCATGATCGCCTGCCACTTGAGCCACAGAAAGGCGCTCGGAAGCGTCGCGGCGGGCGAGGATGAACTCGCCGCCGTCTTCGAGGACGACGTAACGCTCGCGCCCGGAATCGGCGGCGCGTTCGATGCGCTTGCGCGGCTCCACGCCTCGGGCTGGGGATTCGACTTCGTTTTTCTGCACCGGCACAATACGGACAAACCCTTCGCGCCGCTCAAGAGGGTCGATGCGGGCGTCCGATTGGGCATCACGAAGTTTTCGGACTGGGGGACGCAGAGTTACGTGGTCTCGAAAACAGGGGCGAGGCGTCTTCTGGAGCGCTTCCCGAAAATAATCAACCGCACCGACCATACGCTGCACGCATACTGGGAAAGCGGGCTGAACGTCTTCTCCCTGGAATCGCCCGTCGTGTTCGATGGAAACGAGGCGGGCAACCATTCTTTTCTTCAGGAAGCGGCGGATTCCCGGCCGAGCCGGAATTTCTTGAAACTGCCAAGCCGCGCGCTAAGCCATTGCAGGGAAGAAATTCTCAAGCGCGTATGTTTTTACCGCAAGGTATGGCGCGCAAAGAAAAGTGATGATCTATGAAAAGAAATGAGACAAGATGACGGATAGCCTCGGTAGGGAAAAATAACGGAATTGCCTAGTTTAAGGCCTTGACGACCCCTTCTGTTTGCTCTTCTTTGATTTCAAACCAGGAAATTCCGTGAGCAATTCTATCGACTCAAGAATTGGAAAGGGCCATATGGCGCAGGGAAGCCAAGCGTTGTTGGAAGATACACGAACGACATTGTATATGAGCGCCTTGCCCCGGGTGCTCTTGATGCTTCAAGGAAGAGGAATCCAGTCTTTCGAGAAGGATACCGGAAGAACAGACACCATCAATGGCGGACGGAAGATTTTGGGCAACCAAAGCTGCGAGAGCATCTTATCGGGGTCATCGCTATCATGCGCGCATCTCCGAACTGGAGCCGATTTATGGCCAACCCGCCAAGGGCATTAACAAAGCTGAGCGGGCAGATACCATTGGCGCTGGACGGGTAAAGGAAAAGCAACATGGAAATCACGGAAATTGACCTTACCTTGGTCGCCGGTCGCAGACCAAAGCTTCTTGAACTCACGCTCAAGTCTTTTTCGGAACACGTTTTCCCCGGCTTTGTAATCCATCAGGTATTCGCAAACATCGACCCGTACATGGGGACGACGAAAGACGGGGAGACGTGTCGAGATATGATTCTGCACTATTTCCCGGACGCCGAATTGTCCATGCCGGCAACTCCGGGGTTCGGTCTGGCGGTGAAGAACCTCTGGTCGAAAATATCATCTCCGGTTGCGCTTCACCTTGAAGATGACTGGCTGGCAATTGCGAAGGTTGACCCTGAAAAAGTATTTGAACTTCTCGATTGCAGGACCAAAATGGTTACGATGTTCCACCAGAACAACATGAAACATTGGAGAAGTCGTACACAGAAATTCAAAACGAGAAGCAAGAGAATTCGTTATACCCCATTCAGGATGAGATTCCCCTGGTTTACCCTTTCCCCATGTTTCGTTGAGCGGGAATTCGCCAATCAATATTCAGAACTGATGAACCCCGATCTTGATCCCGAATCTCAGGCCTCCATGAACTATGGCCCCTACAACAAAGAGTTGTTCCGGTATTGCAAACGCTTCAAGAACGCCTATCTGAGACTGGAAAAGAGCGCAGGGCTCATTATGGTGGTGGATATCGGGCGCGCTTATCGCGCAGAGCATGGAAATACCAAACACGAAGCGGCCACAACTTGGACGGAAGGAAAGGCCTTGAACCAAGAAATTCCGAAGGAGGGAATGCGTCAGAATCGTCCGGTGGATGAGTAAAAACATCCGCCACCACGAGGGGACCCGACCATGAAATCGTTCGTCATCAATCTCAAAAGGGCCGTGGAGCGCCGCCGCCGGATGGAGGAGCGGTTCGCGGCGCTGGGTCTGGAAGCGGCGTTTCACCCTGCCGTCGATATTCAGAACTTCACGCAGGAGACCTATACGAAAGTCGACAGGGAGACCCGGCGGCATCTGGGCCTTTGGCCCCAGGCCGATGCCGAGATCGCCTGTTGGATGAGTCATCGCCAGATCATGCGGGAGATCGCGGAGAACGGCCCGGAAACCGTAGCCATTTTCGAAGACGACGCCGGGCTGTCGGCGGAACTCCCTGCGGTGCTGGACGCGCTCGAGCGCAGGCCGTTCGCCTTCGACGTCGTGAAGCTGAACCGGCGATCGTCCAGGACCTTCATTCCGTGCGAACGCCTCGAAACGGGGCACCGGGTCGGGCGGGTGCGCTACCACGACTACGGCAGCGAAGGCTACGTCATCACGCGCGAGGCGGCGCGCCATTTTCTCGAGAACACGCCCCTGATGATGCGCGAAATCGACCAGGCGCTGTCCCGTTTCTGGGAAAACGGGCTGAACGTGTTCTACGTCGACCCACCCGTCGTCTCCCACGACGAGCAGGACGACTCCCAGATCGAGCGCGACCGCAGACGCGCGCGCGCCGAACACAAGCGCGCCGACGGCGTGCTGAACGTAGCGTGGAAGCGCGCGATAAGCGCCGTCGTGCGCGAGGCGCAGCGGCGCGCGGCCTTCCGCCGCCTCCTGCGCGGCGAGATCGGCGTCACCCCGCCCGCGGACAAGAACGCATGAAGGTGTCGTAGGGACTCCCCCAAGAGGGGGTTGTTGAAAAAACCCTCTCTGCCTCATCCTGAGTAGCGGCCCTTCGACAGGCCCAGGACAGGCTCCCTCGACTTCGCTCGGGATGCGGTATTAGTCAGTTGAAGCGATCAGCGAAAACCCCCGAATTCTTACTCGAATAAATCCGAATGCGTACTCGTACGAATGAGGGTGACCGACTCCTCGTCCTCATCCCAGATGAGGAGCCAGTCTGGTTCTATATGGCATTCCTGGCAGGGCGACCATTCTCCTGAAAGGCGATGAGGCCTGTTTTGCGGATCGAGCGATTCGCCGGTAGCAATTTATCGACGATGCGAGTGAGTTTTTCGACGTCCTTACCACGCCTTCGGGTTCTTCTGATATCTCTTTTGAACTGAGTAGTCGCGCGTAGTTCACGCATCATCGAGTTCGGCGATCAACTCCTCGACACCGCCATAGGTGCTCAATTCCTCCCCGGCGCGCGCCTACTTGACTTTCGAAATAATCGCAATAATGACACAGGTCAACATCTCGCCAATCCAGCTCGCATGCCTGGCATCCGGGGGTTGTTGAAAAAGTCCCCCTTGAGAAGGGAAAGAATCCCGATCATCGAATTGTTCACCGTAGGGACAGGCCTCCGTGCCTGTCCTGATGGAGGTCTTCGCCCCAAAGAAGACGAAGAACAACCACGAAGGGCAGGACAACCACGGAGGGTTGTCCCTACAAAACCATTGCGCCCGCCAAAACCACGTGAACCTCCGTGCCGCCGCTCCCGAAACAAGGTTTCTCAACAACCCCTCGATGCGGGAAAACCACCGTCATTCCGGCTTTCGCCGGAATGATGAGCAAAGGCGAAGAGCAATCGCAAGTGAAGGGAGACTTTTTCAACACCCCTCCTCGGTCGGGTTCGTGTCTTCGATGCGCCACCCGCGCGCCTGCTCAGGATGAGAGAGGGGCATCGCCGCGGAACGCCGGAAATTTCCGGTTCCGAAATTCCGGTTGCAGCCACCGGGCGCGTACCCCGGAATCATTGACAGCCGAACGAATTCCCGTTTATAACAGATTCATCTGAGCAGATTATGAAGATTGACGGTTGAGCCCCTGGGGGCGGGTTTCGTGTTCCCGCAGATTCGGAGGGAGTATACCTATGGGCGAGAACGCTCGCATCGAAATCATCAACCCCGTCGCCGCCGTGGCGGAAGAGGAAGGCTCCAGAGAAGGCGCCGCCGTCTCGGGCCTGGACGGGCTGCGCATCGCGCTCCTCGACAACTCCATGCCCCACGCGGGCGATTTCCTGGACCACGTCGGCGAAGCCTTCGCCGAGCGGCACGACGCGAAACTCCTCGTGCGCAAGAAGGGCTGGGCCGCCCAGGGCGCAGGCCAGGAGACGCTGGATGAGATTGCGTCCAACTGCGACGTGGCGGTAACCGGCTTCGGGGTCTGAGGGGGCTGCACGTCGTGGAGTGTCCACGACTCGGCCGAACTGGAAAAGCGCGGCGTCCCCACCGTCGTCGTGGTGGGCAACGGCTTCGAGACGGCGGCGCGCAGCTTCGCCAAAGCCTATAAATCCCCCCACCTGCGTCTTCTCCTCGTGGACGACACCGTGGCCCACCAGGGCGGCGACGCCCTGATGCGCATGGCGAAAAGCGGCGTGGATACGGTGGCCGCCGAGTGGATGAACACGGCGAACGGGGGAGACGCCGTCGCCGCAGAGGACCCCATCGAGCGGGTCCTCTCGATTGCGGGAGACCCCATCGGCGCGAACCAGGCGCTCTTCGAGCTGGGCGCGACGGACGGGCTGCCCGTCATCCCCCCCACCCTGGAGATGGTGGAGCGGTTCGTGGCGGCCTCGGGGCGCAAGGCCGATGAGGTCATCGCCCGCCTCATGCCGAGGCTTGCGGACATCACCGTGGAGCGGGTCGCGGCCAACGCCATTATGGCGGGGTGTGCGCCGGGCGTCATGCCCATCCTCATAACGGCGGTGCAGGCCATGGGGGCCGAGGAGTACCACGTCAACCACGTCATCACCACGGCGCATACCCTGTTCCCCATCGTGGTGGTGAGCGGCCCCATCGCCCGGGAAGTCGGGATGAGCGACGGGCGCGATTTGAGCGCGGAGGGCTGGGGGGTGAACGCAGCCATCGGCCGCGCGGTCAAACTCATCATGTTCAACTGCATCGGCGACCTCGAAAACAGGGGCGCCACCTGCCAGGGCCATTTCGCCAAGTATTTCGACGCCATCACCGAGAACGTCGAGCAGAGCCCCTGGGAGCCGCTCCACGTGGAGAAGGGCTTCGCAGAGTCAGACAGCGTGGTGACGGTGTTCACCGCCGAACCCCTCCACATGGTGGACGACCACAGCGCGCTCACCGCGCAGGGCATCCTGGGCACCTTCGGGACGGTGGCCGCCTGCTCGGGCACCCGGCCGCAGTTCGGCCGCTGCGAGATCATGCTCATCTTCGGCCCCACCCACGCGAACAAGGTCGCGGAAGCCGGTTTCGACAAGAAGCTCGTGCGCGACTACCTCTGCGAGGTCCACCGGATTCCGGTCAATACCTATCCTCCCGAATCGCGGGAGCGCTGGAGCGACTGGAAGCAGATGCTCTACGGGGTGAACACGATGGAGAACGCGACACTTCCCATCGTCGAGGAGAGGGAGGACATCACCATCCTGGTGCACGGCGGCGCGGGGCCGAACTCGCTCATGGCGCCCGGCGCGCTGAACCACCGCTCCGTGACGCGGAAGATCGAATAAGCGATGTACGGGGCGCTTCTGAGCGAACTCTCGCCTGGCGCTCAGGCCGCGCTCGAAGCAGCACTTGAGGACGGGCCGGGCGACGGCTTACCCCTCATACCGCCAACACAGAGAGCAGTCGACGCCACCCTCGCCTCCGTACAGGAGGGTTCCGACCACGTCCTGGGAGTCATGGCTCCCGCCATGGTGGAGGTGACGGTGGGCGATGCCGCCGTTTGCGCGGTCCTCGCGGGGTGCAAGCCGGCGTACTTCCCGGTGGTATTGGCGGCGCTCGAAGCCGTCATGGAGCCCGAGTTCAACTTCCTGGCCATACAGGCGACCACCGAGCTCGCTTCGCCCCTGGTGATCGTCCACGGGCCTCTCGCCGAGCGGATAGGCGTGCATTCGGGGAGCGGATGCCTGGGGCCGGGCTTTCGGGCGAACGCCACGATCGGCCGCGCCGTCCGCCTGGCCGCCGTCAGACCGGGAATGGCGGTTCCCGGCGAGACGGACATGGCCACCTTCGGCCACGGGGGCAAGTACGCCGCCTGTTTCGCCGAGGCGGTCTGCGGCTGGGAGCCGCTCCACGCGACGCGCGGGTTCCGCGCGGAGCAGAGCGCGGTGACGGTCGTGGGCGCGGACGCGCCGGTGAACGTGAACGACTACGCGAGCGGGAGTGCCGAGAGCGTACTGCGCATGATCGCGGGCACGATGGCCTACCCCGGCTCGAACAACGCCCAGGGCGGCGGCGAGGTATTGGTCGTCATCAGCCCCCAGCACCTGGGTCTCCTCGTCTCGGGCGGCATGGGACGGGAAGACGTGCAGCGCGCGCTTTACGAGGGGGCGCGGGTGCCGATGAAGAGTTTTTCGCCCGAAATCGCCGAGCGCGTGCGGGGCAGGCGGCAGGCGCTTTTCGCGGACGCCGAGCCCGAGGCCGTGCCTGTGGCGGACGGGCCGGAGAGCATCCTCATCGCCGTGGCGGGGGGGCCGGGGAGCCACACGCTCTTCTTCCCGACCTACGGCGAAACCCGGGCGGTGACGAAGCCGGTACGGGAGCAAGCGAACGATGCGGACGAGAGATAAGAAAAGGGAATTGAATTCGTGACGGGGCAGCGGAATCCCGCTCTCCGGGTTCGAAAGGGAGGGAAGTAGGGGCGGTTCGCGAACCGCCCCTACGGTCGCCATTCGAGGGGATGTGTAGGGGTCGCATATATGCGACCCGACCGGTTCGATTCGCGGCATTTGGGCCGCATATATGTCGGACATATATGTCCGACCTACACGTCAATTGGCAATCCGGCCCAAAAGGGTCATTTTCAACAACCCCTTGGGGGGAGTGAAAGAAACCCAAGCTCGGAGGAGTAGCACTGGCGGGGGAATCATGAATTCAACGGGTAGATTCTTTATCAATTGACCGGAAAGAAGGAGACGCCCATGGCGGACAGGAGCAACGTCGACGTTCTCGTAGTCGGAGCCGGCATGGCCGGGGTGTGCGCCGCCATCGCCGCGGCGCGGGGCGGCGCGCGGACGGTCCTCACCGATCGCTACGCCTTCCTGGGGGGCAACGCGACCGCGGGCCTCCTCGGCAACTTCCTCACCTTCCACAACATGAAGGGGGAGCAGATCTGTGGCGGCATCCCCCAGGAGATCGTGGACGAGCTCATACGGCTTGGCGGCGCCTTCCCCGAGGGCCATCTCCACAACGCCTATGGCAACTCCTACTCGGTGACGCCCCAGGACGGCGAGGTGCTCAAGCTCGTGAACCAGAAGCTCTGTCTCGACGCAGGCGTGGACCTCGTGCTGAACACCTACACCATTGGCCCAATCATGGACGGCGGCCGGGTGGCCGGCGCGCGGATCGTGAACAAGAGCGGGGAGAGCGAGATCCGCGCCCAGGTCGTCATCGACGCGAGCGGGGACGCGGACATCGCCGCGCAGGCGGGCGCGCCCTTCCACTTGGGCGACGAGGAGGGGAAGCTGATGTCCATCAGCCTCTTCTCGCGGATGGGGAACGTGGACCTGGACCGCCACCTCGAGCACGTCAAGGCCAACCCGTACAACTTCATGCTCGGCGAGGACCCCTACATCGGCAAGAGCCGCGAGGAGATCGCCGCAGGGCTGCGCACCCACAAGGACTACCCCCTCGTGACCGGCTATTACGAGG
>JAPPHK010000248.1 GCA_028820795.1 Nitrospinota bacterium | reverse complement strand
CCCTCCGAATGACAACCGTAGGGGCGGACCTGCATGTCCGCCCGCTTTTTGGCATCCATTTGAATAACGATAACAGGAAAAGACGCGGCGGCCGCAAAGGGCGGACACGCAGGTCCGCCCCTACGGAAAACCCGTTCCCTGATTCCTGGGACTATTGTAACAACCCCGCATCGAACGGAATCGACCGCCAGCGGAATGACGGTGAACACTCTCGATTCGAGTGGGTCGACAACCCATTGCGGACTTCTTCGACAACCCCGCATCGGCCGGGTTTGAGCGCGCATTTCCCCGCAAGTGCGCGTTTCGATCAGGTGTATAATCCTCCTGCCCGGCGCGCGGTCTTCGACCATGAAACCGCGCATCGCCGCCGGGAGGCCGGCCCGTATGAGGAACCCGAATCGCGCTGTGAGGATCGTGGCGGAAGGAGTCTTCAGGGCGGAAGCCGGACGGCGGAATCGAGTGCAATCACTCCTGAACAATACTGAAAAATACGATAAATTTCGATAAATTCACGGGGTTATTCGATAAATTAAAAGGGGGGGGTTCTGATATATTTCCCAGCCCGATTCGGATCAGGAACGCGGCGGATTCTACACCGGAGAGGGAGAATCCAGTAGGCGCAAATGCGAGGAAATGCAACGCGCGAACACTCCTGAAAGATTACTATAACATGTTGATATTCAAGGCGTATTTTCCATAACGGGCATATTGATGGAACCCAGCAACGCATGCACCGCGGCGCTCAAGGGCGTGGGTATGCCGCGCCTGGCGCCTATGCGGACCACCGCCCCCGTCATGACGTCCGCCTCGATGCGGCGCCCGGCGCGCCTGTCGACGAGCATGGAGGTGGTGGCCTCGGGGTCGGCGTCCTGTAAGCGTTCTATGGTTCGCTCGGCGACGTCGTCCGCCAGCACCGCGCCCTCTGCCCTTCCCACGGCGGCGCATTCACGCACGAGCCCTCGGCAGAGTTCGGCGACGTCCGGCTCGCGCAGCACGCCCCTGCCCTTGTTCGTCAGCGCCGTGGCGGGACCCGCGCCGACGTTGTTGCACAATTTCGCCCACGAAGCGGTCGTGAAATCGGAAGTCGGCTTCACGGGCACGTCCGTGCCCTCATACAGCGCTGCGAGAAATCGCGCGCCCCGGCCCTCCTCGGGCACGAGCTGGGCGCCTCCCTGCTGCGCCACGTGGCCGGGAGACAGCCTGTCCGCCGGGCAATTCACCACGACCGGAACGACCTCCGCTCCTCGTGCGTAAGGCTCCACGCGTTCTCTGTGTTCCACACCGTTCTGCAAAACGGCGATGACGGTGCCGTCGCCCACGAGAGCCTCCAGCCAACCCGCTACGCCCGTCACCTGGTGCCCTTTTACGGCCAGGAGAATGCAATCGACGGGTTCCGCCTCGGAGGAATCGGTGACGCAGTTCACCTTCGATTCGATAACGGAATCAGGCGTTTCCACCACAATCTTCTCGATGGGCTTACGCACGCACAGCGTAACGTCGTGCTTCTCCATTCGGCACAACCGCACCCCGAACACGCCGCCGATGGCGCCGACTCCCAACACGGCCACCTTGCTCATGAATCACACTCCAGAAAGTTCATACCCAAACACGTCGTCCCCTAATCGCCGCCACAGAAACCATCACGCGCACGACACCAGCCAGGGAATCCCAGCCCGAGGTATGCCCTATGTTGTCCAAGGCGTGCAAAGCGGAACTCAATCGCGCTTCATCCGCCACCCCCATCGCCGAAATCGTCTCATGCAAGGCCTGCGCTCCCTGCCCTCTGGCTGCGCACTCCAAATGCGCGCGGCTGATTCTGCTCGTTCGATATACGGCCTGTTTCAGGACGGCCTCCGAGACTCGATTCAAAATGTCCATAAGGCCCAGCGCGCGCAACGTCATCATGACACCGCACAAAAAATCATCCCCCGAAGGCGTAAGCCCCGGACCGAGGCCTACGAGTCGGCGAGCGGCGGCTGGAAATTCATAATTTCCCTCACCATCGAGCGAACACGACAGCCAATACCCGAAGTCTGCGATACCCTCCCGGGAGATTTTGTGAAATGCGTCCTCATTCGAGACTTCCTCGCCGTTCACAACCCGTGCGATGAGCGGAGCCAGACCCTCCCGAGGCCCCGATTCGGCTATCCATAGAGCGAGAAACGGGAGATTTCCCAGAAAAAGCTCCAAATTCCAGCCAACAGGGAGTGGACCCGGCTCCCATTCCATCGGGCGGGAAACATCGATTTTCATCCGGGGGCCAAGTTGCAACCAACCATCTCGGATTTCGGCAGGGATTCCCGGTTCCACGATTTGCGTGAAATCCACGTCGTCGGAGAATTCACAAAGCGCATTCAAGGGTCCCGGCCCGATACACCGCCCTCCGATGCACGCGAGCCGTCCGGAGAAATTCTCCACATACAAACTTCTGCGAAACACACCGATGACTTTCACTTCATCCGGCGCGTCAAGGAACTCCTTGGCGAATGCGCCTACAAGATCGATTTTGGAGATAGACTGCATATATCAGACCCGCATCATAAATCGACTACTTCCCCTCACCTAGGAATTCCCCTCATCCACAGCACAAACATGACGAGGGGAATGCCGAATGGGCCATCATCATTCACAGCCGGGACCCCTGATCTCTCTCGCAACTGCATCGGGCGGCACGAGTGATTCATGAAACCTCGGGTCCGCCAGTTGTTTATCTATCAGTCCGGCTACTTGTGAGAGCAGCATCTCGCGTTTCATCAGTCCCAGGCGATAGATACCTATCGGGTTGATGAGTTTCATATAATAGTGGTTTCCGGCGTCATACTCCGTGGAGCAAGCCGAGGGCTTTTGAGCGATAGAGAGGGGATCGCCAAAAACCTCGGCAAATCGAGCCAGTACTTCCTCGTCATGCAAATCCGCTGGTATTTCCGGAAACCTAGAAAATAGTTCCTGCGCATCCATTAAATTTACTCCTCCATTGGAGTAGGCGATTCCCAGTGAAACGACCTTTTGAGTCTAGCAGAAGTTGAACATCCTAACTCCCCACTTCTTCTTACGAAAGTAAAACGAGTCAATCTCAAGAAAACCGCAAGGATTACATTTCCCGTATGAATCGAGCCGCATAGCTTCTGATACTTTTCCCGTTCAGAACATGAAACCGACGTATGCGGGCGATAGTTTCACCGGAAAAACGACCAATGGGAATATGAATCAAATGTTTGTTATGCAACCGCGCAATCCGCCGCCAGCGAGAATTGGGTGGCAACGGACTCACCAGAGCGATGAATCGCTCTCTCGAATGAAAACAAGCCCCTGCGATCAATCGCTCCTCCAGTGTCTGTGCGTAGTGAAAGCGCGGATCCCGCCAGACGTCCTCGACATGTCGAGGAGGAAAAACAAAGAACGCACCGCCATATCGCGATTCCGCGATACCGGGACCAACCAAATTGTCCCCAAACGGGGTCGCATACATGCAGAGTGTCGATTCCTGCTCGTGTTCGGCGTACCACATCGTACGCCATGAATACTTCTCGGGGTCGGCGGACGTATCGAACAAAAAGACGACGACCTCCAGATTTCCTCGCGCGGGGGGAATTTCCTTTACATAGAGGTCGCCCGTATGCCAGTTGCGGAGCGTTTCCCTGATATCGAGCCCGTCTTTTATCGATGTCGAGAATTTCTCGGTGCGAGCCAAGTCTTCTCCCAATAATGCCTTGGCCTGTTCACGCACGTGGGTATGAAAGCTTTCTATGGCGTCATCTTCCGGCGGCCAGGAACACATGCCGAAAGGATTCCACCTCTGGGCCCATTCGCGCTTTTCAAACGGTGTGGGCTTCGGTTTGAGGGAAACCCTCCTCCAAACGACGGCCGAACCACCCAGGCGGCTCTTGAGCGTCCCGACATCTCCATCAGGGAATACCGCCCGATCTACGCCTACATGAACAAATTCGTCTTCACCGAATTCGGGAGCTTCACGCTGATAGGGATATTTTCGTGCAACTTCAATCAGCGACAATGCGAAAGCATCGCCCGCGGTCTGCTTGGCGGCAAGGACGAGAGTAAATAAATCCGGCGTCAACCTCCTTCCCTGGAGCGTCAAATTCCGGACGTATTGCAAGAATATCTGGAGTCTTTGAGGCGTCACCCAGTTTTGCGAGGGCCGAAGTTCTTTCAACCACAACTCTCTCGCCTCTAGGAGGAGCTCCTTAACGCCGTCGATGGAAAGGTTGGAGTCCCCCATGAATTCTTCGCGTTTTTTCTCGTACAGATACGTCAGATAGGGGAACTCCCCCAAGAGGAAGGCCAGGGTATCTTCCGATACCCCATGCCTTCGGGGTGGATTGAGAGATACGCCCGAATGGAGCTCGAATAATTTCTCCTCACCCGATGGCCCTTCCAGACAGGCCAAGCGAATCCAGGGCCAATCCATCGCAGAACATATAAAGACGATACGCTTGTATCGCGCTTCGAGTTCCAGCAAGGCGTCGGCCATCCAGCGAATTCTCGCGGCGCGCTGCGACGAACCAGAGGGTTTGGGCGCCACAGTCAAAAGAGAGGCGGCGAAAGCTTCCATCGGCACTTTTTTCAGCGCATATGGATCCGGCAGCGTGTGAAAGTCCTGCTGAAAACGCTCTACTTCCAAATCGATGAATACTCTGGGGATACGCTCTCCCATAGCCACTCGGAGAGCGGAAATCACGGGTTGGCAAGGGTCGATGGGCACATAGTTATAAGAAGACAAATTGGTTTCATCCGCCGAAGGCTCATCTTCAGCGTCCAATCCATCTTCCGGCCGCTTCTCCTGCTCCCACGTTTCATCAAACAGCGCTTCTTCATCCCTGAGATACGATGGATCATCTTCATTCACCGACACCATGGAAACAAATGGGAGACCATCTACACCGGCTTCCACCTCATCTTGAAAAGACGGCGGTAATGGAATCGCGACGCAGTCGGGTTCTAGTTTCAAAATCCTGTCGCGCACTTCGACGGCGAAGTCTCCCGACCCGTGGATGACGGGCAATACACTGATTCGATCGGTGATGTTCAGGAAATCATTTGCGCCCATGAATCAATCGTCTCGATCAGGGTGCAAGGGGCTGTCGCCACCAAAGAAAATATCGCCGAAATCAAGTGGCGGGGGTTCGTCGCCGAGGGCTTGCCGTCTTCTTTGCGCAAGGCTTTTCAGGTCCAATGCGTCATCTCCCAAAACCTTGGCGAGCGCTTCTCGCCACGCTTCGTCTCGAGAGAGTGGATGCTCCGGGTCCTGTGCAAGACGTTTCAGGGCGTATTGAAGAATGTGGATTCCATCACGAGGAGAATACTCGAGGTCCAGTTCATGGGCTTCCTGCAAAAACTCCACCGTCAAGGCCAACATCTCACTGGGAGCAAACGGCAAGTGATACTTCAGGATGGCAATTTCATCTTTTTTGTTCGGGAATTCAAGCTCCAATGTGGGTTGGAGTCTCGAGAGGATGTAATCGGGCACTTCGTATGTCGAGGCATCTTCATTCATTGTCACGCAACAACGAAAATCCGGATGCGCCATTATCGTTACACCGGCCACGATGGACTCCACATAGCGGCGATGGTCGAGCAACGGAGCCAGTGACGCCCAACTTTTCTCGCTCATCCGGTTACCCTCATCCAGCACACAGACGCCTCCTCTGATCATGGCCGTGACCAGAGGGGATGCGTGATAGGCGATTTTCCCCGATTCCGCCAGGACGGGCGTGATCAAGAGGTCCTCCGGGCGGGTATCGGAAGTGCCCTGAAATATGAACAATTCCTGGTTTCTCTCCCGTGCCGCCGCCATCGCCAGCGTCGTCTTCCCGATTCCGGGGGGACCGACGATTCTTGGAGAAAGTGAAAAGTCCTCCTCCGCCACGATCATCCAGCAGGCCAGAAGCTGTCGCAGCACCTCCGCCTGACCGATCCACGCCTGGTCGGAATCGGTGCGCCCGCTCAGGTGCAGGGACACCCCTTCGATTTCAAAGGTACTCACCCCGATTCTTCCTTACTTGATGTTTTATCGTGCAAAATCAACTCCTACTCTCGATATTATCTTGAAAAGATTCCTGCGTATCGCCCCTGCATCCAGTGCCTAAACCCCTAATCCGTAAAATAACCCCCGTTTACGTCCAGCGCTTCTCCGGTGATATGCGCGGCTTCTTCACTAGCGAGAAACAAAGTGGCCGGCACCAATTCAGAAGCCTTGGCGAATCTTCCCATCGGGTGCTTCGCCAACGCCTTGCTGTACAAATCCGGCCCAAACTCCCGCATCAATGGTCCGTCAATCGGTCCAGGTACCAGGCAATTCACCGTAACTCTGGTTTTCGCCAATTCGCGAGCGAGGTTGAACGTCATGGCTAAAATGCCACCTTTTGAAGCGCCATACGTGAGATTATGGCCCAGTCCCCCCGATTTTCCAGCCCCGGAGCCGAACAGGATAATCCGTCCAGCCGGAGAATCCATGAGCGCTGGCATTGCGCCTTGAATGCAAAAATAAGGCGCCAGGAGATTCACGCCAAGAGCGCGTCTCCAATCGGATTCATCGAGCAAGAACGGGTCTTTCACCAGCATGTCCGCAGTCGTGCAAACCAGGATGTCGCATCCGCCCAGCCATGTGATTGCTTCTTCGAGCATGGCTTTCAATTCAGCGAAATTCTCGAAATCACAGGGCAATTTTTTCAGCATCTCCTCGGAACCTTCGATGAGATGTAGTTTCTCTGGACTACGCCCCGTTGCGACGAGTTTTGCGCCCGATTCCAGAAATCCCTGAACGAGCGCTTTGCCCACGTCTCCCGTGGCACCCGTCAGAAGAACTTTTTTCCCATGAAAGTCAAAGCGAAGCGTCATCTTGATTATGCCAAAAGCCGGCGTACAACTTTCAGCTTGCCCCCTCTCCTGATATATATCGAGTAAGATACAATATCGGCTGAAGGATAGCATTCTCGTTGGTGAATCATCCTCAAGCCGCCTCAAATACGGCAAGAACACCGTGGGGAGCGCCCATGAATTTGTTTGAAGAACTGAAACGCCGCGGTTTGATCCACGATCACACGGACCAGACGGAAATGTCGAGCATGCTGGGTAAAGGCGGAGTCAGCCTCTATTGTGGATTCGACCCAACGTCCGACAGTTTGCATATCGGCAATTTGATGCCCATTCTAGGGCTGATGCGCTTTCAACACGCGGGCCACCGACCCATTGCCGTCATCGGCGGCGGAACCGGGATGATAGGAGACCCCTCGGGAAAATCGGAAGAGAGAAACCTCCTGGACGCAGAAATTCTCGAACACAACCTCAAGGGAATCAGAGTCCAACTCGAAAAGTTCCTGGATTTCGATGCGGGGCCGAATTCCGCGCTCATGGTGAACAACGCGGAATGGCTGAGCGAGGTCCGCCTCATCGATTTTTTCCGGGACGTGGGCAAGCACTTTTCTGTCGGCTACATGATGGCGAAAGAATCGGTAAAATCACGCATCGCCGATGCAGGTATTTCATACACCGAGTTCAGCTATATGGCGCTTCAGGCGTATGACTTTCTCCAACTGTTTGAAAAAGAGAATTGCGCCCTGCAAATCGGCGGTTCCGATCAGTGGGGCAACATCACGGCGGGGATCGAGCTCATCCGACGCGTTCACGGAAAATCCGCATTCGGTATGACCTTCCCGCTCATCACGACTTCCGACGGCAGGAAATTCGGCAAAACGGAAGAAGGAAATATCTGGCTGGACCCGAAGCGAACCAGTCCTTACCGATTCTCGCAATACTGGATTCAGACGGATGACAGGGACGTCGGCAGGTTTTTACGATATTTCACCTTTCTGCCACTTGAAGAGATTGATGAAATCGAGAAAGAACACCTCAAATCTCCGGAGAAACGAGCCGGACAACGCCGCCTCTCGCAGGAATTGACGACGCTCGTACATGGCGCCGGCGCGGCGCGCAGCGCGGAGCGCGCCGCCAGGATTCTTTTTGGCGCTCAACTCGATGATATCGAGGAAAATGATTTGCTCTCACTAGCGGAGGAAATACCGAGAACCCGGAAATCGGGAGCGCCTCCGTATCCGTTGATTGATCTTCTGGTGGAAACCGGACTTTGCAAGTCGAAATCCCTCGCGCGAAATGACCTAAAAGGTGGGGGCATCTATGCAAACAATCATCCCGTCAGCGCTGAGACGAGCACGCTTTCGGCCAAGGATACTTTGTTCGGGCAATACATCCTGCTTCGCAAGGGAAAGAAGAACTATCATCTACTAGAGTTTGAAAAATAAACAAATACGGAAATCATCGATTGCTTCGTTTCTTCATATATAGTGAGTAATTCTTCTTGCAAACTCCGAGACATCTACAGATGGCGAATGTGATCTCGTACTTCATACGGCGTTTCGGCTCCACCGAAGCGACCCTTTAAACATGAACGAACGAAGAAACTCCGCTCAGGTCGAATATCATGACCTGCCGCCTGAGTTTCACAGGTGGAAATGGCGAATTCTCATCGCCTTTTGCGTTTTCTATGCGTTCAACTATCTGGGCAGATTCAACTTCAGTCTGGTGCAATACGCGGTCATCCAGGATCTGGGCATCACGCGAGTCGATACCGGATGGATCAATTCCTGGATGTTTTGGGGTTTTGCCTTTGGCGACCTAATCTTCGGTAGAATCGCGGAAAAGGTAGGCTACAAAAACACCATTCTCTTCGCCGCCATCACCACTTCGTTGTTCAACTTCATCGCGAGCTTTGGAAACTCCATATCCACACTCGCCATACCCTGGGCGGTGGTCGGTTTCGTGAACGCGGCAACATGGGGACCCGGACTCGGCCTTGTGGCGCAATGGTGGCCAAGGCGCGAACGGGGACAAGCGATTGGTCTCGTGGGAACAGCTGCAGGCATAGCGCTCCTCATCGTTTGGGCGGTCGTCCCCTGGTCGGCAGCGCAATATGGCTGGAGAGCCGCGATTCGCTACCCTCCTTTGATCATTGCCGTTTTGGGAATTATTTTTTATTTTATCGCCAAGGACAAACCCTCTGAACTAAACCTCCCTGAGTATATAGAATCAGATGACGTATCCCGCGAAGCAGAAACGGCAGGCAGCGAGAGTGAACATGGACTGAAGGCGTACTTGCATCTGATGACCAATTTGCGCTTTTTTTTGGCGTGTCACGTGAAAGGGCTGGACAACGTGGTTCGCTACGGCGTCGTCTCCTGGGCGCCCTTGTATTACGCCCAGGTGGGTGGATTCAATTTAAAAGAGATGGGTTTGCTGACTTTCGCCTATCCATTGGGGTATCTATTCGGACCCATATTCGGCGGAATTATTTCCGATCGATTCTTCAAGAGCAATCGCTCCATCGTGATCATACTCGCGGCCTTTCTAAGCGCCGCCGCGATGGTGGGAATCGCCTATGCGCCTGCTGATAACATCCCTCTCGCCGTCATTTTGCTCATCGTCGGTGGTTTTTGCGTAAACATGTCCACTGTCCAAGCGTTAGGAGTTGACTTGGCGGGCAGGCGGCTGGCTGGAACAGCGGCCGGCGTGTTGGATGCTCACGGGTACATTTATGGCGCGCTACAAGCCATATTCTTTGGATGGCTGTCTCTGGCGATTTCAAACGGGTGGTTCTGGGTATTCACGGCCATGGCAGCCAGTCGGCTCATTGCGGTATTACTCGTCTGGAGGGTGCGGGCATAAGCGAACATTTTTCTAAGGGATATTAAAATGTCTCTGATTCACGAACTTCACTTTCACTTTTCATTTTCCTATCTTATGCCCCTTAGTATTTCCAAGCGAATTCTGTCTTCATCACTTCCAAACTTTTCTTCCAAAAAAGAAAGGAGACGCCGCATCCAAATCTCACGATGCTCTTGCGTCATCACCAGGTACAAAGACTTCCCGAAACGCCAAACCTTGTCCGCCCCCCGGACGATGACGTCCAGTCGAACATCATCCTGCTCCGACATATAGAGCGCCTTCAGAAGGTCTCGCCCGTTCTCCAGATCGTATGGAAACGATTTTTTCGTCCCATCTCCGAATCGAATGCGCAAGGCCAGCGTAGTCGAATCCCTCCGTTCAGGTGCATCGATGACGACGGAAAGAAGTTCAGAAGGAGCGGAAGCATCGACACCGGCCACGATATAAGTCTCACCACCCACGGTGAACCTCGATGAAGAGAGCATATCGCCATCCTGATGTTGTGCACTCAAAAAATCTTTCATCCAGTCAGGCAATCTCTCCCGGCCGGGATACGCCGTGGGCGTTTCGCCCTCATCCAGCAACTGGAGTTTGCTCGCCCATGCAAGCAAAGAAATGAAAAGTGGCGGCGCGGGTCGCATGATTTCCGACTCCCAGGGCGTAATACCGCTCATGACGCCACCTAGGCTTTTCATTAAACCGGCCTGCATATTCTCCCATACCGAAATTCGCTCAATTTCCTCTCCGGCTTGAATCGAATTTCTCAACCCTTCAATCGCCGCCAAACGACGAATCAACTCGAACAAATGATGCTCTTGTCCCACCCCTCGATACATTTTCCGGGCTTCGGCGACACTTTCGGTCAAGCCGTTGTCATCGAGCCATGAATCCAGATTCATCGGCAAGGAAACCAGCC